>CANHNJ010000001.1 GCA_947462105.1 Alphaproteobacteria bacterium
CGGCCAGCGTCAGCAGCTTGACCTGACCGGGTCTTTTTGTACCAAGCGGGTTGAGAGAAACTGACTGGGAAAGGAACCTGGCTATGCCGAAGAAGCGTTTTAGCGCGGAGCAGATTGTGATTTTCTGCGCCAGATTGAGGTTTTGATATCGCAGGGCAAGTCTGCGCCGATAGTGTGCCGGGATATCGCAGCAGAGCTACTACCGCTGGCGCAAAGAATATGGCGGTTTAGAGCTGGATCAGGCTAGGCGTTTGAAGGATCTGGAGAAGGAGTGATCTGCCCCCTTCCAAGGTTCCATTATGATAGTCCCTGGACCACTTGGAAAGGGGCAGATCACGGGTGCATTCGTATGAATAGTATGGCCCAGTGACTCGATATTTTGCATTATGCCGCGTCTCTAGACGTGGCGGTAGATATGGGAGTTTCCATGAGCACTGAGCATGAGCAGTTTGCTGAAATTGCAATAAATCGCAGGACTGAAATGAATGCTCTTTCCTGCAGCCGGCGCCGGTTTTTGGAAAGCGCCGCCATGGCCGCGGTCATGACTGGTGCGACGGCGCCCGCCTTTGCGCAGGGCAGGGCAGCCGCCGACGACTCGCTTTTGCCGGACGGTAGCCCGTTCACGCGCTGGGAGCAGCCGCTCAGTTTCTCGAAGACCTATCATGTCGACGCCAATTCGCCCGCAGCGGACGACAACGGTCCGGGCGATGCCGCACGACCGTTTCGCACAATCAATCGCGCGGCACAGCTGCTGCAGCCGGGTGAGCGCGTCGTCATCGCCTCCGGCACCTATCGCGAATGTGTCCGCCCTGCGCGCGGCGGAACCGGCCCGTCGCAGATGATCAGCTATGAAGCGGCGCCCGGCGCCACGGTCATCGTCAAGGGCTCCGAGATTCTCAAGGATGGTTGGCGAAGGGAGGTGGTTGCCTCCGGCACGCGCGCGGCCCCCGGACCGGACATCACCGTCTGGCGTTTTGATCTTCCCATCAGCCTGTTCCCGAACACCTACAATCCCTTTGCCTTGCCAAGCCTAATGGGCTCCTGGGGCTGGCTGGATACGAAAATTGCCGATATGGGCCCCTATCTGCGCCGCCGCGGGCTGGTCTTCGTCGATGGTAAGCCGCTGGAGCCGATGGAGCAGCTGCGTGAGCTTGCCATGCCGGAGCTGCCGACCGTGCCCGATTTCACGGTGCCGCCCGTCTCCGTCGCGGGAATGCCGTCGCGCCGCCGCGGCGGGCCCATCATGCAGGAAGTCGGCGGCACGCCCACCGCGCGATTCTGGACCGAAACCAACGGCACGGCGATTGTCGTTCGCCTGGCCTCCGGCACGCCGGCGGATCACATAATCGAAATCACCACACGCGATGCGGCCTTCGTTCCCGCCGTACCCAGTGCCGGATACATCCGGGTCAAGGGGCTAATCTTCCAGCATGCGGGAAATGTCTATCCCTTCCCGCAATTCGGCATGGTTTCGCTGGCAGGCGGCGATCACTGGATCCTCGAGGACAACACGCTGGAATGGGCCAATGGCGCCGGCCTGATTGTCGGCAATGACGGCTATGGCGGAATTGCGCCGCGAGCCGGGGCGTCTCAGATCATACGCCGCAACACCATCCGCTATTGCGGTATTGCGGGCCTTGCCGGCATGGGCACCGCGGATACGCTGGTAGAAGACAATCTGATCGAATGGTGCGGCTGGGCGGATGCCGAGCGCGGCTGGGAAGCTGCAGGCGCGAAATTCCACAGGGCGCGCAGCATGCTGTTCCGGCGCAATGTCGTGCGGCACATGCGCCACGCCAACGCCGTGTGGTGGGACGTGAACAACGTCAATTGCCGCATCACGTCCAACGTCTTTGCAGATGTTCTGACGGTGGGCGCCGCCGTGCATATCGAAATGACGCCGGACCAGAACCAGATCGACAACAACATCATCTGGGACGTGCGCAATGCGGAACCCGGCACGCCGGGCCAGCGCGGCTGTGCCGGATCGGGCATTTTCGACAATGCCTCCGACAAGCTCATCATCGCCCAGAACCTGATCGGACGCTGCGACAATGCGGGTATATTCGCCATTGTTCGCCCAGACCGCGAGAATAGCGGCACCGGCACCGGCAACACGGTTGCGAACAACATCTTCGCCAGCTGCAGGCGGTCCGCAATCGTCTTCCTGAACCCGAAGAACCAGGCGGAAGGCAATGTCTATGTGAACATGCCATCGGTCTTCCAGGGTCTGTTCGAAGGCGTTCCGTCGCCCACTTATGATCCGGACGCCTGGCAGAAGATCCGCTATCGCGACCTTGCGGGCTGGCAGGCGCTTGGCTGGGACAAAAATTCCGTCCTTGCGGACATGCAGATCGACTTTGATCCCCGCACTCTGCAATTGAAAATCGCCGGCGGCCGGGCGCTGCCGCGTGCGGCGGCGGTCAACCGGATCCAGGGCGACATGCTAGGCCGCGCCGACGGCGCCACCCGTGTTGCCGGGCCTTTGGCCGATCTGGGCACTAGGAGCAGCTGGCAGGTCGACCCGCGGCGGGTGGCCAATCCGGGCTGATGCGGAGATCCCTTGACCTGTCAGTGGTGCCGCGTTCTCAAAAAAAGGGGGGGCTCAGGGTTGGTTGAACAAATGGAAGTCGCGCTTGTCCGCCGTCAGCGCCTATGGCCCAGAATTGAGGTTGTGATTTAAGGAGGGTTTTGGTCTCGTCGTAGTGACGAAGGAACGAAGATGAGACCAAAACCCTTAAGCGCGAAGAAGCCTGCGGAGCATGCAACAAGAAGGCGCGGCCTGAAGCGCCAGTATGGAGGGTAAAAATGATCCGCATGTCGCTGATCTCAATTGTCGTCATGGGCTTGGCTGCGGCCGCCAACGCGCAACCTGCCGCGCCTGCAAATGCGGATGGGGTGCGCATACCGCGCCCGCCCACGCCCGCCGAATATGTCGAGCGCCCCAAGGCGCGCGGCCCGGCCTATGACCTGGCGGTGGAAGCCGCCTTGGAAGCGATCAACCGCTGCAAGGCCGACAAGCAGGATATCAGCGTGCAGGTGACCGATGCGGCCAGCGAGATCGTCGTGCTGATCACCCCCAACGCGGCCGGGATGCGCTCGCTGCGCCTGCTGAAGGGCAAGGCCGTGACGCCTTACATCACCGGCAAGCCCAGCTCCGCCGCCCGCGAACTTGCGCGCACCGATCCGGTGATCGCGGCCCGCATCGCCGGCGATGTGGCGGTGGGTTATCCGGGCTCGGTGCCGATCATCGTGGGCAACGAGATGATCGGCGCGATTACCGTTTCGGGCAGCCAGATCAACAATGACGAAGTCTGCGCCAATGCGGGTCTGTCGAAGATCCAGGCGCGTCTGAAGTAAGCCGGAAAACCGGCCACATGAAAATTGGAGGGATCGATGAACATCCGTACTTTCGCTCTGGCTGCCGTGATGCTCGCGCCATTGTCACTTATGTCCACTGACGCTTTCGCACAGCCTGCCAAGGCCAGGCCCGGAATCAGCGGCACGGCGTGGGGCACGACCCAGAAAGGCGAAAAGGTCCAGATCTTCACCCTGACCGGCAAGGGCGGCATGGTGGCCAGGATCACCAATTTCGGCGCCGTGGTGGTGGACCTGTTCGTGCCGGACCGTAACGGCAAGCCGGTCAATGTGGTGCTGGGCTATGACGATCTCGCATCCTATGAAAGAGGTGGCGTTTTCAGCGCCCTGATCGGACGCTACGCCAACCGCCTGTCGTTCAAATTTCCCGTTGCGGGCAAGATCTACGAACAGCCGGCGCCGCCGCCGCCCGCAGCGGGCGCGCCGGCCCAGCCGCCGCGCACCTACATCCAGCATGGCGGTGCCAACGCTTTTCACCGGCGGGTGTGGGAAGCCGTCGCACATGACGGGCCGGAGCCCAGCCTGTCCCTCACCCTCAAGGATGCGGATGGTACTGGCGGCTTCCCCGGCAATATCGTCGTGACGGTCACTTATACCGTGCGGGCCGACAACACGATTGTGCTGGATTACAAAGGCACCACCGACAAGCCGACGGTGATGAACCTGACAAACCATTTCTATTTCAGCCTGAATGGCGGGGTCAAAAACATCGACGATCAGAGTCTGACGCTGTTCTCCAGCCGCTACCAGCCCTTTGATGCCAACGCGATGCCCACCGGCGTGATCGCATCCGTGGCGGGCACGCCCTATGACTTCACCAAGCCCACCCGCATGGCCGAGCGGCTGTCGCTGCCCGAAGTGTATCAGTTCGTCGGCAATGGCAATCGCATCATGGGCTATGACACCGCCTTCCTCACGGATGGCGTGGTGGGGCAGTTGCGGCCCGCCGCCCGCCTCGACGATCCCGACACCGGCATCGTGATGGTGACGTTCACCACCCAGCCGGGTCTTGAACTCTACACCCAGAACATCGCCGCTCCGGTCAGGGGCAAGGGCGGCGCGATGTATGGCAATCACTGGGCCATCAGCCTCGAGACGCAAAAGGCGCCCGATACGCCCAACCATCCCAACTTTACTTCGGCCGAGGTGACGCCCGACAAGCCGCTGCATGAAGTGACCGAATACAGGTTCAGCACATTGCATTGAGCCCGTACCGTTGCCTTCCTGACCTGCGCCGCAATCTTGTATTCTGCTGCGGCGCAGGGGCTGAATGCCCCATGTAGCGCGGGTCCGGGGGTTGGCGTATGGTCCTGTCATGTCCGCAGCCGCCACCGATATCCGCCCCATGATCGATCCGTTCGGACGAACGGTGGATTATGTGCGCCTGTCGGTGACCGACCGCTGCAACCTGCGCTGCACCTATTGCATGCCTGAGGCGATGTCCTTCCTGCCGCGCCAGGATCTGCTGACGATCGAGGAACTGGACCGGCTGGCGGCGCTGCTGGTGCAGCGCGGTGTTCGCCACATTCGCCTCACCGGCGGCGAGCCGCTGGTGCGGCGGGGCATTATCGACCTGGCGCAGCGCCTGTCGCGCCACCTGCAAAGCGGGGCGCTGGAAGAGCTGACGCTGACCACCAACGGCGTGCGGCTGCGTCAGCACGCGCAGGGGCTGGCCGCTGCCGGCATCCGGCGGATCAACGTCTCGCTCGACAGCCTGGACCGCGCCACCTTTGCCCGCATTGCCCGCGCCGACCAGCTTTACCAGGTGCTGGACGGCATCAGCGCGGCGCAGGATGCCGGCATCAGCGTCAAGATCAACACGGTGGCGCTGAAGCGCGACAATGCTGCGGAACTGCCACGCCTGATCCAGTGGGCGCATGAAAGCGGCATGGATATCACCCTGATCGAGACCATGCCGCTGGGCCTGGTCGAGGAAGACCGTACCGACCAGTTCCTTTCGCTGCGCGATGTGCGGCGTGAATTGGCGTCATACTGGACGCTGACCGACGTGGCGGATCGCACCGGCGGTCCGTCGGCTTATGTCCGTGTGACGGAGACTGGCGGCAGGCTGGGCTTCATCACCCCGCTCAGCCACAATTTCTGCGAGAGCTGCAGCCGGGTGCGCATCACTTGCACCGGCACACTCTATATGTGCCTGGGCCAGGAGGCCGCTGTGGATCTGCGCGACCCCCTGCGTGCCTCAACCGATGACAGGCTGCTCGATGCCTCGCTCGACCGCGCCGTGGCGGCCAAACCCCGCGCCCATGATTTCCTGACGCCTGTGCGCGGTGCGCCGCCCGCCGTGGCGCGGCACATGTCGATGACGGGCGGCTGAAAATGGCCGCCTTGCCTGGCGTGGAGGCCGCGCGCGCGACGATGCTGGAAAATGTCGCGGCGCTGCCCAGTGAGCGCGTGGCGCTGGCGCAGGCGGTGCAGCGCATACTGGCCGAACCAGTTCTTTCGGCGCGCGATCAGCCACCCTTCGCAGTGTCGGCAATGGATGGCTATGCCATCCGGGCTGCCGATGCGCCGGGTATCTTGCGGGTGATCGGAGAAGCTGCGGCGGGCGCAGGGTTCGAAAGCGCCTGCGGCGTGGGCGAAGCCGTGCGCATCTCCACTGGGGCGGCGATACCGGACGGTGCCGATACAGTGGTGATCCAGGAGGATGTCCAGCGCGATGGCGATGCGCTCGCGGTGCCTGACGCGCAGCCTGGCGCCAATATGCGGCCGCAGGGTGGCGACTTTCGTGCCGGTGTCGCATTGCTGGCGGCTGGCCGGCGCCTGGACGGCGTGGCGCTGTCGCTGGCCGCCGCCGCAGGCCATGCCGAACTCTTCGTGCGGCGCAGACCACGCATCGCCCTGTTATGCAGCGGCGATGAACTGGTCGCGCCCGGCACGACTCCCGGCCGCTGGCAGATATTTGAATCCGCCAGTATTGGCATTGCCGCACTGGTGGAAGACTGGGGGGGAACCGCGCGCAAGCTTGAGATCGAGAAGGATGATGTTGCTGCCATCGCCGGTGCGGCGGAAGCCGGCTTGCGCGATTGCGACCTGCTGGTGGTGATCGGGGGCGCTTCGGTGGGCGATCACGATCACGCCCGCCCGGCGCTGCAGCAGCTTGGGCTGAAGTTGATGATCGAGAAAGTAGGCGTGCGGCCGGGCAAGCCGACTTGGTTCGGCGTCACGCCATTGGGGCCGGTGCTGGGGTTGCCGGGCAATCCTGCTTCGGCGCTGGTCTGTGCGCATCTGTTTCTCAGGCCATTGCTGGAAAAAATGCTGGGCCGCGCTTTCGCTGTCACCTTTGCCAGGGCGCGCTTGATGCAGGCGCTGCCCGCCAACGGCCCGCGCGAGCATTATCTGCGCGCCTGGCTGGAGGCTGATACGCAGGGCCAGCGCACGGCGCGCGCCTTCGAGGACCAGGATTCCTCGCTGCATGCCATTTTTGCCGCCGCCAACGCCTTGATCCGGTTGCCAGCGAACGCGCCCGCGCAGGCGGAAGGCATGCTGGTGGATGTGCTGCCGCTGGGCTAGGGCGGCGGCCATTCAGGAGAATGTGGCGGCCCGCGAATTGAACGCGATGCTGATCCGGTCTTCGTCCGACTGGCTCATATTGACCCGATGCTGCAGCCAGGCCGGAAAGATCAGCAGGTCGCCGGTGACCGGCGGGATCACCATGGCGTGGCCGGTAAAGGCGTTGAAGCTGCCCACCAGCTCATCCGAGATCGTGTAGGTGTGGGGCGTGATCGGGGTCTTGAATTCCAGTGCCCCCTTGTCGTCGCCGCCCTTCACATAATAGACGCAGGAAAAAAGACTTCCCGGGTGATCATGGGAATAGTTGAAGTGACCCTTCTGGTTGATGTTGATCCAGGCCTCGGTGATAACCTGCCGCATGGCGGTATTGAAAGTGAAGGCCTTGTGCACTTCCTCCAGACGCTGTTGCACTTCCGCAAACAGTTCCGCCAGTTCCGGTGGGACAGGATTTAGATTGTCGCTCTGCCAGCCGCCGCCATTGGAAACCACGCGCCCCGCGCTGACCTTCTTGCGGGACTGGCAATAGGTTTCGATCCGCGCATTGTCGAGGCGCAGGGAGTCCACAGCCAGAAAGTTTATGAAAATCGGCATAATGTTGAGCATCAGGGTCCCCGGCGCCTTGCGAAGCAGAGTGTAATGTCAGGCGGGCTTCTGAATCCAGAAGGTGTACATGCCGCCGAACAGGCCGGGATGCTCCGCCTCGAATGCCGCCCAGCAGGCCAGGTCAGTGGCGGCGCTGTCCTGCGCAAAGCGCTGGCGGTAGGCGGCCAGCACCACCGCATCCAGTTCAAAGCCTAGCATGCGCAGGCCGTTTTCACAGGTGAATTGCGCGATCTGCGCCAGCGTCAGGTGATGCTCCTGCACATGGAACAGCAGGTCGCGGCAGGCGCTGAGACTGAAGAAATCCTCTGATCCGAGGATGGAAGCATCGCCACCCTTCATCAATTCCTGCCGGAAAACGCGAATGTCGGCGGCGCTGCCGCCCAAGCCACGTGCCGCGATGCGGCACCGCGCTTCCGCTACCGGGCGTCTCGCCGATGCACTGTATAGCCCCAGCAGCATGACGCCGCCCGGTCGCAGCAGAGAGAGCAGCATGCGCCAGCCGGAGAAGGGATTTTCCAGGTGGTGCAAAACGCCCAGGCTTTCGATCAGGTCGAATTGCCGTTCCAGTGCATCGAGTTCGAGAATATCGGCCTGGCCATAGACGATTTTCAGCCCCATCTCTTTCGATTTGCGCTGGGCATAGCCAAGGCTGGCAAGGCTCAGATCGATCGCCAGCATGTGCTGGTCGCCAAACTTGCGGGCCAAGGTGATGGGGCGTTGGCCGGTGCCGCAACCCGCAATCAGGATGTCCTGCATGGGCCGCGCCGGAGGCGCGAAGCCCGCTTGGGAAAACTTGGCCGCCATGAAGTTGACGATGCTATCTTGTGTTTCCGGTCCCGATCGCACCCAGCGGGGATAGGGATTTTCCTCATACTGCTGCTGCACGCGTTGCGAGACCGGGTGCTCGATCCTGGTGAGGCGGGGGAGGCCGGCGCGCAGGCGCTCCTCTTGAAGCGGTTCGCGGATCTGCTGGGTAATCACGCCATCCAGGGAGGCATGCCAGTTGCGTGCAGAAAATTCTTCTGCGTTGGCAAGGCGGTGCAGCGGAAGCCAGGCCGCTGCCAGCAGCAGCCGCATCGGCGTCAGGGCTTCCGGCGTTTCCAGCAAGGCGCTAGCCGCCGCCAGCTCCGTATCGTCGGCCACGAAGACATACTCGTTGATGAAGCATTGCTGTGCCAACGCCGCTGCAAAGATATATGCATGCGGATCGACACATGGGGCTTGCGCCAGTTCCCGCAGCATGGCGCCGCGCAGCAGGGTGAGAAAGCGTTCCAGCGCAATGTCGGTGTTGGGCGCGGCGTTCAACAGCGCCAGCAGCAGCGTATCCTGCGCCAGTGGCGCGAAACTGGCATCGCCAAGCAAATCTGCCAGGGAAAGTTGCGCAGGCCAGGCCGCATCGGCCCGTGCCAACAGGGCGCCGTGATGGGCGCGGATCAGTCGCGCTGCGGCAGGGGCAAGGAGGTTAGGTCTGTCCCATACTTCGGTGATGGCGCGCGACATGAACGGGCGTATTGCGTCATCGGCGCTGCCAAGCCGTCGCGCCAGTTCGGCGAACAACCTCCTGTCATCTGGCGTTTCCCGGATCGCCAGGGCGCGGCAGACCAGCGCCATCGCCTCGCTGTCCTTGCCGGTTTCCCGGCAGGTGAGGGCAAGATTGGCCAGTCCTTCGGCATTGCCGGGGTCCATCGCCACCGCCTGGCGATAGCTGGCTTCCGCCGCACGCAGCGCGCCCTTGTCGCGCTGGATGTTGCCAAGGTTGACGAGGGCGGCAGTCAGACCCGGTTGCAGGGCAATGGCCTTGCGGAAGCTGGCTTCGGCTTCATCCCGTGCCCCCATCAACCGCTGCACAGTGCCAAGATTGTTGAGCGCCACCGCATTGTCCGGCTGTAAAGCAAGCAGGCTGAGGAAGGCGGCACTGGCATCCTCCAGCTTGTGCTGCGCCGCCAGTGCGTTGCCCATATTATTATAGATGTTGGGATCATTGGGGTTCAGCGCCAGGGCTTTGCCATAACCCGCCACGGCGCCGTCCAGGTCGTCCAGGGTCTGCAGCGCCAGCGCATGATGAAAATGGTAGGACGCGTTGCGGTCATGCCGCGCGATGGCTTTTGCGATCCATTCAGCGGCTTCGTCGGGCCGGCCTTGTTGCAGCGCAACCATGCCCAGCAGATGCAAGGCGTCGGCATTGTCAGGCTCCGTCGTCAGCACCTGGCGATAGAGCAGGGCGGCCTTATCGATCTGCCCGGCCTGATGCTGGCGCACGGCCTCCCCCAAGGTTGCGTGAACATCATTTCGCGTCACGGTTGCGCCTTTCGCCTTCCAGTTAACGCCCGCAAGCCATCTGAAATCTTGAAGATTCTGTGTGAATTGCTGCGTACAGGCTAGCGGACGTGTAACGGCGCACAAACTTTACCGAATGCCAATGTTGCACTGCAGAACAGAAATCATATCGTGCATCGCTTGGCGGAAACCGTCAAAGGAAACTGACGCCTACGGAAGCATTGACGGCTTAAGAGCTCGCTCCTCCATCGTGGCCGCTTGACGGGGTATGTCGCTAGGACAACGATAAAATCGCTTTCGATAAACGTTTGCTTTCTCGTTCGCGTAATAAATAAAGCCTCACTTCGTGTGAGCAGGGGGAAATGTATGAACAATCTGACGCAGAAGCTTATGCTTGGCTGTTCGGCAGCCGCGATGATCACGGTCCTGGTAACCGGCGCCAGCGCGCAGCAGGGAGCGGCTAACGAAGTCGAAGAAGTACAAGTCAGTGGCTCGCGCATTTCCATCGGTGGCTTCGAAGCGCCCACCCCAGTCACGGTGGTTGGCCTCGCGCAACTGGAAAGTAATGCCTATGGCAACATCCAGGACTCAGTACGCCAGCTGCCGATGGTCAACTCTCCGCCCGCTTCGTATGGCGCTTCGCAAGGCTCGGGGTCGCCCGGAACTGCCGGCGCGAACTTCCTCAATCTGCGCAATCTCGGCGTCAACCGCACCCTGATCCTGTTCGACGGACAGCGCGTCGTGAACTCCAACCTCACTGGTGGTGTAGACATTACTACTCTGCCTAGTGCGGTCATTTCTCGCGTAGATGTCGTGACCGGCGGCGCCTCCGCCGCCTGGGGTTCCGACGCTGTGGCCGGCGTCGTCAACTTCGTGATCGACAAGAATTTTAGCGGCTTTAAGGCTAATGTGCAGGCGGGCTCCACCACAAGCGGCCTGGTTCGCCAGTTCTCGGCCAACGCGATGTGGGGAACGGAGTTTGACGGCGGGCGCGGTTCGGTGGAAGTCGCCGGCAGCTATAATTATCGTCCTGACACCGCACTTCTCACCGAGCAGAAGTGGTTTCGCGGTACCTATCTGGTGCAAAATCCGGGATGGACGCAGGCTACTGCTAGCGAGACCAATACGCAGTATGTCCTCGCCGACCATGTCGGCCTAATCAACACCATTCCGGGCGGCATTATTACATCCAGCCCCGCAGGCACCACTGCCGGCCAGCCGAACGCGTCCCTGCGTGCACCGGCAAATGCCTTGAAATACATCCGCTTTACGACGGGTGGTCAGATCGAGCGTGTCAACCCCGGCAATGTAACTAGCGGCGTTCTGACCAATGGCGGCAGCCTGAATGAGAAGGATGGCTACGCGCCCCTGCAGACCATTGGATATCCCACCACTACCTACACGCTCTTCGCGTATGGAAAGTATCAGCTGAGCGATTGGGTCCGCGCTTCCGTGATGCTCAATTATGGCTATTTCACCGGCAAGGGTGATGCGCAATCCTACCAGCAGACCAGCCTGACGATCCAGCAGGACAACGCCTTCCTGCCGACCGCGCTGCGCAACACCATGATCGATGGTGGTATCCAGAACTTCGTTATGGGTACGATCAACACCAACAATTTCAACGGCCGTACGGTTACGGGCGCCACTTACTTCGACCAGGCGTATGACTCAATGGCGCCGGCAACGACCTTCAACCGCCGCCAGGTTATGCGTGGAGTTGCCACTCTCGAAGGTACGCTGGGTGACAATTGGTTCTGGAATGTCTATGCGCAGCATTCGGAGACCCGTTATTCCGTAAAGGTTCGCGGCGTGGCGATCCTCGCCAATCTGATCGCCGCGCAGGACGCAGTAGCTGTTACGACCGCCAACCGCGGCACGTCTGGTCTGCCGCTGGGCAGCATTGCCTGCCGTACGACGCTGACGGGTGTTGCTGTGGTTCAGGGAAAGTTCACCGCCCAGCCGAACTGCATACCGCTTAACGTATTCGGTGAAGGCGTCGCCACTCCGTCGGCCATTCGCTATGTCACCGGCGATAACCAGAACTATCAGAACATGTATATCGGTCTGTCGGCATTCGAGGGGAGCGTGGAAGGAACGTTGCCCTGGGCGCTGCCCGCGGGCGACGTCGCTGTAGCCTTCGGTGGCGGCTTCCGCCGGGAAAGTGGTAACAACCGGGCCACGCCGATTGGCGAACTTGGCGGATATGCCGTCGCCAATTACAGCGCCTTCCCCTCAGCTGGCGTCAGCGTGGCGGAAGGCTTCTTGGAGCTTACGGCTCCAATCCTGAAGGACACGGTCGTCCAGTCCCTGGATTTTAATGCCGCTGGCCGTTTCACCAACTATTCAACCTCCGGCAGTGTTCAGACTTGGAAGGTGGGCCTCACGAGCCAAATTATCGACGACGTTAAGATCCGCACCATAATGTCGGTAGATATTCGTGCTCCCACAATCCAGGATCTGTTCGCTCCGGCGAACGTCAATACCAGCAACTGCATTGATCCCAAGACCAACATCACCCAGTCATGTATCATGAACGTTCTGGGCAACCCCGCGCTAACCCCCGAAGTCGCAAGAACTATTTCTGGCGGCGTGGTTCTGACACCGACATTTATCCCGGGCCTTAGCCTTTCGTTCGACTGGTTCTCGATGACCCTGAATGATCAGATTAACCCCGTCAGTAACAATGTTATTCTCAACACATGCCGGGCGCAGTGGCTGGCGGCTGGGAACCTGAATGATCCGCTTTGCAGCGCCTTGGTGTTTGCCGGTGCGAATGGTGCGTTGAGCACCATCAACCGCACGCCGGTCAACCTCAGTTCGTTGTCCCTCTCAGGAGCGGACATCCAGGCTAGTTACGGCATGGATTTGTGGGGCGGCAACCTCGACCTGAACGCTTCGGCCACCGTGATGGATCAAATCACGCTGCAGCAGGCTGGTCAGGTTGATAACAATTATGCCGGAGTTCTTGGTACGGGGACGGCTCCCCAGAGCACGGGCGCATCAAAGTGGAAGGGTCAGTTTGCGGTCAGCTACGCATCCGGGCCGTACAAGGTCACCACCCAGGTTCGCTGGTTTGGATCTGCCATTCTGAACAACCAGTGGAACACCGGAAACCAGGCCCCGGCAACGGCGCGCTGGACGGTTCCTGATGATGTTTTCCACGTAGATCCGACCGCTTATGTGGATCTGCGCGCTTCCTATAAGTGGAATGGAAACATCGAGCTCTACACGGCCGTGGACAACCTCCTCAACATTCCGCCCCAGATGCGGCCTCCGTTCAGTAACAGCGTACAGTCAAATGGCGGTCCGATTCATACGGTCACGCAGTACGATATGCTGGGCCGTGAAGTCCGGGCCGGTGTCCGCTTCAACTTCTAGGATGTCATACCGTCCGAACTATTATTTTTATAAGTAAGAAACTGTCCGGAGCAGATTATAATCTGCGCCGGACAGTTTTTTTGATTAGAGACGAGGACTGCGATGCCGACACCGTACAACGAGGTCACCATGCCTGATAAAAAAGGCTCTACTGCGGGGGCGTCGCGTCGCCAAGCACTGGGCGTGATGGGGGCGACCACCGCCGGCGTGGTGGGCATGTCGCTCCCGGTGTCGGCGCAGACCCCCGCCGCAGAGGCGCGCCGCAGGGCGCCCCCGTCACCGGCCTTGGTGCCGCGCGGCGACCTCGTGAATGTGCTGGAATACGAAGTCCAGGCGCGCCTGGTGCTCGGCGCGGCGAAGCTTGCCCCGGTTGTGGGTAGCGACCGCACCGTCACCGACCGCATCACGCTGCGTCCCCGCTGGAATATTCCCACCCGCGATCTGGACCTGACCAGCACGCTGTTTGGCGATGAACACTTCACCCCGATTATCGTCGGCCCGATTGCCGATCAGCGGCGCTTTCATCCCGAGGGCGAACTCGCCATGGCGCGCGGTGTCTCTGCAGCCAAGGCTGCGATGGTCATCAGCAGCGACTCCAGCGTGCCGCTGGCGACAATCGCCCAGGCTGCCACGACCCCGCTGTATGTGCAGGCCTATGCCGGCAGCCCCAAGTTGAAGGATGTTCTGGCGCAGGCCGGCGCGGCCAAGGCCAGGGCAGTTTTCGTGACCGTGGGTGCCGGTGCCTCCGCCAGCGGGCCCGCGACGCCCATCGACTGGGCGGACGTCGAGGCCGTGGTCAAGGGCACGTCCCTGCCTGTTGTCGTGAAGGGCGTCACGAGCCCGCAAGAGGCGCGCGAAGCCGTCAAGCGCGGCGCCAGGGGCGTGGTGGTGTCGAATTATCGTGGCGGCAATGCTGTTTCGCTCAGAGGCACGTTGCTTCTGGTCGCCCCCGTGGTTGAGGCGGTTGGTGGCCAGGTGCCTGTTCTTGTCGATGGCAGCTTCCGCCGTGGCACCGATATCATCAAGGCGCTCGGTTTCGGCGCGAAGGGCGTGTTGATCGGCCGCCCGGTCATGTGGGGTCTGGCCGCCTATGGTGCCGATGGCGCGCAGGGTGTCGTCGAGATGCTGCAGACCGAACTGGCGCGCTATATGTGCATGTGCGGTCGCCCTACGCTGGCGTCGGTCAATCCGAGCCTGGTTCGCGTGCACGGAATTCTTCCCACGGTGAAAAACAATGGCTGATATCGAGCGCAACTGGCTTACCAATCCTTCGCGGCGCTCTGCCATCGCGCGCGTGGCTGGGCTCATGGCAGCCTCGCCTGTCGGCGCGGCGATGGCGCAGATCGACCCCCGGCCGCTGGGTGAGCATCACCGTTTTCTGAGCCTGGCCGAGGTCCAGAATGCGTTCGACTTCGAACCGCATTTTTTCGGCAATGTCGTGCAGTCCGTCTATGACTATACGGCGCATGGTGATGGGTCGGAGTTCAACCTTCGCCGCAATCGCCAAGCCTTTGATTGGGTCGATATCCTGCCGGGCCGCGCCATACCAACCTCGCAGGTGGACCTTTCATCCACTCTACTGGGTGTGAATGCGAAATTCCCGGTCTGGGTGGCGCCGACGGCGCAGATGGTGGCACTGCATCCTGATGGCGAGATCGGAATGTACCGGGCGGCGACGGCGGCTTCGACACTGATGATGCTGAGCATCAACACCGGCACACCGGTGGGCCAGGTCGCACCGGCGGTGCAGGGCGGCACGCTTTGGGCGCAATATTACCCGCAGGAAAATCTGACCACCACGCAGCGGTCGATCGACACGCTGCAGGGTGCTGGTTGCAAAGGCATCATCGTTACCATCGACCAGACTGCGTCCTTCTACGAACGCACGCAGCAGGTCCGCAATCTGGGCGGACGTGTCATCCGCCCGGTCGCTGCTGCCGGCGGCCCGGCACCGGTGCTCACCGGTTCGGCCCGGTACCGGATCAATGGCGGGCGCTGCTGGTACACGTGGCAATATATCGACGCCGTGCGGAAGATGGTTCCTGGCCCGCTGATCATCAAGGGTATCCTGGAACCGGAAGACGCCGTGCTAGCGATCCAGCACGGTGCGGACTCAATCATCGTATCCAATCACGGCGGACGGTCGATGGATTACGGCCCGTCGTCGCTGGAAGCTCTGCCGGCTATCGTGGCCGCCGTGAATGGCCGCGTTCCGGTCCTGTTCGACAGCGGCATCCGCCGCGGCTCCGACTGTTTCAAGGCGCTCGCACTGGGCGCCAACGCTGTCCTGCTCGGCCGGGCCGCCCGTTGGGGTCTTGCGGCCTTTGGCAGCACCGGGGCGCAGCGCCTGATCGAAATGATCCAGCAGGAACTTGTGCAGACCGCTGCCGCCGCTGGATGCGCCAAGCTGTCAGATATCAATAAGACGAAGGTGAAGGCCAACTTCGTTTAACGCGAAGAGGTGGTTGCGAAGTCAAAAGAAGGGCGCGGAGCGATCCGCGCCTTTTTTGTTCAGTTGCGTGGGCGCGGGCGGGCTTGCCGCCGTGGAATATTCAATAACACAGATATTTCATGCATAATCCGCGATTCACCAGGCGCCATTTCATCTTCAGGCGCTTTCAGGTCCGGATCATTGCCGTTGCCTTCTTTTTCCATGCCCGACCTGCTGCGGCTGCAAGAATCGCTGGACCGGCAAACCCGGCCTGGCGGCGCGGCGGCACTGACCGAGGGTGGCTGATGGACGAACGCGCGGCTTTAACGGGCTGCGCGGTTCGGTTCAGGCGGGTTCGCGCACGGCTTTTTCCGTGCCAGTGGTGGGCTTGCCAGGCCAACTCGCCAATGCCGGGATGCGACCTCGCGCAACTCTATGACGAGATGCGCCATGCCATGGGCGTGGCGGTGTTTTCCGGCATGCTGTGCGTCACTGCCTTCGGCCTGTTCTTGACGCCGGTCTTCTATGTGTTGCTGCGGGCAGTGGAGAAACGCATCACCCGCACGGAGAAGGTGCATCACCACGTCTGACGGCTTCTCCCCGCTACTGGGCCGCCAACTGGGCGAGTTCTGGCATCAGGGGCTCGGTGCGCAGCATCGGTAGCGCGACGATGAACTCGACGCCCCGGGCAGAGCCCTCCGACGGGTCACGGATGATGACGCTGCCGCCATGGGCGTCGGCAATCGCCGCTACCAGCGACAGGCCGAGACCGTGCCCAGGTGAGCTGCGGCTGATGTCGCGCCGGTAAAAGCGCTGGAAGACCTTGTCACGCTCCTGCTGAGGAATGCCCCAGCCATCGTCCCGGATGGAAATCCGGGCCTGGTCATTCTGGTTTCGCAGGTTCACGGCAATGACCGTGCCCTTTGGCGTATGGATGATGCTGTTTTCCAGAAGATTGCTCAGCAGCTGAAACAGTAGGTCCTTGTCGCCACTGACGATGCCGGGCGCGATCTCCCCGACTTCGAGTTTTCGTCCGCTATCCTCGATTACAGGCCGGTAGATCTCCAGAACGCGCGCCACCAGCGCCGCCAGGTCCAGGGTCGGGGAATGGTCCGAGCGTTGTCCACCTTCGATCTCGGAAAGCCGCAGCACGGCCGCGAACATCTGGAGGATTTCGTCGCTGGAAACCAGCGCGGTTTCCAGCTCGGTGCGCAATTCCTCGGTGGTCTTGGGCTCCTCCAGCGCCTTCTCGATGCCCAGGCGCAGGCGCACCATAGGCGTTCGCAGGTCGTGGGCGACGTCGCTGCTGACCTGACGCAAGGTGATGACCAGGGCGGATATCCGGGCCAGCATGGAATTCACCACCTCCGACAGCCGGTCCAGCTCGCTGTGTGATGTGCGCCTGGGCACGCGGTCGCTCAGGTTTCCGTTCATGATGGCGTGGCAGGTCTGGGAAATTGCATCGATGCGATTGAGGAAGCGCCGGCTGAGAAGGTAGCCGCCCCAAGGGGCGATGATCATGGTTCCGCCCAGCACCCACAGCAGCACGAAGAGCATCTGGTCCCGTGCCGTGTCGAAATACGCAAGGTCGGATCCAACAAAGAGATAGATTCCCGGATCGAGTTCCGCGCCGATGCCCAGGGCATGCACGCCCGGGACGAGGGGATTGCGGACTTCATGCAGGCCGATGACGGGCGGTATGCTGGGGAGGTTGCCGACAAGCCGCTTTCCCTTGACCTGCAGCACATTATAGGTGGTCGAGCCGGTGCTGGCCTGGTGGCCGGCCAGGTAGCGGGCCGCACGCTCCAGGCCGGTTTCCAATCCCGAATTGTTGGTCTCCCTGTAAAGCGTGCGGATGCGCGAGAGCGTCATTTCCGAACGCTGCCGGATGAAGCTGTGCGCTGCATTCTCGGTGAAGGAAATGGCGATCATTCCCAGCAGGCCGATGATGAGGGAGAAGGCGATGCCGAACAGCGCCGGCAGCCAGAAGCTTTCGGCGCGAAGGTGTCTCGGAAGCATTCCAGAACCTCCCCGTGAAAACTCTCAGTTCGTCCGGCGGTACTTGATGAAGCGGTTGGCGAGCGAGTCGGCGACATAGATGGTCTTCATGTCGGGCGCGATCGCCATGTAGTGCGCCTCGGTATAGTCATACGGGCCGGTGCCGAGCTTGCCCATCTTGCCCAGGATACTGCCGTTCCAGTCGAGCCGGAAGATCATCCCGTCTTCGCCGGCCGTCATCCAGAGATTGCCCGCCTTGTCGACGACCAGGCAGCCGACGCGGTTCTGCATCTGGATGCTGCGCAGCAGCTTGCCCTGCTGGTTCATCACCAGGATGCGGTGGGTCTCGCGGTCGGAAATATAGAGTTCGCCATTGCTGCGGACGATAAGCGAATGGATGTTGGCCGACGAGCCATCGGCATGCAGCATGCTCCAGCCGTTGATGTACTTGCCATTCCGGTCGAAATGCAGCACGCGCGGATCGGGTGCGTTGCCGTGGCTGGTGGTGACCCAGAAATCATCGTTGGGACCGAAGGAAATGTCGTTGGGCTGGTCGAACATGTGCGTGCCGGTGGCCTCGTTCCAGGTGCCAGCCTTGCCCTTGGTGCCCAGCGTCATCAGCAGCGCGCCGGTAGGGCTCAGTTTCATTACCGTGTTGCAGGTGCCGTCGCTGATCCAGATATTGCCATGACGATCGATTTTCAGGCCATGCGGGCGCGCCGCGATGTTGTTGTTGAAGGTGCGCACAAGGCGGCCTTCGGGATCATATTCCAGCATCGTGTTCACGGGGCTGCGCTGGAAGACAATCACATTGCCGTTGGGCATGACATCGATGTTGGCAATACCACCAAAGCTAGTGCCGACTGGCGGCGGCGGCGTGGGAACGGGCTCAAAGGGCAGGGCCGGGGCGTCGGGAATGAAGACCTCGACAGGCTCGGCCGCCGCTTCGCCACGGCCGCCGCGCCCAGCCGCCCCGCGGCCTGCACCGCCGCGCCCGGCGGTAGCAGGCGAGGGCGCTGCTGCTGGCTGCACTGCGCCATAGGTGGTGACCTGGCTGCACTGTGCGGTGGCATCGCGCGCGGTGAATTCCTGTCCAATGGCGGGAGAGGCGGCCAGCAGCAAAGCCATACCCGGAAGCAGTGACTTTATGAATTTCATCCTGCGCATTCACCTGTCTCTTTGCTGCGTTTGCGAAGGACGCCGGCTGCTGTTGTTCGAAAATTCTTTTGGTGCCGTCCCACCTCGGGCCGCGTCGCTTTCCCAAGCCCGCCGCCTCGCATTTGTGGCAATTAGAAACAGATCGAAACCGGGTTGGCAACAAAGCGATCTGCCGTGCCGCGACAGAAAATGTTGCGGTGCGACATTGCAGGAGTGTCATCTGCCGTTTCGGTTCTGTGCAATGCCTCCAGTGAGGCTGCGCCTCACGCTACAATGGGCTGACGTAAACTTGGACGGGCGCGTGGATTGGTATTACCAAAAAGCGCTTGATGGCGGGCGCCATCTGGAACTTGGCTGCTGAGTCCGATATAATTTTTCTGGCGAGGTGGCGCCGCCGCGTGTTTCTCATGTCCCGTCACCAAGGAGAATGATTTTGCGAAAACATGCTCTTGCTGCGGTGGCGGCCCTGTCTGTTGCACTCCTGCTTTGCGCAACCGCCCATGCCGCAGATTTCCAGGCCGATCTCGACCCGGCAGCGCATGACAATTCGACCCGCGCACAGGTGCGGGGTGAAGGGCGGGTGACAGGGACGTTGACGGGAAACCGTCTGACCGTGACCGGCCGTTTCTCGGGACTGGCTTCCAATGCCGCCAAGGCACGCATCGGCCAGGCAATGGTGCTGGGCGCGCCGGCCACCACTTTCTTCGCCGATCTTGTTATCACCAATGCCTCTGCAGGATTGATCACCGGCAACGCGACCCTGACACCGGCGCAGCTTGCCAGCCTGGGCAACAGTCCGCTCTTCATCCAGATCGACGCCGTTAACACCACACCCAATGGTAATCTGTGGGGCTGGTTCATCCCTGTTGCTGCGAGGAGTGCGCGCTGATGTCCCGTTTTTCTTCCCTCTTCAAGAGCAAAACTCTTCTCGCCGGCACCGGCAGCATCGCGTTGCTGGTTTGTGCCTATGCCGTGGCGCAGGCGCAGAGTGTGCCCAGTGGTGTTGCTGGCACCGGTCCCTTCACGCAAGCGCAGGTGAATGCCGGGCGCGCCGCCTATGGTCGGGAATGCGCCGACTGTCATGGCACCAACATGGGAGGTGGACCCAACGGTCCCGGCCTTTTCGGGCCCGGCTTCATGGCCCGCTGGGGCAACCAGACGACGGCGGACTATTACAAGTTCATGTCCTCGACTATGCCGTACGGCAATGAGGGCCGGCTGAGCGCGGACGACTATACCGGCATCGCCTCCTACATTTTCGCGGCGAACGGCGCCCGCGCCGGTACCCAGACTTATACGCCTGCCACCACGTCGCCCTTTGCCGGCATGGTCAATGGCCAGCCGGCCCCGGGCGTCTTCGGTGCACCGGCACAGGTGGCGCAGGCAGCGGGACGCGGGCGCGGTGCCGCGAGCGGCGAGAATGGCGAGGCGCTGCCTGCAGCCGGGCGCGGTTCGCTGGCCTCGGTCTTTGGTCACACGGTGCAAGGCAACATCCCGAATTATGTCGACATCACCGATGCGATGTTGAAGAACCCGCCGCCAGGCGACTGGCTGATGTTCCGCCGCAACTATCAAGGCTGGAGCTATTCGCCGCTGAACCAGATCACGCCGTCGAACATCAAGAACCTTCAGCTCAAATGGACCTGGAGCATGAACGAGGGCGGCGCCAACCAGCCGACGCCACTCGTTCATAACGGCGTCATGTTCCTGGCCAATTCCCAGAACGTGATCCAGGCGCTGGATGCCCGCACCGGCAACCTGATCTGGGAGAATCGCATCGGCCCGGATACGCGCGCCTATTACGGCAATCGCAGCCTGGGCCTGTGGAAGGACAAGGTCTATACCGCGACCTCCGACGCGCATCTGGTGGCGCTGGATGCGCGCACCGGCCGCCAGGTGTGGAAGGTCCAGATCGGGCCGCCGCCCAAGGGCGAAACCGGCGGTGTCATCGTCATCAACGGCAAGGTGCTTGTCGGCCTGATGGGCTGCGACAACTATTCGACCGAGCATTGCTACATCAGCGCCTTTGATGCGCAGACCGGCGAACGCGACTGGAAATTCCACACCACCGCGCTGACCGGTACGCCGGGCGGCGACACCTGGAACGGGCTGGAAGACAATTACCGCGGCGGTGTCGATACCTGGATCGCAGGCACCTACGATCCGGAATTGAACACGACCTATTGGGGCACGGCCCAGGCCAAGCCCTGGTTCCGCGCCTCGCGCCAGACCTTTGGCGGCCATGCGCTCTACAGTTCCTCGACGCTGGCGCTCAATCCCGATGACGGCAAGCTGAAATGGTACTTCCAGCATATTCCGGGCGAGACGCTGGACCTGGATGAAGTCTTCGAGCGCGTGCTGATCAATCACGGCAACAGCAAGGAGGTCTTCACCATCGGCAAGTCGGGCATCCTGTGGAAGCTCAACCGCGAGACCGGCAAGTTCATCTCGCTGCTGCCGACCATCTTCCAGAACGTCTATTCGAACATCAACGCCAAGACCGGTGAACTGACCTATCGCCAGGACATCCTGGACCAGAAGACCAACCAGTGGTTCGGTTCCTGCCCCGGTCCGGAAGGCGGCCACAACTGGCAGGCCACCAGCTACAACCAGCCAACCGATCTGCTGATCATCCCGCTTTCCCAAAGCTGCGTCATGATCACGGGCCGCGACGTGGAGCTGCGGCTGGGAAGCGGCGGCACCGCCAATTCGCAGACCTTCTTCTTCACGCCGGGCAGCAACCGGCAGATGGGCCGCCTGTCGGCGATCAACACCACCACCATGAAGGAAGCCTGGTCCTTCCAGCAGCGGGCGCCATTCCTTACGGCGGCGCTGTCAACGCGGTCCGGCGTGGCGTTCATTGGCGATTTCGACCGCACTTTCCAGGCGGTCGATGTGAAGACCGGCAAGCGGCTGTGGTCCAGCCGCCTGGGCAACACGGTGCAGGGCTATCCGATCTCTTTCTCGGTGGGTGGTAAGCAGTTCATCGCCGTCACCACGGGGCTCGGCGGCGGCAGCCCGCAGCAGAAGCCCACGCTGCTGCTGTCGAACTATGTGCAGCGCGCCGCGACCGGCCACCAGATCTACGTCTTCGCGCTGCCGGACTAGCGAAGCGCAGCGGCCAAAACGGACATGGCGGCCGCGCGGCCGTCCTGTTCTTTTCAGGCCAGGGCATCAGAATCGGCGTTTAGCCGGTCAGGACATAGCCGGTGCCGCGAATGGTCTTGATGAACTCGCTACGATGCTTGCAGCCGATCTTGGTGCGCAGCCTGCTCATATGCGTTTCAACCAAATTCGTGCGGGGCGTGAAGCCCACGTTCCAGACATTCTCCAGCAGCATGGCGCGCGTCACCACCCGCCCGGCATTCAGCATCATGTATTCCAGCAGGTGGAATTCCTGCGGCTGCAGGTCGATGATCTGGCCATCGCGCTTGAGGGTGTGGCGCACCAGGTCCATTTCCAGGTTTCCGACCTTGATGGTCGAGGTCCGGGACGAATTGCGCCGTGTGATGGCATTGATCCGCGCCAGCAACTCCACGGCGGCGAAAGGCTTGGTCAGATAATCGTCGGCGCCGCTTTCCAGTCCCGTGACGCGGTCGGTGATCGACACCATGGTCGTCACCAGCAGGATCGGGGTCTGGAAGCCGTCACGCCGCAAGGCGCGCACGATGCTGAGGCCATCCTTGCCTGGCAACATCCGGTCAATCAGCAGGGCGTCATATCCGCCCTGGCGTGCCTTGGCTTCGCCCTCGGGCCCGGTGGCGCTTTCGTCCACTTCGAACCCGTTCGACGTCAGGTGCAGCGCGATGTGCTCGGCCGTGCCCCTGTCATCCTCGATCAGCAATATTTTCATGGTCCCCTCCAGAAATATTGGCTTTTTTTCCGATGATGGCCTTCAAGGCCCCGGTGTCAATAAATTCCCCTGCGCCGCTGCCGGGTTTTTGAACCGTGCCCGTACCAGCAGCGGTGATGGTGTCTGAATAGCGGGGTGCCGTGCATGCTGCATTGCAGCCGCAAGCTTCCCTCTCCGTCAGTGTGCGGAAGGGTGATACCGGGTAGCGGGGGAGGCAGCGCGCCTCCCCATACCGTGCGTTAGATCAGATCGATGCTGAAAATCCAGCCGCTATGGGGGCTTTCACTTTCCTTCCAGGCGGGGTGGTTGCCCGCGTCGCAGGAAATCAGCTTGCCATTGTAGGAGACCAGGCCGTGCGGATCGCAGCTGCCGGGTTCCAGGTCCACCGTCATCACAAGCTGGCCGGTCTTGCCGTCATACTTGTTCAGGCCGGCGCGGGCTTCGGCGTAGGTGGTGGCATTGGTGCCTGTCACCACCCACATGTCGCCATTGTTGTCGAAGGTTATGTCGTGCAGGCGGGGCTTTTCCGGTGAGGCGACGCGGATCAGCACCTCGGGCACCCAGGTGACAGGATCGACGCGCAGCGCGCCACCCAGGCGCAGGGCGGCGATCCAGAGCTTGCCATTGTGCCATTGCAGGCCGTGGGAGCCGCCGCCATTGCCGTCAAAGCTGAGCGGGATCTGGCGGTGGCTGAGCAGCTTGCCGTTGGGATCGATCTGGAACACGCCATAGGGCGCGTCATTCGCTGCCATCCACAGCGAACCACCGCCCCATCCCGTGCCGGAGCAGTTGCGGCAGGGCGTGTCGATGGTCTTGAGAAGCTTGCCGTTCCAGTCCACCAGCCAGGCGGCTTCGTCGCGGTTGGCCGGCATCGGGATATTCCAGTCCCGTGCGACCTGCGTCGTGGTTTTCTGCTGGCCGATCCACAGACCTTCCGGCGCCACCGCCAGGCCATTGGGATAAAGCCCAGGCGACTTGAACAGGCGTGTGGTCTTGGCGCGGGCGGTCTGCATGCGGCCGCGTCCTGCCGCCGGCGCGGCAGGCGCCTGGACCTGTGCCAGCACCGGTGCCGATGCCGCAGAGGCAGCAAGGCCCGCGCCCAGGCCCAGTCCCGCCGCCAGAAAATCCCGTTTGCGCATGATGGTGTCTCCCCAATGTTGTTGTTTGTTGGCGTGAAGGCTAGCCCCAAGCCGCAGAGGCTTCAACGGTTGGCCGTCGCAGGCAGGGTGGCTGGAAAATCGCCTCCGGGCGGTGGCGAAGCTTGGGCATTGCCAATGCTGGGGCGCTGAGGCGGTGCGGCGCTATTTCACCACGAGGCAGGAATGCGTCATAGCGGGAAAGCTGTGCAACGTCGCGAAGTAACGCCGCGTCTCGTTGCAACTGATTTGAAGGTTCTCCGGCGCTGCGATGTGCGCGCTCAGATCGTCATCCCGCTGATGCGCGGGGTGGAAAAGGGGCAGTGAAAATCACCGCCCCGTCTATTCCTTAGGCGGCGGAGAGATTGACCGCCTTGGCGCCCTTGAGGTCGGGCTTGATTTCAAAGTTGACCTTCTGGCCCTCGTTGAGCGAGCGCATGCCGGCCTGTTCGACGGCGCTGATATGGACGAACACGTCCTTGCTGCCATCTTCCGGCGAAATGAAGCCGAAGCCTTTGCTGACGTTGAAGAACTTTACGGTACCAGTGACCATTTGTAGTGCCTTTTGCGTACAAGTTTTCGCCGTCGGCAACATACCGTCGGCGGCGAAGAGGACAATCAGTTCGGGAAGTGGGCTGCCGGAGCCTGGCGCGAAAGTCGAAACGACTACGGGTCGGGAACTACAGAGGCGCTTCAGGGTCTGACGGAAGGCGTCGCGCCGGTCCTATAGCATCCTGCGGCACTAAGCAGCAAGCGGAGCAGAAAATGGCGCTTGCCCCGGCTTTTCGGGCGAAGGCTCTCTATGCGTGATTGTCACTTCGGGCCGCGCACCTTGCGCACCGGCGGCGGGTTTGCCGCATCGTGTGCGATCTGGGCGAGGCGGTCGGCTTCCTCCTTGGCAAGACGCAGGGCGCGCAGGCGGATCGTCTTGGCGTCGGTCGCCGCGCGCTCGCGCGCGATTTCCGCCTTCATCGCATCGTCGCGCCGTTCGGCGGCGGGAAACAGGTTCTGTGCGCGGGCACGGGCGTTGGATTTGCTCGTCATAGGAAGCCTTTCTGGTTCTTTAAGGTGCAGTGGCGCGGCCTGCGGGATAACCGCCATTGCCGAAGTCCTGCTCTTTCACAGGGCCGTGCGGGTCATACGCGGATTGCGGAAATTCATGCGGTGGCTGCTGCGCCTTGTCGTAAACGCTGCCGGCGCTGCCCGCGTAATTGTGCGGCGGGGCGGCGCAGCCACAGGCAAGCAGGCCGATGGCCGCGAGTGCAAGATATCTCATGATGCCTGATGCCGCTTGCGGGCGTCGGCGAAGCCGTCGTTCCAGCGCGCCCGTTCCGGACCGTCTCCATATGGGTTCGCCATCTGGATAGGCTGGCGCGTGATGGGCGCCAGCTGGCTTCCAGCTTTCCAGCCCTCCGCATAGATGCGGCTCAATTGAAAATCGTCGGGGCTCGTCATGGGCGACTCCAGAAATAAAGGCAGCGGCTGAACGGCGTTTCTGCTGCCCAAACGCGTCCTTGTACGCATTGTGCGCCAGCCAGCGTAGGCGGCGTGATGAAACGCCAGCAGGCATGGCAAGGGCTGCGCGGGGAACAAATTCAAAAAACAGCGGAAGCAGGTGCTTCAGGTGGCCGGGCGCGTGCCGGCCTAGGCGGGACCGCAGATCTGCCGGTCCGTATGAGGAAAATGGTGCGCCCGGGTGCGCATTACAAGGTGCGCAGCCTTATAATAAGTGGGCGGGGTCAAACAGGCCGCTAGAGCGTGAAGCCGCCATCGACGACGAAGCTCTGGCCGGTGGCGAAGGCGCCTGCATCCGAAGCGAGGTACAGCGCCAGTGGCGCAATCTCGTCCGCCGTCCCCAGCCGCCCCATCGGCTGGCGGGCATTGAAGGCCTTCCACGCCGCGTCGTAATTGCCGCTGTCGCGCAGCCGCTGCTGCAGCGACGGCGTATCCACCGTGCCGGGGCAGATGGCGTTGCAGCGAATGCCTTGTGTGATGAAATCCGCCGCCACCGACTTGGTCAGGCCGACCACCGCCGCCTTGCTGGCGCTGTAGACACAGCGGTTGGGCACGCCCTTCTGCACGCCCGCCACCGAGGCGATGTTGATGATCGAGCCGCCGCCGCCTGCCAGCATGGCGGGCAGGAAGGCCTTGATGGTGTCCGCCAGGGCATAGACGTTGACGGCAAAGGATTTGTCCCACTGCGCCTTGGTCGTTTCCAGGATGGTGCCGCTTTCCACGAAGCCGGCGCAGTTCACCAGGATGTCGATCCGCCCTACTGCTGCCGCAAGCGCCGCCACGGCATTGGCGTCGGTCACGTCCAGCGCATGTGGCTTCGCGTTCAGCCCCGCCAGCGCACCGGCGTCGCGGTCGGTGGCGATCACGGCGGCGCCTTCCGCCGCATACAGCGCGGCGATGGCGCGGCCCATGCCGGCGCCCGCGCCGGTGACAAGGGCTGTCTTGCCGCGCAGGAGATCGGTCATCGCATCGCTACCAGTTGGTGAAGGTGCCGTCGGGGCGGCGGTTCATCGGGATGGGCATGAAGCGCTCGGTCCATTCGCCCACCAGCTTCAGGGGCTTGGTGTCCAGCGTCACGCCCAGGCCCGGACGGTCGTTGGGCCACAGCTTGCCTTGGCGGAAGTCATAAGACTCCGGCAGATGCGCCCAGGGACGGCGGCCCGCGCCCGTCATCTCCATCAGCGCCACGATCGACGTGGCGGTGAGGCAATGCACCAGCGAGGTTTCGCCGATCGGGCCAGTGAAGTGCGGGATCATGCCGACATAATGCGTCTCGGCCAGGGCGCAGATCTTCATGAACTCGGTGATGCCGCCGACATTGGGCGAGGTCACGCGGGCGTAATCGATCAACTGGTTCTCGATCAGCGCAGAGATGTCCCACTTGGCGCCATACTCTTCGCCCACCGCGATGGGCACGTTGGTGCGGGGACGGATCGCCTTGTAGGTGTCGACATTCTCGACCCGGATCAGGTCTTCGACGAAATAGGGCTTCAAGGGCTGGACCGCATCGCAGAAGGTCATGGCGTCGGGCATGTCCAGTTCCTGGTGCAGGTCCACCGCCCAGCCACCCGGGCCCGCGCCCTTGGCCAGCAACTGGCAGTCGGCGATGACTTCCTCGACCCGCTTGAAACGATCCATCACGCCGGCACGATCAAAGGCGTGACGATAGGCGCGATAGCCTTCGGCGACGCAGGCCCGCGCCGCATCCTCCAGCGTGCCGCCCTGCGGGCGGGGAAACCCGGTGGCGTAGCATTCGACATGATCGCGGGCCTTGCCGCCCAGCAACTGCCAGACCGGCACGCCCAACGCCTTGCCCTTGATGTCCCACAGCGCCAGGTCCAGCGCGCCCAGCGCATGCTGCTTCTCGCGGCCCGCCGGATAGAAATAGCCGCGAAACATCTGCTGCCAGAGCTGTTCGCTGCGGAAAGGATCGGCGCCGATCAGCATCTCGGCGCATTGCTGCATGGTGTCGGGCGAGCCGCCCTCGCCAATGCCGATCAGGCCACCCGCCGTCTCCACCACCACCACGTTGGTGGACTGGTTGAAGGTAGGCTGGTGCACCAGCGGCGAATTGGCGCCGCGCCCGGCCGCATCGGCGCCGGTGATATAATAGCGGATGCGCTTGATGGTGTCCTTGGGCAGGCCCAGCGCATCGGCATCTGGCGGCGTCCATAGTGGCGCGGTCGCGGCGCTGGCGGCCAGCCCGGCCAGCAGCTTGCGGCGGTTGATCTTCATGGACGCTCCCCGTGTTCTGTTGTTGCGGCAAGTCTAGGGGGCGCCACCGCCGCCGTGCAACGGTTTCAGGATGTGGTGCGGGACGGGCGGTTGGCCTATTGTCGCGCCATGAGCGATACACCGCGTGATATTCCCCCTGGAGGCGGCCGCATAGACGCCGCCATCGCATTCCGGCCATTGCGCATCGCGGTGCTGACGGTTTCGGATACGCGCGACGAAGCCGGTGACACGTCGGGCAGGTTGCTGGCCGAACGGGTGACGCGCGACGGCCATGTGCTGGCGGAGAAGAAGATCGTCACCGACAGCGTGGATGAGATCCAGGCACAGGTGCGAAGCTGGATCGCTGATCCGGCCGTGGATGTGGTCGTCTCCACCGGCGGCACCGGCCTGACCGGCCGTGACCTGACGCCTGAAGCCTTGCGGCCGCTGTTCGACAAGACCATCGAGGGGTTCGAGACGGTCTGGCACATGCTGAGCTTCCAGAGCGTCGGACTTTCCACCATGCAGAGCCGCGCCTGCGCCGGCCTTGCCAATGGTACGCTGATCTTCGCGCTGCCGGGCTCCAATGGTGCCGTGAAAGACGGTTGGGACAAGCTGATCCGCTGGCAGCTCGATATCCGGCACCGGCCCTGCAACCTGGCAGAAATCAAATATCGCTTCACCGAGCGCTGACATGGGCTCTGCCGGGCCGGGATGCTGCGGTGCATCCGGGCTGATAACGCCCACCGGGCCAGAAATATAACGTTTTCCGGCTTGTCTCCCCCGGTACACGGCCCTTATTGTTCCGCCGCTATTGGGAGGATGAATAATATGACAAAAACGATCACAACGGCCCTGTTCCTGGCCTTGATGGCCACCACGGCCTCGGCCCAGACGGTGCCCAACATGGGCAGCCAGAAGCCGGAAGCCAGCCTTCCCTTCAACATGGCCAAGGTGACGGAGTTCGACACCCAGGTCTGGCGCATGGCGTTCCTGCCCGATGGCCGCATGCTGGTGAACGAGAAGGGCGGCAAGATCTGGCTGGTGACGCAGGCCGGTCAGAAGACGCCCGTGAGCGGCGTGCCCGAAGTGCTGTATGGCGGCCAGGGTGGCCTCCTGGGCATCTACCTGTCGCCCAACTATGCGCGCGATAACATGGTCTACATCACGTACTCGGAGCCGTTTGAAGAAACCGCCCCGGTGCCAGCGGGTGGCCGTGGCGCGACGCCGGCTTGCCCCGCCAGCATGCCCGGCAAGGTCTGCGGCTCCAGCCTGGCGCTGGCGCGTGCGCGCCTTCAGCTTGGCGCCAATCCGTCCCTGCAGAACCTGCAGGTGATCTGGCACGATGCCGCCGGTGGCGCGGGCGGCCAGTTCGGCGCCGCCGTCGCCTTCCGCGACAACCTGCTTTATCTCTCGGTCGGTGATCGCCAGCGCATGACGCCGGCCCAGGACCCGAACTCGCCGCTGGGCAAGATCCTGCGCATGACGCTGGACGGCAAGCCGGCACCGGGCAATCCCAACGCGGGCAAGACCGGCGCGGCCACTATCCCGATCATCCGTCCGCCGACCGATACCGAGCAGGCCAAGACCGCGCCGGTGGTTCGCGAATACACCTTCTCGGGCCCGAACCTGACGCCGTCCTACACCTGGGCTTCCGGTTTCCGCACGCCTTACGGCATGACCTTCGCGCCCAATGGCGACCTGTGGGAAGTCGAACATGGTCCCGGCGGCGGCGATGAGCTGAACCTGATCCTGCCGGGCAAGAATTACGGCTGGCCGGTCGCTTCCTATGGCCCCAACTACAATCAGGTTGCGATCCCCAGCCCGGACACCCGTCCGGACCTCGCCAAGCCGGTGATCCAGTGGACGCCCGTCATCGCGCCGGGCAACCTGGCTTTTGTGCGCGGGCCGATCTTCAAGTCGTGGGAAGGTTTTGGCCTGGCCGCTGGCATGGGCAGCAAGTCGCTGACACGCATCGTCTTTGACGGCAAGGGCGGTGCCCGCGCGGCCGAACGCTATGACATTGGCTTCGGTGTGCGCGACGTGGCGATGGCGCCCGATGGTGCGATCTGGCTGTCCGAAGGCGGCCTCAACAACAACGCCAAGGGCGCGCTCTATCGCGTGACGCCGAAATAGCCGTCTCACCACGGACACAAAAGAAAGGGCGCTTCCGCAAGGAGGCGCCCTTTTTCTTTGGCACCGGGCCAGAAAAAAACCCCCCGCTTCCGGAGAAGCGGGGGTTCAGGTCAGGGACCGGTGGTAGGCCGGGCCCGATTTACGGCGCACGGCTAGTCGACCGCACACCGATGGCGCACCGCATGGAACGGCGCGCAATTCTGCTGTTTGCTTTGGCGCGGTGCTTGTTCCCCAAGACCTTCCGGTCTGTCGCCGGTTTTGTCTGAGTATTACTACGCGCGATGGGCCACCCTGACAAGCGCCGCCCGGCTGCCAGGCCATGAGACCTGCCGGACAGCCACGACTTTCGCGCTTCCCGCAGTTTCGCTACAGATAAGGCCATGATCGCCAAGAAACAGCGCATTCCCGGCAAGATCGCCGAGGAGATCGGCATCCAGATCGTCTCCGGCAAGCTCAAGCCGGGCACCACCCTGGCCGACGAGATATCGGCCAGCGGCAAGCGCAAGGTCTCGCGCTCCGCCTATCGCGAAGCCATCCGCATCCTGGTGGCGAAAGGTCTGGTGGCGTCGCGGCCCAAATCGGGCACTCGGGTCTGCCAGATGGCCGAGTGGCACCTGATGGATCCGGACATCCTGTTCTGGATGTTCGCGCAGGAGCCGCCGCTGGAACTGCTCATCGCCCTGTTCGAATTGCGCCGTGTCATCGAGCCGCCCATCGCCGCCCTGGCTGCCGAGCGCCGCACGCTGAAGCAGGCGAACGAGATGGGGCAGTCGCTGGAGATCATGGCGCGCGAGACGCTGCGCACCGCGGAAGGCCGCGCCGCCGACGAGGCTTTCCATGCCAAGCTGATCGAGGCCTGCGGCAATCCCTTTCTCACCAGCCTGAGCGGCAGCATCTCCGCCACTGTGATCTGGAGCACCATCTTCAAGCACCGCACCGAGGGGCTGAAGCGCGATTCCATGCCGGAGCATCTGCGGGTGTACGAGGCGGTGGCCGCCCGCGACGCCGCCGGGGCCCGTGCGGCGATGCAAGAGCTGATCGACCTGGCCCTGGCCGACACCGCCGACATTGTCGCCACCGTCAAACCTCGCCGGAAGAAGCGCTGACGCCGGCAGGCGTTGTCAGCGCCGGGCCAGCCCCCTATTGTCTGAGTATTATAAGACGGCATCATGCCGCGCAGGGGAGCTAGGGGAATGAGGAAATTCGCAAGCGCGGGGCTGCTCGCGTTCTTGCTGGCCGGATCGGCAACCGCCCAGAATCCGCAGGCGCCGGTGGTGGATGTCCGTGTTGACCTCAGCCGGCCGGGTGCCCCCATCGCGCGGCAAATCTACGGCCATTTCGCCGAGCATCTGGGACGCGGCGTTTATGAAGGCGTCTGGGTCGGTCCGGACAGCAAGATTCCCAACATTCGCGGTTATCGCACCGACGTGGTCGATGCGCTGAAGAAGCTGCAGGTGCCGGTGATCCGCTGGCCGGGCGGTTGCTTCGCCGACCTCTATGACTGGCGCGACGGCATCGGCCCGCGCGCCAAACGGCCCACCCGCATCAATGTTCATTGGGGTGGCGTCACCGACAACAATGCCTTCGGCACCCACGAATTCATGGATTTTTCCGAACTGGTGGGCGCGGAAGCCTATGTCTCTGGCAATGTCGGATCGCTCAGCCCTTACGAGATGTCGCAATGGGTCGAGTACATCACCTCGACCGAGAACGCGACGCTGGCCAATGAGCGGCGCAGCAACGGCCGCGAAAAGCCCTGGACGCTCAAATATCTTGGCATCGGCAACGAAACCTGGGGCTGCGGCGGCAACATGCGCCCCGAGACGGCGGCGGCGGCGAACGCCCGCTACATGGCCTTCGTCAACGCACCTGCCAGCATGGGCATGATCAAGGTGGCGAGCGGCGCGTCGGGCAATCTCGACAAGTGGCATGACTACAAGGCCTTCACCGAGGAGATGATGAAGAATGGCGGCCCGACCTTTGGCGGGCACATGGAGGCGCTGAGCTACCATTACTACGCCATGCCGCCCGATCTCGCGCCCAAGGGCCCGGCCACCGGCTTCACCGAGGAGGGCTGGGCGAAGCAGCTGATGTACACGCTCGATCTCGAGCGCCAGCTCAAGGATGTGATCGGGATCATGGACCGCTACGATCCGCAAAGGCAGACGGCGCTCTATGTCGATGAATGGGGCGCCTGGTACCAGCCGGAGAAGGGCTCGACGCCGGGGTTCCTGTATCAGCAGAACACGCTGCGCGATGCGCAGGTGGCGGCGCTGAGCTTCAATATCTTCCACCGCCATACCGACCGCATCAAGATGGCGAACATCGCCCAGATGATAAACGTGCTGCAGGCGGTCATCCTCACCGACAAGGAGAAGATGATCCTGACGCCGACCTATCACGTCTTTGATCTCTACCGGCCCTTCATGGAGGCGACGCCGTTCCCCGCCACCGTCTCCAGCGCGGAGTATCGTTTCGGCGATGTCCGCCTGCCGCTGGTCGATGTCTCGGCGGCGCGCACCCGGGACGGCAAGATCGTGCTTGCCATCGTCAACACCGACCCGCACCGGGCGGTGACGGTGCGTACCAGCCTGCCGGGCACGGCGGCCAGTGGCCGCATTCTGGCGTCCGACCGCATGGATGCGCATAACAGCTTCGACGCCCCCAACACGCTGGTTCCGAAGCCTTTCAGCGGCAAGGTGGAAAATGGCCGCCTGGTGTTCCAGATGCCGGCGATGGGCGTGGCCGTGGTCACGGTGGAATAGCCAGGGTTCCGCCATGTTACCGTTGGCGGCAATTCCAGGCTTTTGCATCGGCCCGCAGGGCTGATTAGTCTGAGGAATGAGGGCTAGCCTCGAGTCTGGCCCCAGGGGAAATCGCGCACAGCATCAGGCCGGGCATCGTCACCATGAGATATTTCATCGCCGCTGCATTCGTTTGCGCCGCCACGGCCGCGCAGGCACAAGGCGCGCCAAAATTGCAGCAGCAATTCACCGCCCAGGTGCAGCCCTTCCTGGCGAAGAACTGCGCCGGTTGCCACAGCGGCGCAACGCCTGCGGGCGGGCTGGATCTCAAGTCGATCACATCGATGGATCAGGTGACGGCGGATTTCGCGCGCTGGTCGCTGGCGGCGGATCGCGTCGCGGCCAATGAGATGCCGCCCAGGCCGATGGCGCCATTGCCCGCTGCGCTGACAAAGCCGTTCGTGGACTGGGTGCATGGCGTGCGTGCGGACGAACTGCGCAAGGGTGCGGGCGATCCCGGCATCGTGCTGGCGCGCCGCCTGTCCAACGCCGAGTACAACGCCACCATCCGAGACCTGACCGGACAGGATTTGCAGACGGCGAAACAATTCCCGGTCGATCCGGCCAACACGGCCGGCTTCGACAATTCCGGCGAGTCGCTGACCATGTCGCCGGCGCTGCTGAACAAGTACCTGCAGGGCGCGCGCAGCATCGCTGACCATGCCGTGTTCACCAATGACGGCATTGAATTCGCGCCGCACCCGATGCGGGTGGAAACCGACCGCGAGAAATATGCCATCCAGGAAATCCTGGCCTTCTATGCCGCCCAGCCCACCGACACGGCGAAGTATTTCGAGGCCGCCTGGCGCTATCGCCATCGTGCCGCGCTGGGCAATCCGAAGGCGACACTGGCGTCCACTGCCGCTGCCATGAAGGTCAGCGCCAAATACCTGCCGCTGGTCTGGGGCATCCTGAACGACAAGAACGCCATCGGTCCGGTGGCCAAGCTGCAGGCGATGTGGAACGCGCTGTCCGCGCCGTCCAATCCTGCAGGCCTACCGGCGCAGACCGTTGCCATGCGCGATTTCGTGACGAAGATCCGCAGCCACACCGCCATGCAGTTCGCCGCGCCCGCAGTGCGCGGCCTGCCGGGCCAGGCGCAGCCGCTGCATGATTGGCGGCTGAAGCTTTACGCGGAAAATCATCGCAACAGCGATCCCGCCGCGCTGCGTGCCGACAACGAGCCCGCGCTGAAACGGGCTGACCCCGGCCGAATGCCCAACCTGCATGCCGACGCTTCGCCGCGCTGGGCCATCCTGATGAACAATGCCCGCATCGATGACGCCGACCTGGTCTATCCGGCAGGCCAGAAGGCGGCCTACCAGAAAGCCTTTGCGCGCTTCGCCTCGGTTTTCCCCGACACCTTCGTGGTCAGCGAGCGCGGCCGTTACTGGCCCGACAATTCAGAGGACCAGGGCCGTTTCCTGTCGGCGGGCTATCACAACACCGGCGGCTATTATCGCGATGACACGGCGCTGATGCAGTTGATCCTGGATCAGAAGGGCCAGCAGCAGCTCGATCGGTTGTGGTGGAATTTCGATTTCTATGCCGACCAGACCGCCGTCAACTGGACGCAGTATTTCCTCAACAATGCCGGTCAGGTCGATGGCAAGGGCGCGGAGTCCGGCCTGCCGCGTCCGGTGGGTCATCGCATCATCGACACCGCCGTGATCATGGAATTGCGCGACAAGCACCTCGCCAAGGCAAAAGCCGATCCGCGCAACGACATTGCCGAGGCCGTGAAGGCGATCAACTGGCACTTCGCCCGCAAGGATGCGACGCTGCGCAAGCTGGAGATGGCGCGCATTGCCGCCCAGCCGAAGCAGCTTGCCACGCTGCAGGCCTTTGCCGCCCGCGCCTGGCGCCGCCCGCTGACGCAGGCCGAGAAGACCAACCTGTCTGCCTATTACCGGACGCTGCGCACGAAAAACCAGCTTTCCCATGAAGACGCGCTGCGCGACTCCCTGGTGGGCGTGCTGATGTCCCCCGACTTCCTCTACCGCTTCGATCCCGGTGCGGCGCGCCTGGCTAAGGCGGGTGCGGGCAGTGACTTCGCCGCCCAGCCGATCAGCAGTACCGGGCTGGCCAGCCGTCTCAGTTACTTCCTGTGGTCGTCGATGCCCGATGCGCAACTGGCGCGGCACGGCGCGGCGGGCGATCTGAACAACCCGCAGGTGCTGCTGGCGCAGACCCGCCGCATGCTGAAGGATGGCCGCATGAAGGGGCTGGCGACTGAGTTCACCGGCAACTGGCTGGGCGTGCGCCAGTTCGAGACCGCCAACTCGGTGGACCGTGCCCGCTTCCCCGGCTTCGATGATGACCTGAAGTCGGCGATGTTCCAGGAGCCGGTGCGCTTTGTCGCCGACATGGTCGCCAATGACCGTTCGGTGCTCGACCTGCTCTATGGCGATTACACCTTCGTCAATGCGGCGCTGGCCGGGCATTACGGCATGCCGTCTGTCACCGGCGGCAACGACAACTGGGTGCGGGTGGACAATGCGGCGCGCTTCCAGCGTGGCGGCCTGCTGCCGATGGCGGTGTTCATGACGCAGAACTCGCCCGGCCTGCGCACCAGCCCGGTCAAGCGCGGTTCCTGGGTGGTGCAGAAGGTGCTGGGCATCAAGATCCCGCCGCCGCCGCCGGTGGTGCCGGAACTGCCCGCCGACGAAGCCAAGTCCGATCTTTCGGTGCGCGATACCCTGGCGCAGCATCGCGCCAATCCGCTCTGTGCTGGTTGCCATGCCCGTTTCGACTCGTTCGGCCTGGCGTTTGAAGGCTTCGGCCCGGTGGGCGAGGCGCGGACGAAAGATCTGGCGGGCCGTGCCGTCGATACCAGCGTACTTTTCCCCGGCGATGTGAAGGGTGAGGGCGTTTCCGGCCTGAAGTCCTTCATCAAGGATCACCGCCAGGACAATTTCGTCGACAATCTGAGCCGCAAGCTGGTCGCTTATGCGCTGGGCCGCTCGCTGCAATTGTCGGACGAAGGGCTGATCGACACGATGAAGGCCAACCTGAAAGCGAAGGACTATCGCTTCAGTGCCCTGGTCGAGACCATCGTGCTCAGCCCGCAATTCCGCGACCGCCGCGCCGCGCTGGTTACGGCCTCTACCCCCATGCCTGCGGGGCTTCTGCAGAAGATAAATTTCCAGAAGGAGAAATCCCGATGACCGGTTCTTACAGCCCCCATGCCTTCTCCCGCCGCGCCGTCTTGCGCGGCTCCGGCTGTGCCATGGCACTGCCCTGGCTGGAATCGGTCGCCGCGATGGCGGCAGAGCCGGCGGCCGCCGATTTCCCCAAGCGCTTCGGCGTGATGTTCTTCGGCTGCGGTATCCATGAGGATCACTGGAGCGCCAGTGGCGAAGGCGCGTCGATGACGCTGTCGCGCACGCTGCAGCCGCTGGAGGCGGTCAAGACCAAGATCAACGTGCTGGATGGTCTTTATGTGCCGTCGCTGGTGGGGCAGGGGATTCATCCCGGCCAGACCGGCTCCATCCTGTCTGGCGTGCCCATCGCCAAGGGCGCGCTGATCCATTCGGGCATCAGCGTCGACCAGATGATTGCCAACGCGGTCGGCCAGGACAATTCGCAGCAGAGCATCGTGCTGGCCTGCGACCAGCCCATGACCGGCTATCACGAGACCAATTTCAGCCTCGCCTATTCCTCGCACATTTCCTGGCAGACGCCGGATTCGCCGGTGCCGCTGGAAGTCTATCCCTCGCTGGCCTGGGACAGCCTGTTCGACAATCGCGGCAGCCTGCTCAATCTCTCGGTGCTGGATCGGGTCAAGGACCGCGCCACCGACCTGTCGCGGAAGGTTTCCAGCAGCGACCGCGCCAAGCTGGATGAATTCCTCACCAGCGTGCGCGATGTGGAAAAGCGCGTCGAAGTCATGCGCAATGTCAAGAACAATGCCGATGACGCCGCCCAGGCCCGGAACATGCAGGCGATCATGATGGATCGTCCCGCCAGCGGCCTGCCGGAAGATTTGCGCGAACATACCAGACTGATGTGCGATATCATCGCCATCGCGTTCCAGACCAACAAGACCAGGGTCGCTTCGCTGATCACCACGCGCGACCTTTCGGCGATGTACTATCCCTTCCTCAATGTCTCGGAAGGTCACCACGCCGCCTCGCACAACAACAATTCCGACGGCTATGAGCGCATCGCCCGCTTCCACCTGTCCCAGTTCGCCTATTTGGCGCAGAAGCTGGACAGCATGAAGGAAGGCGAGGGCACGGTGCTGGATCATTCCTGCCTGATGTTCCTGTCCAACCTCTGGATCGGCCGTAATCACAACAACAGCCGTTTGCCGGTGGTGCTGGCCGGTGGCCTTGGCGGCACGCTCAAGACCGGGCGGGCGCTGAACTATCTCGCGTCCGGCGATGAGAACCGTCGCATGCAGAGCCTCTACCTCTCGCTGATGGATCGCTATGGCGTGAAACTGGATAGTTTCGGCGACACGCGCGAAAGGCTGTCGTTGCTGTAACGGTTGCGGTCCCGCTTGCGCCTGCTATCCTCCGGGCAAATATAAAGAGCCTGGGGGATCTCCATGAAATTTCGCCATCTGCTGACTTTGCCGCTGCTGCTGTGCGGCGTCGCCCTGGCCCAAAGTCCTGCAACGCCCCCGCCCGCCTCGCTGCTGGAGCTGGAATCGGCGTTGCAGGAAACGCCCAAGCGGCGCGAGGAGTTTCTCACCCCGCTCACCACCCAGGTGACCGAGCCCGCCTCCAACATGGCCACCGGCGTCAGTATCGACCGCTATATCGGCGAGGCCGACAAGTCGCCGTCGCGGCGCTGGCGCAACGTGATGTTCGTGCAGAACATCTTGCGCACCGGCGATCCCGATGTGGCCAGGCCTGGAAATCCCGGCGCGGTGCTGAAGAACAACCGCTCGATGGATCTGGGCACGCTGCCGGCGCGCAACATCACGCCGCTGACCGCCGCCACCGACCAGTTTATCCTCTATGTCGAAAGTGGTGCGGGCCGTCTCGATGACGCCACGGCCTATTGGGATCTGCGGCCCGGCGTCGCCGTGCTGGTGCCGCCCGGTGCCATGCACCGTTTTACCAACACTGGCGATGCGCCGCTGAAGATGCTGATCCTGACCCAGGCGCTGGATCCTGGCTTCGTGCCGCGCAAGGACATGCTGGTGCGCGACACCAATCTGATGGCGATGTCGGAAGAGAATGTGCACTGGTCGAACATGTCCAAATTCGTCTTCCAGGGAAATGACGGCATGGCCGGTGGCGGCCGCATCCTGCTGGTCTTTATGGGGCCGATGACCATCGCGGGCCCGCATAGCCATGTCCCTAACACCGAAGAGATGTGGGTGAAGGTGACGAACGGCCCGGCCCTGATGCAGATGGGCAGCGAGATCCGTCCCTGGCGGCAGAATATGGGTATCGTCGCCCCGCCCAATGGCCGTACGGTTCATGCTGCACTCAACACCAGCAACCAGATCCAGCACTGGTTCTATTTTGGCGCCTTCCCGCCCAATCCGAATGCGGGTCGTGGCGGTGCTGGTCGTGGCGTGCAGCCTGCCGGGCCACCCAGCTTCGCGCAACAGGCGGCGCAGCGTTCCACCGTGGCGGGTAAGCCGCTATCGACGCTGCCGCCCGACGCCTATCGCTGGTAGTCAGTATTCGCCCTGGATGTGACGGCTGACCGCCTTGGCGGGCAATTCGCCAAAGCGATAGCTGCGCAAGCATTCCAACCTTAGTTCTGCTGCCTTGTGCCAGACGACGCGAGCCCCACGGGACCGTGCGGCGTGTTGTCACCCGCTTCTCTTCTTTGCTGCACATGCCCACACATCAGAACTGGCTGGTACTCTAGCGGGGCAATAGTTTCTCGCGACTGGCGAGCATACTCAAAATTCGAAGAATGTACCATTTTTTTAGTAATTCTCTGGCCAACCTGCTGTTGGGCTATACCTTCTCCATCATCGCAGAAAGCCAGTTTCAGGCGATGCAGATGATGACCTTCTGCCTGCTGCCCGCGATGCTGCTGTCAGGCTTCGTCTTCCCAGTCGCCGGCGTGCTGGTCTGGGGGCAGTATCTCGGCGAGGTGCTGCCCGCGACGCATTTCCTTCGCATCATTTGCGGCGTCATGCTCAAGAATACCGACATGGCGGAAATCTGGCCGAACCTCTGGCCGCTGCTGCTGTTTGTGTTCGGCAGGATCAGATATTAAATAATATTTTTATTCTCTCAATCTGAGAGCAGAAAATCTTGCGCGAATAGACTGTTATTAGCCACCGGCCACCGAAACCGCGTTGTCGCTATGGCTGCCCTGCGGTTTCACTGCGCTGCACCTCCGGCCGGCTATAGTTCTGGAGGCTGGAATGTGATAAGAAAAAAAATACCCCAGAGTGGGTGGCGATCAATGTTATTCCGGGTGGTGTCATATGCTGAAATCTAAGCAGTTTCTGCTTGGTGGATCCGCCACTCTGCTCATCACAGCGGCGACCTTCAGCGCGGCCGTCGCCCAGGACAATTCCGCACTGGATATCGAGGAGATCAGATCTTCTGCTTCTCGCATCGACCTCAAGGGCTTTGAAGCGCCCACCCCGGTCAGCGTCATCGGCATTGAGACCCTCAACCGCGACGCCAAGGTCAATGTCGGTGACCAGATCCGCGAACTGCCGCAGGTGCGCGGCGGCGCCGGCATCAACAGCGGCTCTAGCTCGCGCAACGTGGCTCAGGCCAACGCTGCAATCGACACCGTAGCCATCCGCGGTTTGGGCGCTAACCGCAACCTGGTGCTGATCGACCGCCAGCGCGTTGTCGCCTCCTCGATCCAGTCAAACGAAGTTGATATCGCAATGATCCCGTCCTCGGTGGTCCAGCGTGTGGACGTCGTGACCGGTGGCGCCTCCGCCGCCTGGGGCTCCGACGCGGTAACCGGCGTCATTAACCTGGTGCTCAATAAGACCTTCGAAGGATTCAAGGGTAGCGTTTCTTACGCTAACAAGACCGAAGTGCCGCACGGCCAGTACCGCGCTGAAGTGGCCTGGGGCAAAAGCTTCCTAGGCGGCAAGGGCCATGTAATGGCTGCCGCCAACTGGACCATCAGCAACGATGCCGTCTTCGCCGGCCAGCTCAAGCCCGAAAATCGCGCCTTTGTCTACAACCCCGCCTATTGCAACACGGTCAGCTATCCCACCGCGACCCCGACCGCGAGCGGCACCTGCTCCAGCCTCTCGAGCCAGCCGCTGCTCACCTATGCCTATCAGACTGGCAGTTCGACCTCTACCGGCGGTGGCCTGATCAACAGCCATGCCGCCGGCAACGCAGGCTCTGGCCTGGTCAAGGACGGTCTGAAGGGCCAGATGTTCGTTGGCCAGGACAAGACGGTAACGCAGTTCAACTACGGCACCGTCTACAACAACTCTATCTGCTATAATGGATGTACCAACGACGCCACCACCGGCCTAACGCCCTGGGATCCGGTCCCCGCCGCGCCCTATCACAGCTCCAACTACTTCGCCCACTCCAGCTATAAGCTCACGCCGGATATCACGGCCTCCCTCCAACTGAACTATGCGAGCCTCTCCACCCGCACATTCGGTGGTGAACGCCTGAACTCCGGCGTAGTTGTCTTTGCAGACAATCCATTTCTGCCAACTGAAATCGCGCAGCGCTTCGTCTGCCAGCCCGGCATCACCTCGGGCACCTGCGCGGCGGGTACCTCAGTGCTGTCGAACGGCTACAACCCCTTTACCTTCCAGAATGAAGCCGGCGCTGTCGGTTCGACTTATGCCTCGCTGGCCCAGCGCCAGGCCCGCCCGACCCAGAGCCTGACTATAGGCCTTGACTATCTCAACAACGCTGTCTCCACCGGTGCCAATTCGTCCGACCTCAAATCAAAGTGGACACTGGACAATCTCTGCGATGCGATCGGCGTGCCCTGCTCCTATGCCAGCAAGGTGCTGTCGCGTGGCGTCTTCGGCTTGGATGGCGCCCTGGGTGATACCTTCACCTGGAACGCCTATATCCAAACTGGCACGACACGCATTCGGCAATATGCGCCGCAGAACGCGATCAGTGCCCGCTTCAACAACGCCCAGGACGCTGTGCGCATCACCTCGGGCAATGTCGGCACCTCGGGCCTGTCGATCGGCTCGATCCAGTGCCGCGGCCTGCTCAACCCGGCCGTGGCACAGCGGACCGCGGGCTTGCCCGTCGGCCAGGACGACATCGCCGGCTGCTCGCCTATGGATCCGTTCGGCTACCAGAATGTCTCTAACGCCGCCCGCATGTTTATCGAGCCGGGCCTGAACCCCGTGAAGACGGGCATTCAGCATTCCATCACCACCCAGTTGACGCAGAGCACGGGAGCGCTGTCAGTCTCGGGTGTGCTGCCCTGGGTTCTGCCGGCCGGCGAGATCGGCGTTGCCTTCGGCGGCGAATGGCGCCTGGAGCAGGGCTGGCAATCCACTCCCGACGTCCGCGCACTTAATGCGGGCTGGGGCGTTGGTAACATTGGCGCCTTCAAGGCCCATTACCATGTAGAGGAAGGCTTCGTGGAAGCCGACGTGCCCATCCTCAAGGACACGATCGTCAATACGCTCAACATAAGTCTCGGTGGTCGCCTCACCAGCTATTCCACAAGCGGCCTGGTCGAAACTTGGAAGGTCGGCATCAGCAGCCAGATCACGGATGATCTCCGCTTCCGTGGCACCTGGTCGTATGACATCCGCGCCCCCAACTTGTGGGACCTCTACTCACCCGGCGCCTACGGAGGCGGAACCTGCGCAGCCTTCCTGCCGGGCAGCACGGCTGGCAACAATCCCTGCTTCACCGTCACCGGCGGCAATGCCAACCTGAATCCGGAACGCGCCAACACGGCGTCAGCGGGCCTGGTCTTCACCCCGACATTCTTCGAGGGCTTCACCGCCTCGGTCGATTGGTACCAGATCCACCTGCATGGCGGCATCACCACGCCTAACTCGACGCTCATCCGCCAGCGCTGCCTGGCTGGCGAGCAGGTCTATTGCAACCAGATCAAGTTCCGCACCCCCGGTGACCAGACAACCCCGATCGATTTCATCTATTCGACCCGCGTCAATGCCGCCCTCTACACCACTGCCGGTTTCGACGCTGCTATCGCCTATGGCTTCGACCTTTTCACTGGCACGATGGAAGTGTCGGCAAACGGCAACTATGTCTATGACTTTAGCCAGAACCTGAACGGCGTTAATTTCAACGGCGCCGGTGGCACAAATTCGTATTACAGCGGCGGCCCCAAGTTCCAGGGTACGTTCTCGTTAAACTATCGCGAGGGTAACTGGACCTGGGGCGCGCAGACCCGCATTACTGGCGATTCCCTGATCGAGCTGGGCACCCAGGCCCAGCCTGGCCTGAAACTGCAGAGCCCGATCTACTCCTTGGTCAATGGCCAGAACGTTCCGGTGGTCACCAATACCGACCGTCGCGACGACAGCATTCTTGGGGTCAACAATCTCAACGAGATCGAAGCCCCCCTGGACTTGCGCGTGCAGTATCGCTGGAGCAACAACGTTACCCTGTTCGGTGCACTGGATAACGTCCAGAACCTGCCGACTGACACCACTCTGCGCCGCGCCTACCGTATGGGCGTCCGCTTTAACTACTAAGCGGGTTCCGCTTGCCGTCTTCAGCCCCGGGTCGTGAGGCCCGGGGTTTTTTCTTGCCCTGATCGCGCCCCTCCCGTATGCGATATTCATGACAGTCCGCTCTGCCGCCGCCGCGCTCGTCTCACTCCTGCTGTCCGCTTCCGCCGTCCAGGCGCAGGACGTTCTGGACGCGCTGGTTTCCGGCAAGCCCTATGCCGATCTGCGTCTGCGCTACGAAACCGTGACCGACAAGTCGCGCACGCTTTTGGGCGATGGCGCCGCCTTCCGTGGCCGCCTGGGCTATGACACGGCGCGCTGGCACGGGCTGGGACTGGGCGTCGCGTTCGATTTCCTCGTGCCTGTGGGCGCCCCCAACTACAACACCACCCGCAACGGCAAGACGCTCTATCCCCAGATCGCCGACACGCCGCTGGCGGCGCTCAAGCATCTCAACCTCAGCTACGTCTCCACCGAGCTGGGCACCACCGTCATCGCCGGACGCCAGCGCCTGGCGCTGGGAGGCCAGCGTTTCCTCGCCAGTCCCGACTGGCGCATGCACGGCCAGAGCTTTGACGCGGTTCAGTTGGTCAACACCTCTGTGCCGGGACTGACGCTGACCTATATCTGGATCGACCGCGTCAACCGCATCTATGCCGAGACCAGCCCCTTCGATCTCACCACGGCGGCAGCGGGCGCCAACCAGGCAAGCTATTTCAAGAGCAATAGCCATGTGCTGGGCGCCGCCTATACCGGCATCAAGGGCCTGCGGCTGGAAGCCTATACGCTGCTGCTGGATCTGATGCCGCCGGCCTTCGCGAAAACGGCAGCGCAGCGGAACGCGATGGCGCTTTACTCCACCGCCACCAACGGCGCGCGCGCCGAGTACACCATGCCGCTGGACGAGGGGCTGAGTGCACGGCTGGTGGGCGATTATGCGCGCCAGAGTCCTTACGCCGCCAATCCACTTTCCTATGGGCTGGATTACTGGCTGGCCGAAGGCAGCGTCACCTGGGGCCGCCTTACCGGCGCTGTCGGCTATGAAGTGCTGGGTGGCAACGGCGTCATCGGCCTTTCCACACCCATTGGCTCGCTGCATATCACCAATGGCTGGGCCGATTTCTTCAGCACCACGCCGGTCAACGGCCTGACCGATTTTTCCTTCAGCGGCATCTATGCCTGGCCGGGCTTCCTCGGGCTGCGCAGCCTGACCACCACCATCGCCTATCACGACTTCGGGAGCGCGAAGCTGGATCTCGGCATCGGCACGGAGTGGAATGCCCAAGCCGAGTTCGTGCTGGATGCGAACTTCTCAATCCTTGCCAAATATGCCGACTATGCCGGTTCGGGCCTGACCGCTGGTGGCACGCCCGACAAGCGCATCTTCTGGCTGCAGACCGTCTTCCGTTATTGAGATCCCTGGGTTTTCGGGCCGGGTAGGGAGCCGAGCTTTTTCGGCTTGCGGGGCGCTACAAATGTAGTCAGGCTACAAATGTAGCGACCGGGATATGAGTCCGATGCTGAACCAGTTGGCACCGCGCGAGCGGCAGATTGTCGACATGCTCTATGCCCGCGGGGTGTCCACCGTGGGCGACCTCTGCGAGGCGCTGCCGGTGGAGCTGTCGGCGTCGGCTGTGCGTGCCATGCTGGCGCGGCTGGAAGCCAAGGGGTTCGTCAGCCGCAATGCGTCCGAGCGCGGCTTTATCTATGCGCCGTCCGTTTCCGAGGACGCCGCGCGCAAATCGGCGCTCAGCCAGGTGGTTAGCACCTTCTTCAATGGCTCGCCGGCCAGCGCCGCCACGGCGCTGCTGGGCATGTCCACCAAGCTCAGCGAAAACGAGCTGGCCGATCTAGAACAACTGATCGCCAACGCCCGCAAGGAAAAGCGCTGATGATGTGGGATATCCTGCCCGACATGGTGTTGAAATCGGTGGTGACGCTGTGCGTGACGTTGACGCTGCTGCAGTTGCTCAAGTGCCGTTCCGCCGCGCAGCGCGCCTGGGTGGCGCATATCGGCATGGGTGCGACGCTGCTGTTGCGCGTCGGCGGTTCGATGACCGTGCGCGTGGTCAAGGATGGCCCCGCCCGCATGGTGGTGACTGGCCCCGAACGCTAGGTGCGGCGTGTCACGCTCGATCAGGGCCTTATCGGCATGGAAAATAGTGGCTGGCTGGACAATTTTGACAGCAAGGATGTCGAGATCATCGTCAGTGGCGTTGCGCTGGAAGATGTCACGGTCAGCGGCAGTGGCCAGCTTCTGCTCGGCACTGTGCGGCAGCCGGAACTGACGGTGAATGTCAGCGGCAGCGGTGGCGTGCGGGCGGAAGGCCGGGTGGAGCGGCTAGACGCACATGTCTCCGGTTCCGGCGGCGCGCGGCTTTCGGGCCTGGCAGCAGGGCTGGGCCGTATCACGGTATCGGGCAGCGGCAATGTCGTGATCACGGCCCTGGACGATGCGCGGGTGCGCGTTTCGGGCTCTGGTCATGTCAGCATCAGCGACAGGCCGCGCGCGTTTTCCCATGCCGTATCGGGGTCCGGCCGGATCGAGGCGGGCGACAGTTCCTACACGCGGCGGGATAGAGACTGACGCGCGGCGTTTCCAGCAAACATCCCAAGGAGCGGTTTCCCCGAGGAACCGGTTCTCAACTGGGCCGCATCCGCAAAGCTGTGGCCTTATTTTTGACGATCCCAGCTCGTGTTGACGGTGAAGCGGCCGGTGGTGCGCAACTGCTCCAGCACATCGCGCGAGCGAACCAGCCAGCCCTCCTGCTTTTGCGGCGTGATGTGGTTGTGGTCGGATTCCACCATCGGCACCATTTCCTTCGGGCCCGCGATGGCGTTGAAGGCTGCAATTACGCCATAGGGCGGCGAGGTGACATCGAGCAACCCGAACGCCACCACGCTGGCCGCTGTCACCTCGGGCGCAAAACTCATGGAATCGAAATAGGGCCCGGTGGCGGCGATGGCGGCTTCGCTGGTGGTCCAGTTGGGATAACCGGCGCGCTGGCCGAAACGGTCGCCCACGATGTTGGCGCCCGCCGGCACATTGACCAGCATGGCGGTGATGCCGGGTACAAGCCCCGCCACGGCATAGCTTTGCTGCCCGCCCATGCTGGTGCCCATGATGACGATGGTCTTGCCGTCCCAGTGGGGGTTGCTGCGGATAAAATCGATGGCGCGGACATCGCGCAGATACATGTTGAGGAAATAGCTGCTGTCGCGGTCATTGTTGCCCAGCGATGCATAGTTGCGCGGCGCGGTCGCTTCGGTGGGCGGCATGTCGTGGGAATCGACATTGAAGGCCAGCCAGCCTTCGGCGGCGCGGTTGACCGCGGTTTCCTTCTCCAGCGCATAGACCCCGGCATACTGGTAGATCACCAGCGCCGGATACTTGCCGTCGCGATCCGGCCGGGCGAGATAGCCCTGGACCTTGGAACCCACACTGTCGATCACGATGGTGCTGAGGGTCACGCCCGCGCGGCCGCTTTCCACCGGCGTCAGATCGGCGCGCAGGGGAATGGCGCGCAACGCCGCCAGCTTGCCGTCCCAGAACGCCTTGAAGTCGGCGGGGCGCGGGCTTGCGGGGCGGATATCCCGAATGCCGATAGCGGCAGCGGCACTGATCGCCGCCTGAACCGGGCCGGTGACATTGGGCGCGGGGGCGTTGGCGGCCTGCACCGGCTTCAGCACCAGCGTGATCATGCCGGGGCGCGGCAGCGCGCCGCTCACCACCGCCATGCCGGATGACAGGTCGAGCGCCCCCGACGACAGCACCGCCAGGTTGTTCTCGCGTACTTCATAGGTGTAGCGCGCAGCGGGCATGCCCAGCGGCTGGCGCACCGTCCATGACACGTTCTCGCCCACGGCATAGAGGCCGCTGGCCCGCGCCCCGGTGATGGTGATGTTGGGGCTGAAAGGCGGGGCTGGGGTGACGGCGACTGGCGGCGCGGCCACCTGTGCCTGTGCAGAGGTGATCGCGAAGGCCGCAGCGAGCAGGAATGCGGAAATCTGGCGCATGACGGCTCCTAGCGAATGGGGGCTTCGAACGGCCCGGCGGGCAGGCCAGACGCATCATATAAAGTGCAGACCGGGCTTTCCCCCCAGCAATAGCGCACCCGCGTAGCGGCTCCTGCATTGGGCAAGACGATGCTGGCGCCATCGATACGGCTGTCGGCCCAGCGGCAGCTCGCTTGCGCCGCGCCGCACAGCTCGAAGCCCAGCGGATTGCCGCTGCGGCCTGACAGCACGCCCGTGACATCGCGGAACGCCACCACCGCGTCATTGCCGCGCCGTGTCACCGCGCCCACTACCGGACCGGACGGTGGAATTTTCTCGCCATAGACCACATTGCGCGCCGCGATGGCGAGGCGGCGGCCCACATCCAGCTTGTTGCCGGGATGCAGGTTGGTGGCGTCGCCGATATCGATGTTCACGGTCAGGGCGGCGTGGCTGTCTTCCAGCACCGCCAGCCGCTGCGCCTCGCGCACATCGGCCCATCCTGACGCTGTGGGCTGCGCCGGAATGATGCCGTAATTGGGCACCTGCACGATCAGGAAGGGCATGTCCGGGTTCTCGAACTGCCGCCGCCAGTCCTGCATCATCGCCTTCAGCGTGGTGCGGTAATTGCTGGCGAAGAAGATGTTGGATTCGCCCTGGTACCAGAGCGCGGCCCTGAAACCGAACGCGCCCAGCGGTGCGACCATGCCGTTATAATCCATCGTCAGGCCATGCGTGACGCCCCAGGGCATCTGCGGCGCGATCACGCCATCGGGGAGCTGGTTGTATTTCCAGCTTTTTGACAGCGGCACGCTGGTGCCATCCGCAAAGCGGATGGCGCGTTGCTCGGCCGGGCCACGGATGCCGCAGTTGCGCCAGCTACAGAAGATGTTGGTGGCGATGACGTTGACGCCTTCCTTCAGCACGCCTGCGCGCAACGCATATTGCGTGCGGTTGGCGAAGGAGGATGAGCCGACATCCATCCCGTTGATCCAGGTTTCGTCCTCTTCGTTGACGGACGACAGATCGAGCACCGCGCCCGCCTTCTTCGCCTGCTCGGCGGTCAGCGTCACTTCGGTGCGGTACCACATCTGGCCGATGAAGCCGTCAGGGTTGCTGCCGTTCCACAGCGCCCAGGCGCCCAGCGCTTCGGGCGCGGTGGGCCACTTACTGTCATCGAAATTCACGGTCCAGGGTTCGCCGCCATTGGGCATCGCCTGTTTGAACCAGGCCTGCCATGTCGTGGCCCAGCGCCGCTGCGCCGCTGCCGGGTCTTTGCGGTAAAGCTGCAGCATCTCCAGGTCGTCCTGGAAAGTGCCCAGCTTCGCCAGTGCGGCTTCGCTCACCCAGTTGCGCACCCGCGCGCCGCCCCAGGCGGCTACCACCATGCCCATCGGCACGTTGACGGTCTTTTTCAATTCGCTGACGAAATAATAGCAACTGCCGGAAAAGCCGCCGACGGTCTCCCGGCTGCCCACCACCCAGCGCACGACATGGGCGGGGCGCGAAATCGGCGTGATGCTGCCATTGTTGGCAATGGTGATCTGGCGGATGGTGCCATCGGTGGCGCTCTGGGCGTCCTGTGCCGCGCCATTGGCGGCGCGCTGCGCCAGCGCCATGTTGGACTGGCCGGTGCAGAAGAAGACATCGCCGACCAGCACATCGCTGGCCGTGGCGGTGCGCTCGCCTGCTGTGGCACTCAGGGTATAGGGCCCGCCGGCGGCCATCGCGGGCAGGGTGGCGCTCCAGCGTCCATCATTGCCGGCGCGAACTTGCGCGCTGTTCGCGCCCAGCGAGACGCGCACCGCAGTGCCTGCCGCAGCTTCGCCATAGACCTTGATGGGACGGTCACGTTGCAGCACCGCATGGTCCGCGAACAGCGGGTGCAGCAGTTGCGGCTCGGTGGGCGCAACCTGCGGCGGCTGGAAAGCGGGCGGCGGGGCGGGCTGTGCCAGGGCGCCCAACGCCGTGCTGCATAGCAGCAAAACGCCTGCGAATTTTTTCATCGAAATCTCCCCAATGGCGAAAACGGTTTCATCCGTTTTTCTTGGCGCATACAGGCTTTCAAGCCTTCGGCCGATGGCGAGAGCTTGGCATATATCCTATGGTCCTCCCAATAATAAAAGTGCTTCGAACAGTTCTTGGGGAGGCTTCATGACAATCAAGACGGCGCTGTCGCGCCGCCGGTTCATGGCGGCAGGCGTGGGCAGCGCAAGCCTTGCTGCGACGGGCGCGCAGGCACAGGCGACGCTGACGGCGGGCGCGATCCTGGAACGCATGAAGACCGAGATCGGCGGCCCCTGGCGCGACGGTGGCGTCGATCACTTGACGGCGGGCGGGCCCGACACGGTGGTGCGCGGCATTTCCACCGTGATGATGTGCAGCCTCGATGCGCTGAAGGATTCGCTCAAGGCCGGCTGCAACATGGTCATCACCCATGAGCCGACCTACTGGTCGCACCAGGACCGGCTGGACGAACTGCAGGACGACCCGCTCTACAAGGTCAAGCTGGATTACGTCACCCGCAACAACATGGCCGTCTATCACATGCATGATCACTGGCACGCGCTGCGCCCGGTGGACGGCATCCATGTCGGCACCGCCAATGTGCTGGGCTGGACGCAATACATGCACAAGGACAATCCGCGCTATTACACCGTGCCGTCGATGACGCTGCTGGAGATGGCCCGGCACATCCAGTCCCGGATGAAGGCGCGCACCATGCGCGTCATCGGCGATCCCACCATGCCGGTGCGCGAACTTTATGCGTCTTACGGCAATTTCGGCGGCTTGGGCGGGGCGCAGATCCTGGACAATGTCGATGTCATGGTGATCGGCGAGGCGCAGGACTGGGACCTGCCCATGTTCGTGCAGGACAGCGTCGCGGCGGGCCGGAAAAAGGCCTTCATCGTCATCGGCCATGTCCTGTCCGAACAATGGGGCATGGAATATGCGGCGCAGTGGCTGCGCGGCTTCATCCGGGAAATTCCCTGCAAATATGTTCCCATCATCGAGCCCTACTGGAATCCCAGCCGGCCGGTGATGGAAATCAACCCGAAGATCTGAACCATGGCCGAGATAAGTCTTGCACAGGCAACGCCGCCCGCACCGCCGCCGCCCGCTGGCCCCGGTCGCGGCCCGCAACGCACCGGCCCCGTCATGGCGGGGCAGTTGATCGACCTGATCCTGACGCGGTTGGGCACGCCGGGCCGTCCGCGCAGCAATGATCGCTTCATCGCGGGCGATCCGCTGACACCGGTCACCGGCATCGCCACCGTAGCGATGGCGACCTTCGACGCGCTGAAGGCCGCCGCCGCCGCGAAAGCCAACCTGATCTTGACGGCAGACGCCACCTTCTGGGGTGACAATGACGCGGTCACCGGCCTGGAAGGCAACGAAACCTTCAAGGCCAAGCGCGACTTCATCCGCGCCAACAATCTGGTGATCTACCGCATCGCCGATCACCTGGCCGACAGTGCGCCCAATCCCATCCGCGCGGGCATGGCGCGTGAACTGGGCTGGCAAGAGACGGCGCAGGGCGGCGAAGCGGCGCGCTTCCGCCTGCCCCCCACCAACCTGTTGCAGCTTTCGCAACTCCTGCAGACCCGGCTTGGTGCGCGTACCCTGCGCGTGATCGGTGATCCCACGCTGCCGGTGAGCAATGTCGCCGCCATCTGGGGCCGCGCGGCGCAGATGCCCGCCATCCGCACCCTGCGCAGCGACATCGATGTGCTGCTGGTGGGCTACACGTTCGAATGGGAAGCGGTGCTCTATGCCCAGGACCAGATCGCCATCGGCATGAAAAAGGGCCTGATCCTGCTGGGGCAGGTGCCGTCGCTGCAGGGCGGGATGAAATACTTTTCCGAATGGCTGGCGGGGCAGGTGACCGAAGTGCCGGTGCGCCACATCCCGCTGGTGGAAACCTGGTGGAACCTCGATCGCCCGGTCAACGAGATCAAGACAACCATATAAGAAGAGGGAAAAGACATGCGGACCATCACCCGTCTTGCCGCCGCTGTGCTGCTGCTGGCGTCGTTCACCGCGCCCGCGCTGGCCGACAACTGGGTCGGGGCCTGGGCCTATGTTCCCGCGCCGCTGCCGCCGGGCCTGAACCCAGCGCCGCTGGCGCCCGCCAATGTCGGCCCGTCCAATGGCGCGCCGATCCTGCCGCTGGGGCCTTCGCCGGTGCCGCCGGTGAACAATGCCGCGCCCGCCGCCCCCCGGATCGAGAATCCGGGCAATGTCGGCATCCTCGACAATTTCGTGCCGCTGACCAACGTCACGGTGCGCCAGCTGGTGCGGGTTTCGGCGGGCGGCACGCAAATTCGCCTGCGCTTTTCCAACGAGAACGGCACCGACATGCTGCCGGTGGGGGCGGTGCGCGTCGGGCTGGCCGGGCCGAATGGCGATGTCCTGCCCAATAGCAGCCATGTGGTGACGTTCGATGGCCGCAGCGGCGGCGTCATGATCCCGGCTTCCGCACCGCTCTACAGCGATCCGGTTGGCATCACGGTGAAGCCGCTCGACCGGTTGCTGATCTCCATCCATGTTCCGGGCGCGGTGCCGCGCACGGGCCGCAGCCTCTTCATGTATGTGACGCAGGCCGGTGGCGACCGCACAGCCGAGGCGCGGCTGCCCGATGCGAAGCTCACCCGCGTCACCACCTATGTGACCCAGGTCGAGGTCAATGCCGACGCCCCCACCAGCGCCATCGTCACCATTGGCGATTCCATTACCGAAGGCTCGCAATCCACCTTCAATGCCTTCCGCTCCTATCCCGACCGGCTCGCCGAACGGCTGGTGGCGGCGAAGAAGAGCTGGACGGTGGTCAATGCCGGCATCGGCGGCAACCGCGTGCTGCGCTATGGCACCGGCCCCAACCTGCTGGCCCGCTTCGACCGCGATGTGCTCAGCGTGCCCGGCGTCAAGGCGGTGATCCTGCTGGAAGGCATCAACGATATCGGGCGCGGCTTCACCAACACCGGCCCGCGCGAGCCCCTGACGGCAGAAGCCCTGATCGCCGGGCACAAGCAGATCATCGCCCGCGCCCATGCGCTTGGCATCAAGGTCTATGGCGGGCTGCTGACGCCGTATGGCGGTGCGGGCTATGCCTCGCCGGACGGTGAACAGGTGCGCCAGGCCCTGAACAACTGGATCCGCACATCGAATGCCTTTGACGGCGTGATCGATTTCGCCGCGCCCACCGCCGACAAGGCCAACCCGCTGACGTTTGCTGCCGGGTTCAATGATGGCGACAAGCTGCATCCCAACGATGCCGGCTACCAGGCGATGGCCGATGCCATCGACCTGGAAATGGTAACGCGTTAATCAATAACGCGCGGCGGGGTTTCGCCCGCCGCGTTCCTGCGCGAGGATGGCCGCTCACGGGGGCCCTTCATGCACAAATCCATCCTGCTTGTCATGCCGCTGCTGCTGGCGGCGGCCCTGCCGCTCAAGGCCCAGGAAGGCCATGTCTCCTGCCGCCAGATCGCGGCGCTGCCGGACGAGGCGCTGGGGCTGTATGTCGGCGGCGTGATGGACGGCATAGGGCTGTCCTTTGCCATTTCCGACGTCACGGCACAGGCGCTGGCGAACCGCGCCGCCACCGAAGGCGAGAAAACCAATATCGAGCAGATGCGCCGCCTGCCGCAGGAATATTTCGATCCCGGTCCGGCCATGACGCGGTCCGATGTGCTGACGGCGGTGATGGACCGCTGCAAGGCTGCGCCGGAACTGACGGTGGACAGCGTCTTCATGGCAGTGGTCGGAAAGTCCTGATCCGGGCGCGGAGCTTTTGGTCGCCGCCTGTGCGGCCCGTCCTATCAACCATTTGATCCAGAACTGTTTTATGGCCTTGCCGGGCTTGTTGCTGCGGCATTCTTGCAACTGGTTCTCAAATTCACTATGCCCTGTCATAGTCGGGCCCGGTCCGGGTGACCAAAACAGGGAATAAGCCGTGCGTTTGAGCGGGTTGGCCAAGGGTGAGCAGGGCGTGGTCCAGGGGCTGGATGTCACCGGTCATGGCGGCGCCATTGAAGAAGCCGAGCTGGAGCGCCGGCTGCTGGAGATGGGCTTTGTCGAAGGCGCCCATGTGAAGGTGCTGCATGAAGGCCTGTTCGGGCGCGATCCCATCGCCGTCAAGCTGGACGACATGCGCGTCGCCCTGCGCCGCCGCGAGGCCGACGCCATCCTGATGGACGCGGTCCCGGCATGAGCGACACGGCCCTGCCGACGCGCATCGCGCTGGTCGGCAATCCCAATTCCGGCAAGACCGCGCTGTTCAACGCCCTGACGGGTTCGCGCCAGAAGGTTGCCAACTATCCCGGCGTCACGGTGGAGCGCAAGGAAGGCAGCGTCACCACCCCGGCCGGACGCCGCGCCCTGGTGCTCGACCTGCCGGGCACCTATTCGCTGCGCGCCCGCAGCCCCGACGAAATGGTCACGCGCGACGTGGTGCTGGGCCACCTCGCAGGCGAAACCCCGCCCGACATCCTGGTCTGCGTCGCCGACGCCACCAATTTGCGGCTGGTGCTGCGGCTGGTGCTGGAGCTGAAACAGGTGGGCCGCCCGATGGTGCTGGCGCTCAACATGTTCGACATCGCCGAACGCCAGGGCATCCGCATCGACCTTGCAGGACTGTCACAGGCACTGGGCGTGCCCATCGTCACCACCGTGGCGGTGCGCAAGCGCGGCCTGGAAGCACTGCTGGCCGAAGTGGACCGTCTCACCGGGCAGGCGGCTATCGCGGCGGCCTGGCATCAGCCATCGGCCGGCGATCTGCGCGAGTCCGCCCGCCAGGCCGAGCGCATCCTGAAGGCGCATGTGAAGCCGCCGCTGCGGCCCGATACGCTCACCGGCAAGCTGGATGGCCTGCTGCTGCACCCGGTGGCAGGCACGCTGATCCTGTTCGCCATCCTGTTCCTGATGTTCCAGGCGGTGTTCACCTGGGCCTCACCGGCGATGGACCTGATCGATGCCAGCTTCGCGCAGATCGGCGGATGGGTGGGCGCCGTCTTGCCCGATGGGTTGCTGCACAGCTTCATCGTGGACGGCATCATCGCCGGCGTCGGCAGCGTGGTGATCTTCCTGCCGCAGATCCTGATCCTGTTCTTCTTCATCATCCTCCTGGAAGATTTCGGCTACATGGCGCGCGCCGCCTTCCTGATGGACAAGATGATGGGCGTGGCGGGACTGCATGGCCGCGCTTTTATTCCATTGTTATCAAGCTTTGCCTGCGCCATTCCCGGCATCATGTCGGCGCGCGTCATCGACAACCGGCGTGACCGCCTCACCACCATCCTGGTGGCGCCGCTGACCACCTGTTCGGCGCGCATCCCCGTCTACACGCTGATCATCGCCGCCTTCATCCCGCCGCGCCAGGTCTATGGCATGAGCCTGCAGGGCCTGGTGATGCTGGGCCTCTATGCGGCAGGCATTTCCAGCGCGCTCATTGTCGCCTTTATCATCCGGCGCATCATCTGGCGCAGCGCGTCGGAGCCGTTCCTGATCGAGCTGCCCGCCTACAAGACGCCCGATGCCTGGAACGTGGCGCGCGGCGTCTGGCAGCGTGGCCAGATCTTCCTGCAGCGCGCCGGTACCACCATTTTCGCCATGATGGTGCTGATCTGGGTGCTGGCGACGTTCCCCTATGCGCCTGCGGACGCGACCGGCCCGGCGATCAATTACAGCTTTGCGGGCATGATCGGCCACGCCATGCTGCCGGTCTTCGCCCCCATCGGCTTCAACTGGGAGATGGCGGTGGCGCTGGTCCCGGGCATGGCGGCGCGCGAAGTCGCGGTCGGCGCGCTGGGCACGGTCTATTCGATTGCGGGCGACAACACGGCGGGACTGGCGGCGACGCTGGCGAGCAAATGGTCGCTCGCCTCCGCGCTGGCCTTCCTCGCCTGGTATGTCTTTGCGCCGCAATGCATGGCGACGCTGGGCGTGGTCCGGCGCGAGACCGGCGGCTGGTTCTGGATGTGGGTGATGTTCGGCTACATGACCGGGCTGGCATACATCGCCGCCCTGATCACCTATCGCATCGCGCTGAGTTTTGGCGCGGGCTAGACGGCCCGCTGTTCCCACATGCGCTTGAGATAGCCCAGCGCCGGGTCGGTGATGGCGTTCATGTCGAAGCTGGTGGTGAAGGAAAGACCGGCTTCGTTCGCCGTCACCCAGGCGATATGGGCGCGATGGCCCTGTCCGGCCCAGGTGTCCACCAGGAAGAAATCAGAGGGCATCATCTGGCCCTTCTTGAAGGCGATGCGGGCGCCGTCTTCCGAAATGTTGCGGATGGTGCAGGGGAACGAGAAACGCCCGCCGCTATGCACCACCATGCCGCCCAGCAGGGCGCGGCGGCGGCTTTTCGGGCGGCGCTCGGCCACGGGCGGCGTGTGGGTCTGCATCGAAGCTGGCTCGCGCTGGAACATCATGACCGTCATACTGCAAGCCTGGTGCCGGTTTCATGAATGACAACGCGCCCAGCGCGCGTGGTTTCCGCAAAAGCGTGTCCCAGATCAGGACACTTTATTTATGGTCGCACCGCCTGACGCGAAGTCTACAACTGCGCGGGGCCGTCGCTCCCGCGCAGCGCCTGCCTGGCCTGCAGCCGCCACTGCCGCGCAATGCCCTCCATCCCGGCCATAGCTTCCAGCTCGTCGCGGGTCGGGTTGCGGCGATAGACCAGCGACACCAGCCGGGTGAAGGCAAAGCCCGGATGCGGCCGTGTCTCAAGCGTCACGGTATCGCCCGCCTGCACGATGCCTGGCTGCACCACGCGATAATACCAGCCGGCGCGTTCGCTCTTCACCATCGCCTTGACCATCATGGGATCGTCGAAGCGCAGTCCCAGCTTGAAGCAGGGCTGGCGCGGCTGGCAGGCCTGCAGCAGGACGGTGCCGATGCGATGGATGTCGCCGACGCAGATGTCGGCCTCGGTCATCCCGGCGATGGCAAGATTCTCGCCCATCACGCCCGGCGCGAACATCGCGGCATGCCGGGGGTGATCGGTGACCCAGCCGTGATAGTGCGCGCTCGCATAGGCATAGACCGCCTTGTCGGGCCCGCCATGCACCGAAAGATCGGCCTGCGCGTCACCTTCCAGTCCCAGCTCTCCCACCGCCACGGCGCCATCGCGCCGATGCTTGACGAAGCCGCTGGGTTCGCCGTCCGGGCCTAGCGGCGCAACCTTGCCGGTGTGAATGGAAACGAGACTCGCGCTCATTTTTTCTGCACCCAGAATTGATACATGGCCGCAAAGGTGTCCGGGTTCTCCCGTTCGAAGTGTGACCAGTTGGCAAGGCTGCCGCCACCGGGGTCATCGGGAAAACGGGCGCGATAGGCGCTGCGGGTGGTCTCGCTCACTTCCATGCCGATGAAGGTCAGGCCATTCGCGTCGAGGAACGCCGCGATCTCCTCCAGCTCAAGATTGTGTTCCTGCACATGGAAGAGCAGGTCGCGGCAGGCGCTGGTGGTGCAGAAATCGGGCGAGGTCAGGATGTTACGCAAGGCGCCCGCCGCATCATTCTGCATCAGTTGCGCGCGCACGGCGCGGATGCCATCGGGCGTGGCCGCAAAACCCGCCTGTTTGATCCAGTCGCGCGTCCTGGCGATCGCGGTGCGCGCCGTGGCGCTGTAGAATGCCGCCAGCATGATGCCGCCCGGCTTCAGGCAGCCCAGCAGCGCCCGCCAGCCCGCAAAGGGATCGGCCATGTGGTGCAGCACGCCCGAACATTCGATCACGCCGAAGCTGCGGCCCAGCGTGCCGATCTGCAGGATATCCGCTTGGCCGAACGCCACGCTGGTAACGCCCGCTTCGCGCGCCTTGCGCGCGGCATGGCCCAGGCTGGCGCGCGACAGGTCCACCGCCAGCACGTCGCCCACGGCGAATTCCCGCGCCAGTTCCAGCGCGTACTGGCCGGTGCCGCAGCCCGCCACCAGCACATCCGGCTTTTCCGGCACAACTTTCTGTGCAATGGCGGCGAAGGGAAAGCGGCTGCCCAGAAACTGGCCCAGCCGCACCGGCGTGATGGGTTCCTGCAGCCGGGCCCAGCGCGGATAGGGATTTTCCTCGTACATCGCACGCACGGCCTGGCTGACGGCATCGTCGATGGGCGTCAGCACCGGCATGGCTTCGGCCAGGGCGCGTTCTTCCGCCGGTTCATCGCGCTGTTGCGTCAGCAGCGCGGCCGGGGCGTCGGCCAGTTGTGCGGCGGTGAGCGACCCCAGCGGCAGGTAACAGGCCAGCGCCACCAGTTCGGCTGCGGAAGGCGAGGGCTTGGCCTTGAGATGCGCGATTTGCGCCGCTTCGTCGGCGGCGATGCCCCAGACATATTCATTGATGAAGCATTGCTGCGCCAGCGCCACGGCGAAATCATCCGCCGCGCCGCCCGCCAGCAGGAGCGCGCGCCGCGCCGCCGTAAGCTTGCGTTCCAGTTCCACATCGCTGTTGGGCACAGCCCGCAGCAGCGCCCGCAGCAATAGGTCGTCCTGGATGCGGCCACCCGCCGCCAGCCTTGTCCTGATCAGCCCATGCGCGGTCCCTGCAAAGATGGCGGGGCGGCTCCAGGCTTCGGCAATGGCGCGGGTGAGCAGGGCGCGGATCGCATCATCATCCTCGTCCCAGGTCAGGCCCTGCACGATATCGGCGAAGATGCGATGGCTGCGGGGACTGTCGTCGCGCAGCACCGCTTCGCGCAGGCGTTGCATGGCGGTGGCGGCATCGCCGCGCCCCAGCGCCAGCAGGGCCAGGCTCTTGAAGGTGTCGGCATCGCCGGGATTCAACGCCAGCGCTTTCAGGTGACAGGCCTCGGCCTCTTCCAGCTTTCCCTGCGCCCACAGCGCGTCGCCCAAATTGGCCTGCGCGGCGGCAAGATTGGGGTTGAGCGCGACGGCGCGGGCGAAGGCCGCCGCCGCCGCATCGACCTTGCCCTGTTCCAGCAGCGCGTTGCCCAAATTGCTGTGCGTCTCCGCCACATCGGGCTTGAGGGCGAGGGCGCGGCGGAAGCTGGCGGCAGCGTCCTCGATCCGGCCCACCGCGCGCAACGCCAGGCCAAGATTGGAATGCAGCGCCGCCGAACCGGGATCGCGCGGCGCGGCGCGCGTCAGCAGGTCCACCGCCAGGTCATGCTGCCCGACCTGATAGGCCATCAGCCCCACCATGTGCAGCGTCGGTCCGTGGCGCGGGTCCGCTGCCAGGATGCGCTCATACCGCGCCTTGGCGTCGGCCAGGCGGCCGGCCTGGTGCAGGTCTTGCGCGTCCTCGAAAAGCTGCGCCAGGGATGGCGATATGGTCGTCATGCCGGGGACTATGCCGACGCGCCTTGCCCTTTGAAAGAGCCTGTGGAATGGATCGCGCCATGAAGCCGCATGAAACCGCGCTCGCGGCGCTGGCCCGCAAGGCAAGGCTGCGCCGCCTGTCGCCCCGCGCCGGACGGGACTTCACCAGCAATGATTATCTCGGCCTGGCGGAAAGCGACGCCCTGCGTGATGCGGCGGCGGCGGCGCTGGCGCGCGGCGTGCCGGTGGGCGCGGGCGGCTCGCGCCTGCTGCGCGGCAATCACCCGGAGCATGAAGCGCTGGAAGCCGAAGCCGCCGCCTTTTTCGGGGCGCAGGTCGCGCTGTATTTTCCCACCGGCTTCGCCGCCAATGCCGCCCTGTTCGCGGCGCTGCCCCGGCGCGAGGATGTCATTCTCCATGATGCATTGATCCATGCTTCGGTGCGCGAAGGGCTCGATCCCACCCGCGTGCCGGTGATCGAGACACCGCACAATGATGTCGGCGCCATTGCAGATGCGATCAAGGGGTGGCGCGCCAGGGGCGGCACGGGTCGCGCCTGGATCGCGGCAGAGACCTTGTATTCGATGGATGGCGACCGCGCGCCGCTGGCCGATCTGGTGGCGCTGGCCGCTGCCACGGACTCGATGCTGGTGCTGGACGAGGCGCACGCCACCGGCGTCTATGGCCCGCAGGGGCGCGGGCTGGCGGCGGCGTTTGAAGGCCGAGAGAACATCATCACGCTGCACACCTGCGGCAAGGCGCTGGGCGCGGCGGGTGGCCTTGTCACCTGTGCGCAGGTTTACAAGGACTACCTGGTCAATCGTTCGCGCAGCTTCGTCTATTCGACCGCGCCGTCGCCGCTGATGGCGGCGGTTGTGCGTGCGGCGCTGAAACTTGCCGCCGGGGCCGACGCCCCGCGCACCCGGCTGATGGCGCTGGTGGCGCATGTGGAAAAACTTTTGCGTGGGCATAACCAGTGGCGGGCGAGCGGGTCGCCGATCCAGCCCATCATCCTGGGCGCCGATGCGCGGGCGCTGCGCTTTGCCGAAGCCTTGCAGGGACACGGCCATGATATCCGTGCCATCCGCCCGCCCACCGTGCCGGAAGGCACGGCGCGTTTGCGGCTGGCGATCACCACCCATGTGACAGAAGGTGATCTCGACACGGTCTTCGCCGCTCTCGCTGCCGAACTGGAACGCGCATGAGACTGGTTGTGACCGGCACCGATACCGATATCGGCAAGACGGTGTTTGCCGCCGCGTTGTGCGCGGTGAGTAGCGCGCCCTACTGGAAGCCGGTGCAGGCGGGGTGGGTTGATTCAGAAGAGGGGCCGGAAGGCGACAAGGAGACGGCGGCCCGGCTGGGCGCCACCGTGCTGCCGGAAAAGTACCGCCTGACGCTGGCCGCTTCGCCGCACCAGGCGGCGGCGGAAGAGGGCGTCACCATCGACACCGATGCGTTGACGCCGCCCGATGGGCCCGTCGTTATCGAGGGCGCGGGCGGGCTGATGGTACCGCTGACCCGCGCCACGCTTAATATAGATGTCTTCGCGCGCTGGGGCCTGCCGCTGGTGCTGTGTGCCCGCACCGCGCTGGGCACCATCAATCACACGCTGCTGTCGGTGGAAGCGATCCGTGCCCGCAACCTTCCGCTGCTGGGTATCGCCTTCATCGGCGATGCCCATGCCGAGAGCGAAGGCATCATCATCGAGAAATCCGGCGTGAAACGGCTGGGCCGCCTGCCGCGCCTCGCTGCCCTGAACCGCGAAACGCTGGCCGCCGCCTTCATGGCGAATTTCCGGCTGGATGATTTCGCGTGAGTGGCATCTGGCACCCCTTCACCCAGCACGCTACCGCGCCTGCGCCACTGGCGGTGGCGCGGGGTGCGGGCGCGTCGCTCATTCTTGAGGATGGCCGCCGCATCCTTGACGGCATTTCGTCCTGGTGGGTGACGACGCACGGTCACAGCCATCCCCGCATCATGGCGGCGATCCGCAAGCAGACCGAACAACTGGATCAGGTGATCTTCGCCGGCTTCACGCACCAGCCCGCCGAAGACCTTGCTGCCGAACTTCTCAAGATCGTGCCGCCCGGCTTGCGCCAAGTCTTTTATTCCGACACCGGTTCGACGTCGGTGGAAGTGGCGCTGAAGATGGCGCTGGGCTTCTGGCACAATAGCGGTAAACCGCGCACCCGGATCATCGCGCTGGAACACGCCTATCATGGCGACACCATCGGCACGATGGCGGCGGGCGCGCGCGGCGTCTTCAATGCGGCGTATGAGCCGCTGCTGTTCGACGTGGCGCGGCTGCCTTTTCCATCCGATCCCAAAGCCACGCTGGCGGCGCTGGAACGCGAAGCCCCCAATGCCGCCGCCCTGATTGTCGAACCGCTGCTGCTGGGCGCGGGCGGCATGCTGATGTATGGCCCGGACATCCTGCGCGAGATGAAGGCGATCTGCGAGAAACACGGCACGCTCTTCATCGCCGACGAAGTGCTGACCGGTTTTGGCCGCACCGGCACGCTGTTCGCCTGCGAGCAGGCGGGCGTGACGCCGGATATTCTCTGCCTCGCCAAGGGGCTCACGGGCGGGGCGCTGCCGCTGGCGGCGACACTGGCGACGCCCGCGATCTTCGAGGCGCATTATTCCACCGACCGCCGCAAGACCTTCTTCCATTCCAGTTCCTACACCGCCAATCCCATCGCCTGCGCCGCCGCGCGTGCGAATCTGGGCGTCTGGCGCGACGAACCCGTGCGCGAGCGCATCACCATGCTGGCGCAGATGCAGGAAGAACGGCTGGCGCCGTTCCGCGCTGATCCGCGCGTCACAAACGTGCGTAGAATTGGCACGGTCGCGGCGCTGGACCTGAAAGTGTCCGACCCCGGCTATCTCGCAGATGCGGGGCCGAAGCTGACGGCGCATGCCCTGGATCGCGGGGTCCTGCTGCGCCCGCTGGGCAACACGATCTATGTGCTGCCGCCCTATTGCATCACGGGGGCGGAACTCGACATTATTTACGCCGCCATCCTCACCGCCTTGTAACCTTCGCGCCATCCGGCACGAAGTGAGAGCAAAGGAAGGAACACCATGAAGACCGCTATCGCTCTCCTGTTCTCGCTGGCACTCACCGGTTCCGCTTTCGCGGCGGAACTGAACAAGCCGATCCCGGCGCCCGCCGCCGATCCCGCCAGCATGGCGGCGACGGAAAAGGCCGTGTTCGCGGGCGGCTGCTTCTGGGGCATCCAGGGCGTCTTCCAGCATGTGAAGGGCGTCAGCCGCGCCGTCTCCGGCTATTCCGGGGGGGCCAAGAACACCGCCACCTACGACCAGGTCACCAGCGAGACCACCGGCCATGCCGAGGCGGTGGAAGTCACCTATGACCCCAAGGTGGTGTCGTATGGCACGTTGCTGCAGATCTTCTTCTCGGTGGCGCATGACCCCACCGAAGTGAACCGCCAGGGCCCTGATAGCGGCCCCAGCTACCGCACCGCCATCTTCCCGCAGTCCCCGGCGCAGGCCGCGACGGCCCGCGCCTATATCGCCCAGCTCGATGGGGCGAAGCTGTTCGCCCGCCCCATCGCCACCAGGATCGAAGCCTTCAAGGGCTTCTTCGCGGCCGAGGCCTATCACCAGGATTTCCTGACCCTGAACCCGTCCTATCCCTATATCGTCATCAACGACCTGCCCAAGCTGCGCAATCTGGCGCGCGTCTGGCCGCAATACTGGCGGGCCGAGCCGGTGCTGGTCATGGCCAAGAAGTAGGTTCCGGCCCCGGCGGGGCAAAAAGCGGGAAAAGCTGACAAAATCGTCATCGCCGGATTTACCAAGTCCCGGATTCCGGGGCAAAAAACCCGGGTTAACCGGTTTCCTTCGGCGGATGTTTCTGCTACCTCCTCACGCCGGTTTGAGACCCGCGGAACGCCTTGGGGGCGTTCTCGCGCAACTTGCGAAGCGAAACTGAAAACATGAACAAGAATATGGAACGCCTTGCCATTGGCGGCGGCGCGCTTGTGCTGGGCCTGTTGCTCGGCTGGGCCGTGCGCGGCGTGGCGACCTACAATGTCGCCACCGAGACCACCACGCCGTATGACGACTGGCGCACCTACTGCCCGGCGGCAGCGGTCGAGCAGACCTCGTGCGAAGTGATGGGCGATGTCGTCGATCCGGCCCTCAAGGCCACGGTGGCGCGCATCTCCATCGTCTACGACATGCGCAACAAGGAAAAGCCCGGCCAGGAAATGATCGCCTTCATGCTGCCGCATGATGTGCTGCTGGATGCCGGCGTCGGCGTGCAGGTCGGCAAGGACCCGGTCAAGGTCTTCCAGTACCGCACCTGCAACAATGTCGGCTGCCTGGCGGTGACGCCGCTGGAGCCCGCCATGAAGTCGGCGCTCCGGTCCAACACCGAGACCAAGATTTCCTTCACCGGTGCGGCGGCGAACGCCAAGGCGCAGACGCTGGCCGTTTCGTTCAAGGGCTTCAACAGCGCCCTGTCCGCCTATGAGCGTGGCGAAGGCCGCCGCTCGTCCATGTTCTGGAGATTCTTCTGATGAAAACCGCCTCCATCCTCGCCGGTGCCGCGCTCGCGGCGCTCGCTTCCACCGCTGTCCTGGCGCAGACGCCGCAGGGCACGCCGGACGTCCGCACCTTTGGCGACTTTCAGGTGCGCTGCTTCCAGGTCCAGGGCGGCAGCCCCTGCGATATGTTCGAGCAGGTGCGCAACCGCGACACCGGCCAGCCGCTGATCAATTTCAGCATCGCCTTCCTGCCCGCCAACAACCGCTATGTGATGGTGCTGGGCGTGCCGCTGGGCGTCTCGCTCGCGGCGGGCGCGGTGATCCAGACCAACACTTTCGCCACGCCGGTGATGAAGTTCCGCCGTTGCGACCGCGCCGGCTGCTATGTCGAAGCGGCGGTGGAAAAGCCACTGATCGATGCCTTCATGAAGTCCAGCGGCGAAGGCAAGCTGCGCCTCACCGCTGATGGCGAAGACAAGGCCCGCGAGTTCCCGATTTCCTTCAACGGCTTCAACGCCGCCCATGACAACATGGTGGAATCGAACCGTTCGCGCTCCAAGCCTGCTGCTGCGCCCGCCGCGCCGTAAGCGAGGTTGTTTTCAAACGAAAAGCCCGCGCAGTGATGCGTGGGCTTTTTTGTTAAGCGCGAGCCCGGCAGCGGAGCCGCCGGGCGACCCGCAGCATCCGCCAGCTTCCTTCCCACTTCGGCGCGAAGCGCCAGGAAGGGGGAAGGTGTCGCAAGAAGGTGTTTGCCACTTGGCAAACCCGACTTGCGACGGATGGGGGTTCAAGAATGAAACGGCAGCCAACGCAGACCGCCCAAACAGTCTCAGGCAGCCGGTATGAACTTCAGCGCCGCGCCATTCATGCAATAGCGCAGGCCGGTGGGCTTGGGCCCGTCATCGAAGACATGGCCCAGATGCCCGCCACAGCGGCTGCACTGCACTTCCACCCGCACCATGCCGTGGCTGTCATCGCGGTTTTCGATCACCACCGTCTTGGCGATCGGCTGGTAGAAGCTGGGCCAGCCGGTGCCGCTCTCGAACTTGGTCTGGGATGCGAACAGGGGCAGGGCGCAGCCCATGCAGGCGAACACGCCCTTGCGATGCTCCTTCAGCAGCGGGCTGGTGCCGGGATATTCCGTCGAAGCCAGGCGCAGCACTTCATAGGATTCCTTGGGCAGGATTTTCTGCCATTCGGCGGCAGTTTTGTTCACGGCAAAGGTGGCGGCCAGGGCTTCACCACCGGCGCCGCGCGTCAGCAGGGCGCCGCCGCCAGCCGCCAGGGCGGTGCCGCCCAGCAGCAGGGTCGTCAAGAACCGGCGTCTATTCATGGTCCGTCTCCATTCCGTGCTGGCACTATACGCGATCTTGTCCCTGTTTGGTTCGTCCGGATGGCGAAAAAGTTACATGGGAACTGCCGGCGCCGTCCCCCGTTCTCATGACACCCCACCCCCAAGGAGCATGACATGGACAAGGATCGTATCGAGGGCTCGGCCAAGCAGGCCCAGGGCGCGCTCAAGGAAGTTGCCGGCAAGCTCACCGGCGACAGCAAGCTCAAGGCCGAAGGTGCGGCCGACAAGCTGACCGGCAAGCTGCAGAACGCGGTCGGCGGCGCCAAGGATGCGCTGCGCGACGCCCTGGACGACGCCAAGCACTAAAGTCTTTCTGCATCACGGTGAAAGCCCGGCGACAATGTCGCCGGGCTTTTCGTGTGTTATAGCTGCCCAGTCGAACCAGGTGGAGGATTACGTGGGCAAGTTTTTTGGATGGACGAAATCCATCTTCCTCTCCGTCCTGAACAGCTTGGCCCGCTTCGTCATGGGCCTGATCCTGCTGCTGGCGGTGATCGTGGTGATCGTGCTGGCGCGGGGCGACGGCATGCCGTCCAGCATGGTGCTGACGCTCGATCTGCGCGAGGCCATTGCGGATTCGTCCAACGGCCAGGCCGGGCTGCTGATCCCCCAGCCCGTGACGGTGATGGATCTGGTGCTGGCACTGGAAAATGCCCGCAAGGATGCGCGCGTGAAGGGCGTGGTGCTGCGGCTGGGCAATGGCGCGATCCCGTTGGCCCAGGCGCAGGAGCTGCTGCCATCGCTGGCCAAGCTGCGCGCCAGCGGCAAGTTCGTGCTGGCGCATGCCTCGGGCTTCAATGGCGCCGGGCTGGGCGACTATGTCACCGCCACCGCCGCCGAAAGCATCTGGGTGCAGCCCAAGAGTCATTTTGCGCCCGCCGGTGTCGGCCTGGGCCAGGTTTTCCTGCGCGGGCTGTTCGACAAGTTCGAAGCCGAACCGCAGGTCGTCAAGCGCAAGGAATACAAGAGCTACGCCGACATGTTCATGGAAAAGGGCATGAGCGCGCCCGACCGCGAACAGCTCACCCGCCTGTCCCAGTCGGCCTATGACAGCGGCGTCGCCGCCATTGCCGGTGCGCGCAAGCTGACGCCCGACGCGGTGCGCACGGCGCTCGATGCCAGCCCGCAACTGGCGGAGGAGGCGATGGCCGCCAAGCTGATCGACCGCACCGGCTATGACGACGACCTGATGGCCGAAGCGTTGCGCCGTGCCGGCGCGGGCGCCAGGGCCATCAAGATGTCGGCCTATGTCCGCAGCCGCACCGAACCCTACAGCGCCCCCATCGCCATCGTCGAAGCTTCGGGCGAGATCGTTGACGGCACCGCCGGCGATTCCCTGTTCGGCGGCAGTTCCGGCATCGCCAGCGACGATCTTTCCCGCGCCATCGGCGAGGCGGTGAAGGACAAGGCGGTCAAGGCCATCGTGCTGCGGGTGGATTCGCCCGGCGGCTCGGTCACCGCCTCCGACCAGATTCTCCATGCCGTGAAGAAGGCGCAGGCGGCAGGCAAGAAAGTCGTGGTCAGCATGGGCGGCACGGCGGCCAGCGGCGGCTATTACATCGCGCTCAGCGCTGACCGCATCATCGCCCAGCCTGCCACCATCACCGGCTCCATCGGTGTCATCACCGGCAAGGTCTCGGTCAATCGCAGCCTTGGCCTGGCGGGCGTCACCACCGAGGAAGTCTCGGTCGGCAGGAATGCGCTGATGGATTCGGCGCTGCGGCCCTACACGCCCGAGCAGTGGGCGGCGGTGAACCGCGAGGCCGATGTCATCTATGACGACTTCACGGCCAAGGTGGCGGCGGGCCGCAAGCTCAGCCGCAGCCAGGTCGAGGACGCGGCGCGCGGCCGGGTCTGGACCGGCACGGATGCCCGGGCCCGGGGCCTGGTGGACGAGATGGGCGGCTTCTGGACGGCGGCCCAGGCGGCGGCCCGGCTGGCGGGCGTGCCGCAGGATAACAGCCAGTTCCGGGTCTATCCCCGCGATGCCGGCCTGTTTGGCGGGCTGCGCAGCGCCGTCAGTGGGATGGAGGGCGCAGTCGCCACCCTGGGCCAGGTCCAGGCCCTGCTGGGCCTGCCGGGGGTGCGGCAGGTGGTGGAAGGGGCGGCTGCGCTGCCCCGGAACGGGGTCGAGTTGCGGGCGCCCCTGTTGCCGCGAAACTGAGTATTCCACAGTAAAAATTTAGTGGATTGTGACAGATGCAACGCAATTCATGATGCGCTGCAAACCGATCTGTGCGAATTACGGATGACACACTTTATCCGCCGTCCGCAGGAGTCTTTCCCATCGCCACCGACAAGAAACCCGCCGCCCCCGAGGTCGCCGGTCTCAGCTTCGAGGCGGCCCTGCGTGAGTTGGAAACCATTGTCGCCCGGCTGGAGCAGGGCGAGGTGGAGCTGGAAGATTCCATCGCCCTCTACGAACGCGGCCAGACGCTGAAGGCCCATTGCGAGGCCAAGCTGAAGGCCGCCGAAGGCCGCCTGGAAAAGATAGTGCTGGGCGCCAATGGTGCCGAATCGGCCACACCGGTGGATGGCGCATGAGCAACCGCCTGATTGGGCTAGCATCTGCAGCGAATCCCCGTCACAATTCTAGCGTGCGTATTGGGGGCATTGCGCATAACGGCCGCGCAGCCGTCCCAAAGAGTGTGCTTGGGTCATAAAAAATGAGCATTCCGAATACCAAGACGCCGTTGCTGGATCAGGTCGATCTGCCGTCAGACCTGCGCAAGCTCGACAAGTCGCAGTTGCGCCAGTTCGCCGATGAGCTGCGCACCGACCTGATCGACACCGTGTCGGTCACGGGTGGCCATTTCGGCTCCAGCCTGGGCGTGGTCGAACTCACCACCGCGCTGCATTACGTCTTCAACACGCCGGACGACCGCATCATCTGGGACGTCGGCCACCAGGCCTATCCGCACAAGATCCTCACCGGCCGCCGCTCGCGCATGCGCACCCTGCGCACCGGCGGCGGGCTTTCCGGCTTCACCAAGCGCAGCGAGAGCGAATATGACCCGTTCGGCGCGGCGCATTCCTCCACCTCGATCTCGGCCGGCCTCGGCATGGCGGCGGCGCGCGATCTGCAGGGCCGGAACAACAACGTCATCGCCGTGATCGGCGACGGTTCGATGAGCGCGGGCATGGCGTACGAGGCCATGAACAATGCCGGCGCCGACAAGAACCGCCTGATCGTCATTCTCAACGACAACGACATGTCGATTGCGCCGCCGGTGGGCGCGATGAGCGCCTATCTCGCCAAGCTGGTTTCGTCGCGCTCCTATACGGGGCTGCGCAATTTCGGAAAGCGCATGGCCAAGCGCGTGCTGTCGCGCGGTCTGTTCACGATGGCGCGCCGTACCGAGGAATATGCCCGCGGCATGGCGATGGGCGGCACCCTGTTCGAAGAGATGGGCTTCTATTATGTCGGCCCGATCGATGGCCACAACATGGATCACCTGGTTCCGATCCTGGAAAATGTGCGCGACACCATCACCGGCCCGGTGCTGATCCACGTCGTGACCAAGAAGGGGTATGGCTATGCCCACGCCGAATCCGCCCCCGACAAGTGGCATGCGGTCAACAAGTTCACGGTCCTGACCGGCGAGCAGAAGAAAAGCACGCCCAAGGCCCCGACCTACCAGAAGGTCTTCGGCGAGAGCCTGATCGCGGAAGCCAGGAAGGACGAGAGCATCGTCGCCATCACCGCCGCGATGCCGTCGGGCACCGGCATCGACCTGTTCGGCCAGGCCTTCCCCAATCGCACCTTCGATGTCGGCATCGCTGAGCAGCATGGCGTGACCTTTGCGGCGGGCATGGCGACCGAGGGCATGAAGCCCTTCTGCGCCATCTATTCCACCTTCCTGCAGCGCGGCTATGACCAGGTGGTGCACGACGTCGCCATCCAGAAGCTGCCAGTGCGCTTCGCGATGGACCGTTGCGGCCTGGTCGGCGCCGACGGCGCCACCCATGCCGGTTCCTTCGACATCGCCTATCTGACGCCGCTGCCCGGCTTTGTCATCATGGCCCCGTCCGACGAGGCCGAACTGGTGAACATGGTCGCCACCGCCGTCGCCATCGATGACCGGCCTTCCGCGCTGCGCTATCCGCGCGGCGAAGGCACCGGCATCGCCCGGCCTGAGCAGGGCATTGCGCTGGAGATCGGCAAGGGCCGCATCGTCAAGGAAGGTACGGCCATTGCCATTCTCAGCTTCGGCACGCGCCTGGGCGAAGTGCTGCTGGCATCAGAGCGCCTGGCTGGCTATGGCCTGTCGCCCACCATCGCCGACGCCCGCTTCTCCAAGCCGCTCGACACCGGCATGATCCGCCGTCTGGCGAAGGAACATGAAGTCCTCATCACCATCGAGGAAGGCAGCATGGGCGGCTTCGGCGCGCATGTGATGCACTTCATGGCGCATGACGGCCTCTTGGATCGCGGCCTCAAGGTGCGCCCCATGACCCTGCCGGATATTTTCCAGGATCACGATACGCCGGAGAAGATGTATGCCATCGCCGGCCTCAACGCCGACGGCATTGTCCATACGGCGCTCTCGGCCCTGGGCCGTGGTGCGGAGGTTGTCCACCTCGAGGGCAAACTTGCCTGACCGGCGCGGTTATTTTTCGTCCTGAGTTCGTCGCGCCGAAATGAGTATTTGCCAACACTTCTCCGTCTGCGGCGGCTGCGTCGCGCAGGATGTTCCGCCTACGGAATACCTGGCGCAGAAGCGCGCCCTCGTGGTGCAGGCCTTGGCGCGCGCAGGCGTGACGGCCGCAGTGGGCGCGGTGGTCGAAACCCCGCGCCATGCCCGCCGCCGCGCCGCCTTCAAGATCGCGCGCACCGCCGGCGGCATCGCCATCGGCTTCCATGCCGCCAAATCCCACACCATCGTGGACATGCGCCAGTGCGACATCCTCACACCTGGCCTGTTTGACCTGGCGCAGAAACTGCGGGATCGCCTTGCCCCCGTCTTCCATGACGGTGAACACGCCGATCTCCATGTCACCGAAGGCGACGATGGCTTCGATGCCGCCTTGCGCTGGGAGCGCAAGCGCGCGCCGGATCTGGTGGCGCAGTTTGCCAGGGCGCTGAAGGGCCTTTCCATCGCCCGCCTGATCCTCAATGGCGAAATCCTGCTGGAAGACGCCGCCCCCACCATCACGCTGGGTGGCGTCGCGGTGAAATTGCCGCCGGGTGCCTTCCTGCAGCCGACCCGCGCAGGCGAAGCAGCCTTGCAGGGCATGGTGCTGGACCTCGTGGGAAAAGCGAAAAATATCGCCGACCTCTTCTCCGGCCTTGGCACCTTCGCGCTGCCGCTGGCCGCCCGCGCCAAGGTCCATGCGGTGGAGGGCGACAAGCCCATGCTCGACGCGCTGGCCGCTGCCGCCCGGAACGCGAAAGGGCTCAAGCCCGTCACCACCGAAGTCCGCGACCTGTTCAAGGCGCCGCTGACGGTGCTGGAACTGAACCGTTTCGACGCCGTGGTGCTGGACCCGCCACGCGCCGGGGCGCAGGCGCAATGCCGGATGCTGGCCGCCTCGAAAATCCGCCGCATCGCCTATGTTTCGTGTGACGCCGCCACCTTCGCCCGCGACGCCCGAATCCTGGCCGATGCGGGCTTTGCCCCCGGCATCGTCACCCCGGTGGACCAATTCCTCTTCTCGTCCCATATTGAGCTGGTCGCTGGGTTTGAGCGGAAATGAACTGGAAAAAATCCCTGGCAGCGTGCGTGGCTGTCATCGCCGTGGCGGTGACTGGCTGGTTCGCCTATCCGCTGCTGACGCCGCCGCCACCGCCGCAGCCCTTCTTCGCCGACTGGGCCGCCATCGTGGTGGCGGGCGACTGGCGGGCGCAGAATGGCCAGCCTTCCGAAGTCTTCGACAATGGCCGCCGCGAGATCGCCAAGAAACTGGTTTCCATCGGCTTCAAGCCCGAGAACATGAAGCAGTTCTCGGTGCAGCCGCAGAATTATCCCTATCAGGGCATCGAGCCCTCGACCGGCGAGGCCATCACCTATGGCCTGACGAATCTGGGCCGTAAGACGCTGGGCGGCTGCATGATCTATTTCACCAGCCACGGCACCCATGAAGGCATCATCGTGGGCAACCGGCTGGTCGATCCCACGCCGATGGCCGATCTGGTCGACCTGGCCTGCGGCGAGCGCCCCGCCGTCATCATCCTGTCGGCCTGTTATGCTGGGCAATTCATCCGGGCGATGCGGGGGCCAAAGCACATCGTCTTCACGGCGGCGCGCGAGGATCGTTCGTCCTTCGGCTGCGGCGAACAGGACGAATACACCCTCTTCGACGCCTGCGTGCTGCAGGAATTCGACAAGGCGGGCAATTTTTCCGAGCTGGCGACCAAGGTGGATGCCTGCGTCAGCGCGCGCGAGACGGCGATGAAGGTCAGCCCGCCATCCGAGCCGCAATTCTCCCTCGGCGCGGAAGTGGCGTATTCGCTCAACTGGAAATGAACTAGCCGACCTGCGCCCGGTGCCGCAGCGCCGCGTCGGCCAGCACGCAGGCCATCATCGCTTCGCCCACCGGCACGGCGCGAATGCCGACACAGGGGTCGTGGCGGCCCTTGGTGACGATGCTGGTGTCCGCGCCGCTGACGTCAATCGTCTTGCGCGGCGTCAGGATGGACGAGGTCGGCTTGACCGCAAAGCGCGCCACCACCTGCTGGCCGCTGGAAATGCCGCCCAGTATGCCGCCGGCATGGTTTGACAAAAACTTCGGACCCACTTTATTTGATTTGGAAGAGGGGCCCTTGCGCATCTCGTCGGCGTTTTCCTCGCCCGATAGGCGCGCGGCGGCGAAGCCGTCGCCGATCTCCACGCCCTTGACCGCATTGATGCTCATCAGGGCGCTCGCCAGCTCAGAGTCCAGCTTGCCATAGATCGGCGCGCCCAGCCCGGCGGGAATGCCATCAGCCACCAGCTCGATCACCGCGCCGATAGACGAACCCTTCTTGCGCAGGCTTTCCATGTAGCGGGTCCAGACCGGAACCGCCTCCGCATCGGGGCAGAAGAAATCATTCTTTGCCACCTGCGCCCAATCCCAGTTGGCGCGGCTGATATCCTTGGCGCCGATGGCGACCAGCGCCCCGCGTACCGTCACCTTCTTGAACAATGAATCCAGAACCTTGCGCGCCACCGCGCCTGCCGCCACCCGTGCGGCGGTCTCGCGCGCCGATGAACGGCCGCCGCCGCGATAGTCGCGCACGCCATACTTGGCCATGTAGGTATAATCGGCATGGCCGGGGCGGAACTTGTCGCGGATCTCGCCATAATCCTTGGAGCGCTGATCCTCGTTCTGGATCAAGAGCGCGATGGGCGCGCCGGTGGTGACCTGGCGCTTCATCCGCTCGTCCTGGAAGACGCCGGAAAGAATTTTCACCGTGTCGCTCTCGCGCCGCTGGGTGACGAACTTGGAGGTGCCCGGCTTGCGCTTGTCCAGCCAGGGCTGGATATCGGCCTCGGTCAGGGCGATGCCGGGCGGGCAGCCATCGACCACACAGCCCATCGCGATCCCGTGGCTTTCACCAAAGGTGGTGACGCGGAACAGGTGCCCGAAGCTGTTGTGGCTCATTCCTTGTTCACGCTGATGTCTGGCGCATCGACCGCCTTCATGCCCACGACATGATAGCCCGCATCGACATGCAGGTTTTCGCCGGTGACGGCGCTGGAAAGGTCGGAGAGCAGGAAGAGGGCGGAATTGCCGACTTCGCCTTGCGTGACGTTGCGGCGCAGCGGCGAGTTGTACTCGTTCCACTTCAGGATATAGCGGAAATCACCGATGCCGCTGGCAGCCAGGGTCTTGATCGGGCCCGCCGAGATCGAGTTGACGCGGATGCCCTTCTTGCCCAGGTCTTCGGCCATGTATTTCACCGAGGCTTCCAGCGCCGCCTTGGCCACGCCCATCACGTTGTAGTGCGGCATCACCTGTTCGGCGCCGTAATAGCTCAGCGTCACCAGCGAGCCGCCATTCGGCATCATCTTCTCGGCGCGCTGTGCGACAGCGGTGAAGGAGAAGCAGGAGATATCAAGCGTCAGGCGGAAATTCTCCGCCGTGGTGTCGACATAGCGGCCCTTGAGCTGCTCCTTGTCGGAAAAGGCGATGCAATGGACCACGAAGTCGATCGTGTCCCAGACCTTGCCCAGTTCGGCGAAGGCGGCGTCCAGCGAGGCGGCGTCGGTGACATCGACATCCAGCAGGGCGGCGGGCTTCATCGGCTCGACCAGCGGCACGACCCGCTTCTTGAACAGGTCGCCCTGGTAGGTGAAGGCCAGCTCCGCACCGGCATCGTGCAGGGCCTGTGCGATGCCCCAGGCGATCGAATGCTGGTTGGCGACCCCCATGACGAGCCCGCGCTTGCCCTTCATCAGGCCGTCAAACGCCATTTTCTTGTTCTCCGAATGGACGGGGATTTTACCCGCTTAAACCCGCGATTCGCCACCCGAAATGTCAGGACTCAGCGCAGTTTGCTGCGGGGGTCATAGCCGGTATCCCAGCCCTCCACAAAGGCTTTCAGGGCCGGATCGGCCTTATCGGGCAGGGTGATGACAATGCGTACATACAGGTCCCCGGCCTCTTCCCGGCCGTGGGCGGGCACGCCCTTGCCCTTCAGGCGCAGGGTGGTGCCGGTATTGGCCCCTTCCGGCACGCTGAGCGCCAGGGTGCCCGACAGGGTGGGAACCGGAACCTTGCCGCCCAGCACCGCCTCTTTCAGGGTCACGGGCAGGTCCATGCGCAGGTCCCGGCCATCGCGCACGATATAGGGATGGGGCGCCACCGCCACCTGCAGCAGCACATCGCCATTGGGCCCGCCGCTGCGGCCGGCGCCGCCACGGCCCTTCACCCGGATGGTCTGGCCGTTGTTCACCCCGGCGGGAATCTTCACATCGATCTGTTCGCCATTCTGCATGGCGACGCGGCGGGTGCCGCCGCTGACGGCCTCGCCCAGGCTGACAGTGACGGTGGCGGTGAAATCCTGTCCCGTTTGCGCCCGCGGCTGCCGCCGTGCGTCACCGCCCATCATGCTGGCAAGGATATCCTCGAAGCCGCCACCGCCGCCGCCCATGTCGTCGGAGCTGAAATGGAAATCCCTGTTGCCGCCGCCGGCACCAAAACCAAATGGCGAGCCCTGGCGAAAGCCGCCGCGCGGATCGAAGCCTTTCGCGTTGCCGTCATTGCCGATGGCCCCGGCATCGAACTGGGCGCGCTTGTCCTTGTCGCCCAGGATGTCATAGGCGGCGGAAATCTCCTGGAACGTCTTCTGCGCCCCGGCGTCGCCGGCATGCTTGTCGGGATGGTGCTTCTTGGCCAGCGCGCGAAACGCCTTCTTGATGTCGGCTTCGCCGGCATTCCGGGGCACGCCAAGGACTTGGTAGGGGTCACGCATGTCGGGATCGAATCTCCTTCCCCAATATAGGGATGGCCTCTCGTTTTCGCTAAGAGGGAGCTTTTAAGGCGTGACGATCAGTGGCGGCGGCGGCACAGTGGGCGGGCCCAGGGCCTTTAACCGCTCTGCCGCCTGGGCCATGCCGCGCCCGGCGGCACTGGCATACAGCGTCCGCGCCGCGTCGAGATCCTTGGCCACCACCCCGTCCTGGCCGGTCTCGTACATCAGGCCCAACTGGTACTGGGCAATGGGGTGGTTGGCGGCGGCTGCCGCCTGCAGCAGGGGCAGGGCGGCTTTCGGATTGGGCGGGCCGATCTCGCCTTTCAGCAGCATGTCGGCCAGGTCGGCCTGGGCGGTGGGCAGCCCGGCCTCGGCGGCCTGGCGGTACATGTCGGCGGCGGCCTGGGCATCCTGTTTCACCCCATCGCCCTTGCGCAGCATCATGGCGACGTTGCGCATGGCGGCCAGGTCCTGGCTGGAAATCCGGTTCCAGATCGCGAAGGCCCGCGCCTTGTCGCCCGCATCATAGGCGGCGACGCCACTGTCAAAGGTCAGGGCCAGTTGCGCGCCGCTTTCGGCGGCGCAGGCCGTGAGGGCAAGGCAAAGGCACAGGGCGGGTATGTGGGCGAAGCGCATGATCAAAGGCTAGAGTGCCAAGGCCCGAGATGCTAGGCAACTAAACATGGCGATAGACGTGCGTGAACTTCTGGACGATGGCGGCATGACCCCCGATGCCGATCCCATTGCCCTGTTCCGGGACTGGCTGGCCGAGGCTGAAATGTCCGAGCCCAATGACGCCAACGCGATGGCGCTGGCCACCGCCGACGCGTCGGGCCAGCCCAATGTCCGCATGGTGCTGCTGAAGGGCGCCGACCGCAACGGCTTCGTCTTCTATTCCAACGCGCAAAGCATCAAGGGCGGCGAGTTGGCGGCCAATCCGCGTGCCGCCGTCAACTTCCACTGGAAGAGCCTGCGCAAGGCGGTGCGGGTGCAGGGCAATATCCGCGAAGTGACGGCGCTGGAAGCCGACACCTATTTCGCCAGCCGCCCGAAAGACAGCCAGATCGGCGCCTGGGCCTCGGATCAGTCGCGTCCGATGGAAGGGCGGTTCGTGTTTGAAAAGCGCATTGCGGAGTTTGCGCTGAAATTCGGCTTCGGCACTGTGCCGCGCCCGCCGCACTGGACCGGCTGGCGGCTGGAGCCGTCGCGCATCGAGTTCTGGCGCGACCGGCCCTTCCGCCTGCATGACCGGCTGGTCTTCAGCCGCGCCCGCGCTGATGCGGCGTGGACGACGGAACGCCTGTTTCCCTGAAAAATTTTGGTCGCAATTAAAGGATCATGCCATGAAGCTCTATTATTCCCCCGGCGCCTGTTCGCTTGCCGCCCATATCGTCGCCACCGAAGGCGGCCTCAAGCTGGCGCTGGATAAGGTCAATCTGAAGGAGCACAAGACCGAAAGCGGTCATGATTTCTATGGCATCAACCCCAAGGGTTATGTCCCGGCGCTGATGCTGGAGAATGGCGAGCTGCTGACCGAGAATGTCGCGCTGCTGACCTATCTCGGCGACAAGGCGGGCATGACGCCGGACGGCGAGAAGCGCTACCGCCTGCTGGAATGGCTGGCCTTCATCACGTCCGAAGTCCACAAATCCTTCTCGCCCTTGTTCCGCAATCCCAGCCCCGAAGTGGCGCAGGCGGCGCGCGAGAAGATTCTCAATCGCCTGGGCTTCATCAACGAGCGGCTGGACGGCGCGCACCTGATGGGTGCGTCGTTCACCCCGGCCGACGCCTATCTCTATGTCATGCTGCGCTGGGCCGAGAACATGAAGATCGACATTTCCGGCCTGGCCCATCTCGACGGCTTCAAGGCGCGCATGGCGGCGCGTCCCAGCGTCCGCGCCGCGCTGACGGCGGAAGGCCTCGCCTAGCGCCCGGTCAACTCGCCCACCAGCGCCCCGTTGCCATACATCTTCTCCAGCGCCTCTGTGATGGCGCTGGTTGCCACCGACACGGCGCGGTTGCTTGCGGGGTCAAAGCCGAAGGCGCCGCCCAGGCTGTCGATGTTGCCGTCAAAGATCAGGCCGACCACCGCGCCATTGGCGTCGATTACCGGCGAGCCGGAATTGCCGCCGATGATGTCGTTGTCGCTGGTGAAGTTGAACACCGTGTCGCCATTGACCTTGGACTGGCCGCTTTCCCAGCGCTTGGGCAGGTTGAAGGGGAACTGGCCGGTGGCGCGCGGCCACAGCCCGGCGAAACGCGTGAACGGCACCACGGTGACGCCGTTGTTTACCCAGCCCGCGACCTTGCCGTAGCTCAGGCGCAGCGAAAAGGTCGCGTCAGGATAGGCGCTGGTGCCATAGGCGGCGAAGCGGGCGCGGGCGATGCGCTGCTGGGCGCGGTCCACCGGGCCGGTGACGCGTGTCTCCCATTCCTTGCGCACCGCGCGGCTGGCGGCATCGGTCGCCAGCACATACTGGATCAGCGGATCGTTCGACGCCTTGATGGCCGCCATGCCGCCATCCCACAGCCTGCGCCGCAGGGCGGGATCGCCCAGGCCGGACTTGGCCAGCCGTGCCGCCAGCACTTCGGGCGAATCTTTTCCCAGGAAGGTCTTGGTCGCGGGCGAGTCCACGGTGAGATATTCGCGCAGCTTGGACAGCCAGAATTCCAGCGCCGCCTGTTCCAGAACCGGATAGACCGGCGACGGGTCCAGCACCTGCTTTTCCAGCAGCGGCAACTGGCTGTCGGTATAGCCGGGCAGGCGCTCGGCATTGGGCTTGGCGCGTTCTTCCGCCGCCCGCACCAGCGCACGGGCATGGGAGAAAAGCTCGGAGCGGAAGCCGCCGCGCGATTCCTGAATCGTGTAGGCATCATAGAGCGCGCGATAGGCAAGCTGCGCCGTGGCGATTTCGCCCCACCGGTCGCCGATGTCGGCGGCCAGCGTCGGGTCGGCGGCGACGCGCGCCTTCAGTTCGCTATCGGCCTTGCGCTTGGCGGTGATCAGGGCGGGGTCGACCAGCGCCTTCTGCTGGCCCGACAGCGCCTTGAAGCTGTTCTCGATACCGAACAGCGTGTCCTCGGCGATGCGGCGGTTCTCGGCGCTCTCGGACGAGAAGCGGATCAGCCGCCCGCGCATCTCCGAATAGAAGAGCAGGGTGGTGGGCAGCGCCCGGTCGCGCAGCGCCTCCAACTGTTCCGCCGTCAGCAGGCGCTGGGTGGTGCCGGGATTGCCCGCGACAAAGACCGGCTCGCCCTCCTTCGGCGCGCTGCTGCGCCAGGTCAGATGCGCCGGCGTCGCCATCGCCTGACCGTTCTCGTAGAGCCGCACAAAGGAGAAATCGAGGTCGTAGCGGGGGAAGTTGAAATTGTCGGGATCGCCGCCGAAGAAGGCGGCCTGCGCTTCCGGCGCCGCCACCAGCCGCACATCGGCATATTTGCGATATTCATACAGCTTGTACTGGCCGCCCTGGTACAGCGTGATGACCTGGCAGCGATACTGGGCTTCGCGCCCGGCGCAGCCTTCCTTCTCCACTGCCGCGATCTCGCCATCGCGGGCGCGCACGAATTCCTGCCCGGTCTTGGCCAAGCCCGCCTTGATGATGCGGTCGCTGACATCGCCGATGCGGGTGAGGATCTCGGCCTGCATGCCGGGGCACAGTTTTTCGTTCTCGCGCCGCGCCGCCTGGAAACCATCCTCGATGTAATTGACCTGCGCCGTGGACAGTGCCTGCACACAGTCGCGCACGCAATGATGGTTGGTCAGCACCAGGCCGCTGGCCGAAACGACGGAGGCCGAACAGCCCGATGACAGCCGCACCGCCGCGTTCTGCACCCGGGTCAGCCAGGCGGGCGTGACATCGACATTGTATTTCGTCTTCACGGCGGCGGACGGGAAATTGTCGAAGGTCCACATCCCTTCATCGGCGCGCGCCGCCACGGCCAGCAGCAGGGCCGGGCCCATCATCAGGGCCATCAATTTCGCGCGCATGTCTGAACCTCAGTCTGAAAAGCAGTCGCAGCCTAGACCGAAATCGCCCGCACGAAAAATCGGAATTTCATGCTAACAAGCGGCATGGAGAGTCCCGGAAAAGCCGCACTGTTGATGCGCCGCGCCGCTATCGCCTCGGTCTGCGTCGCCGTCACGCTGACGCTGCTGAAGGCGGGCGCCTGGTTCACGTCCAACTCGGTGGCGATGCTGGCCTCGATGGCCGATTCCGGCCTCGACCTGCTGGCCTCCGCCGCCAACTATGTCGCCATCCGCCAGTCGCTGACGCCCGCCGACCATGAGCACCGCTTCGGCCACGGCAAGGCCGAGCCGCTGGCGGGACTGGGCCAGACCGCCTTCATCACGTTCTCCGCCCTGTTCCTGATCCAGCAGTCAATCACGCGCCTGCTGGCGCCCGCCCCGCTGGAAAATTCCGCCGCCGCGCTGGTGGTGATGGGCGTATCCATCGGTGCGACGGCGGCGCTGGTCTGGTACCAGCACCACGCCATCGTCGCCTCGCGCTCCACCGCCATCCGCGCCGACCGCGCCCATTATGTCGGCGACCTGGTTGGCAATATGGCGGTGATATTGGGCATCGCGATGGCGGGCCTGTTCGGCTGGCTGTGGGCTGATCCGGTCTTCGCGCTGGGCGTGGCGGGGATGCTGCTCTACAGCGCCTTCACGGTGGGCCGCGACAGCCTCGACCAGCTGATGGACCGCGAGCTGCCTGACGATGACCGCAGCCGCATCATCCGCATCGTCGCGGCGTATCCGCATGTGAAGGGCCTGCGCGATCTCAAGACCCGCATGGCGGGCCTGTCGACCTTCATCCAGGTGAACATCTATCTCGACGGCGCGATGGCGCTGGAAGAGAGCCACACCGTCACCGATGGGCTGGAACAGGCGCTGGAGAAGGAATTCCCCGGCGCCGAGGTCATCATTCACCAGGAGCCTGCGCCGCAACCGGCTTAGGCATCCACAGCCTGACATCCTCGATTTCCTGTCCCATGATCCGGAAGCGGCCCACCGCCAGGCCGGTACCGGCGATGACGAAGCTGAACTCGCCCACCGGCGAGATGATCAGCGAGGTCTTGAGCGCGATCAGGAAGCGCTCGCCCGACAGCATCATCAGCAGCCAGTTGAGGAAGGTCTTGCCGCCCGTCACCACCACCAGCGCCGCGCCGATGATCATGGCGTGCTCGCCTTTATGGCGCTCTCGCTCTGTCCCGTGCGGGCGGCGATGTCGGCGATGCTTATCCCATCCAGTTTCACGGCGGTGAGCAGCGCGCGCCGCGCCTGTGGCAGCTTGTCCAGCAGCTTGCCGACATCGCGCCGCGCGGTGCGCGCCTCGCTGTCGTCATCGGCGAAGACTTCATCGTCCAGCGGCACCGAAGCATGGCGCTTGTGACGGCGATAGGCATCCACCAGCTTGTAGCGGGCCAGGCCATGCACCCAGGCGGTCAGGGGCTGGGCCGCATCATAGGTCGCCCGGCTCTTGTGTATGGCCATCAAGGTTTCCTGCACCGCATCCTCCGCCGCAGTGGCATCCAGCCGCCGCGCGAAATAGACCCGCAAGTGTCCGGTCAGCGCCGACAGCAATTGCCGGTATGCGCCGCCATCGCCCGCAAGGGCTGCAACCATCCACGTTCGGTACTGCGCCTCATGTGCAATCACGCACGTCTCGCTTCACTTCGCGGCAGGGCCCGAAAGGTTACGGAAGTTTATGCGCGAACAGTGTAACCGCAGAATTGGGGCAGCGAATTGGCGTAGGTCAACAAGAAGGAGCAACCGCCATGAAATCTCTGTTAGGTCTCGCCGTTATCGCCTCGCTCGCCCTGGCCCTGCCGGCTTCTGCCGCCGAAAAGGCCACCAAGGAGCCGGCCGCCAAGCCTGCCGCCGCGTCTACGATGGCCGCGGCTCCGGCTGCGCCGATGACGCATGCGAAGAAGGAAAAGAAGGTCAAGCACTAACGGCCTGGCGCGCGGCGGGTTCGACCACGGCCCGCCGCCGCTTTTCTATTCTTCGGCCGCGTCCAGGATTTCGGTGATCTGGTCCTTGCCCTCGGCGCTGTGCATCCAGCCTTCGGCGGCGGACAGCGACGGGAATTGCAGCGGCACCCGCTGCGGCTTGTTGCGGCCCGGGACCGGAACCAGCACTTCAAAGGTGCCGGCCAGCCGGACATCCTTGGTTTCTGCCGCATAGGGCGGCGCAAGCTTGGGCGTCTTGTTCTTTTTCATGCCGGGCTTTTAGCATTTTTGCCCCGGAATGCCATCCCGGGCGCGACGGTCCAGCTTAATCGTCATCCCGTTTCTTGCGGCCGATTCCCAGCTTTTCCCGCCACAGCCGGGCCGGGATTTCCTCGACCTGGCCTTCGGCAAGCTGGCCGAGCTGGAACGGCCCATAGGAAATGCGGATCAGCCGCGCCACTTTCAGGCCCAGGCTTTCCATCACCCGCTTCACTTCGCGGTTCTTGCCTTCCTTGAGCGAAACCGTGGCCCAGGCATAGACGCCCCGGGCGCGCTCCAGGTTGGCGACGATGGGGCCGTATTGCACGCCGTCGATGGTGACGCCGGTGGCCAGCGCATCGAGATCCTTCTGCGTCACCTTGCCGAACAGGCGGGCGCGATAGACCCGCACCCAGCCGCTGGCGGGCACTTCCATGCGCCGTGCGATCTCGCCGTCATTGGTCAGCAGCAGCAGGCCTTCGGAATTGTAATCCAGCCGTCCCACCGAAACGACGCGGCCCAGATTTTCCGGCATGCTGGCAAAGACGGTGGGCCGCCCCTTTTCATCCTTGTGCGTCGTCACCAGGCCCGACGTCTTGTGGTAGCGCCACATGCGCGCAGATTCCGGCGCCTTCAGCGGCTTGCCGTCCACCGTCACCAGGTTGGTGGCAGTGACGTTGCGGGCGGGCGACGTGATGACTTCGCCATCCACCTTCACCAGCCCTTCCAGGATCATCCGTTCGGCGTCGCGCCGCGAACAGACGCCCGCCCGGGCGATGACTTTTGCGATGCGCTCGCCTTCCGCGCGCGGGGCGCTGCTCTCATCGGGAGCAACCGGCGCGGCAGGCTTTCTGCGAACGGCGCGCTGGTCCGCGTCCACCCGGGGCTGGGCGTCGGTCGTCGGGCTCCAGCCACCCTTTTTGGGAGCGTTCTCGCCTTTCCTGTTCTTTTCTGCCAAAGGGCTCTCCATGACCGACGAACAAGCCATAGCACTCGCGCTTGCCGAAGCCCAAGCGGCGGCTGCCCGGGGCGAAGTCCCGGTGGGGGCGGTCCTGCTGGCGCCCGATGGCGCGCTGCTGGCCCGCGATGGCAACCGCATCGTCGAACGGCGCGATCCCACCGCCCATGCCGAGATCCTGGTGCTGCGGGCGGGCGCGGTGGCGCTGGGCAATGAGCGGCTCACGGGCGCCAGCCTGTTCGTCTCGCTGGAGCCCTGCGCCATGTGCGCGGCGGCGCTGTCACTGGCGCGGGTGGCGCGGGTGGTGTTCGCGGCTGACGATCCCAAGGGCGGGGCCGTGCTGCACGGGCCGCGCTTCTTCGAACAGCCGACCTGTCATCACCGCCCGCAGGTTTCGCGGGCGGGCGATCCGGTGGCGGCAGGCGAAATGCTGAAAAGCTTTTTCCGGGCTAGACGAAGTTAATACCAGCCCGGTGCGAAGGCCGGAAACGCCAGCACCAATACTTCGCGGGCGGTGATCACGCCGATGCCGCCACCGATCAGCACATCGGACAGGAAATGCGCCGTCAGCAGCGCGCGCACACCCGCCAGGAACGCCGCGAGGCCGAACCATAGCGGCCACAGCATCGGCGTAACGCAGGTCAGGATGACTGCGACACAGAAGATGGTCAGCGCGTGGCCGGAGGGAAAGGAATTGAAGTTGGTGTTGAAGGCGAAGGGCACGAAGCCATAGAGCCCCATCTCCATGTCGTCGCGCGGGCGGCGGCGGCCCAGCACCAGCTTGATGACATGCAGCACGGCGCTGCCCACGGTCAGGCTGGCGATGAAAGCCAGGCTATAATTGGCGAGCATCTCCAGTTTTTGCCCTTGCAGGCCGATCTGCCGCGCCACCGCCGCGACGATCAGCGCCAGCACCGCTGGACCCAGCCAGTGCCCGGCCTTGGCGGCATGGGTGACGCTGTTCAGCCGCTTGTGATTTCTGGCGCTGACATGATCGTAGAGAAAATGCGCGATCCTGCGGTCAAGCGGCAGGGCGGCGACGCCCAGCACGATCAGAATCCATCCGGCCCATAGCAACATGTCTGTTTGTTACCGGTTCAAGGCGCGCCAGCCAATATCCGACCGGCGAAAGGCGCCTTCCCAGTGGATTTTTTCCGCCGCCGCATAGGCACGGGCCCGGGCCTGCGCCACATCAGCCGCCAGGGCGGTGATGTTCAGAACGCGCCCGCCCACCGCCACGATGGCGTCGCCCCTTCGCTCGGTGCCGGCATGGAAGACCGTGACGCCGGGCAGGGCGGCGGCTTGGTCCAGCCCGGTGATGACATGGCCCTTCTCGGGTGTGCCGGGATAACCGCGCGACGCCATCACCACGGTCAGCGCCACCTCCGTCTTCCAGCGCAGGTCAAGCTTATCCAGCGTGCCGTCCCGCGCCGCCAGCAGCGCCGCCAGCAGGTCGCTGTCCAGGCGCGTCAGCAGCACCTGCGTTTCGGGGTCGCCGAAGCGGCAATTATATTCGACCAGCTTGGGTCCAGCCTTGGTGATCATCAGGCCGAGGAAGACCGCGCCCATATAGGGCATGCCACGCGCCGCCATCGCCGCCACGGTTGGCTTGATGAAGACATCCATCGCCACCTGTTCCAGCGCGGGTGGCAACACGGGCGCAGGCGAATAGGCGCCCATGCCGCCAGTGTTGGGGCCGGTGTCGCCGTCGCCGACGCGCTTGTGATCCTGTGCCCCCGCCAGCGCGATGACATTCACGCCATCGGACAGGGCGAAGAAGCTGGCTTCCTCGCCTTCCATGAATTCCTCGACCACGATCTCGTGGCCCGAGGCGCCGAAGCCGCCTTCGAACATGAAGTCGATGGCGCTGTCGGTTTCCGCCGCGCTTGTTGCGATGATCACACCCTTGCCCGCTGCCAGGCCGTCGGCCTTGATGACGACGGGATAGCCCAGGCCGTGGGCAAAGGTCTTGGCGCTGGCCGCGTCGCGGAAGCGCTGATAGGCGGCGGTGGGAATATTGAGCTCGGCGCAGAGGTCTTTCACGAACCCTTTGGAGCCTTCCAGCACGGCGGCGGCCTTGCTCGGCCCCAGGGCGCGGATGCCCGCCGCCTCGAACACATCCCACAGCCCGGCCACAAGCTGGGCGTCGGCCCCGATCACGGCGAAGTCAATTTCATGGTCCTTGGCGAATCGCGCCAGGGCGGCGAAATCGGTGGCGGGAATCGGCACGCATTCGGCCACACCCGCGATCCCGGCATTGCCGGGGGCGCAATAGAGCCTGGTCAGCAAGGGGCTTTTGGCCAGCGCCCAGGCCAGCGCATGTTCCCGGCCGCCCGATCCCACCAGCAAGACCCGCATCGCATTTCCCTTTCCCGACGGCGGTCCTGTATCATCCCCTGGCCATGAGTGAAACAGCCACCAATCTCCCGGAATTCAGCGTCAGCGAGCTGTCCGGCGCCATCAAGCGGGCGGTGGAGGAGGGCTTTCCCTTCGTGCGGGTGCGGGGCGAGATTTCCGGCCTCAAGACCGTCGCCTCCGGCCACACGTATTTCGACCTGAAGGACGAGAAGGCGGTTCTCAACGCCATCATCTGGAAGCAGTCGTCGCGTTCTATCGCCCTGCGCCCGGAGGCGGGCATGGACGTGGTCTGCACTGGCCGCGTCACCACCTATCCCGGCTCCTCGCGCTACCAGCTCATCGTCGAGCAGATCGAACTGGCGGGGGCGGGCGCGCTGATGGCGCTGCTGGAAGAGCGACGCAAGCGGCTGCTGGCCGAAGGGCTGTTCGATCCGTCGCGCAAGCAGGCGCTGCCTTTTCTTCCCGACGTCATCGGTGTTGTCACCTCGCCCACCGGCGCGGTCATCAAGGACATCATGCACCGGCTGAATGCGCGCTTCCCACGCCGCGTGCTGTTGTGGCCGGTGGCGGTGCAGGGCGAAAAGGCCGCCGCCGAAATCGCCGCCGCCATCACCGGCTTCAATGCGCTGGATGGATCGCGGCTGCCGCGCCCCGACCTGCTGATCGTGGCCCGCGGCGGCGGCAGCCTGGAAGATTTGATGGCCTTCAACGACGAGGCGGTGGTGCGCGCCGCCGCTGCCAGCAGGATTCCGCTGATCTCGGCAGTCGGACACGAAACCGACACCACGCTGATCGATTTTGCCGCCGATGTCCGCGCCCCCACGCCCACCGCCGCCGCCGAGCTGGCGGTGCCGGTGCGGGCCGAGCTGATCGCCGCTACGCTGGAGCTGCAACGCCGCATGCTGCGGCATTCCACCAAGAGCATGGCGGATCGCCGCCGCCACCTGGCGCAACTGGCGCGCGTGCTGCCCCGGCCCGAAGCGCTGTTCGCCGGTCCACGCCAGCGTTTCGACGCGGCGGCGGAAAAGCTTTCCGGGGCGCTGCGGCGCAACCTCTCCGCCCATCGCGCCGAGCTGGGGCACGCTGCGGCGCTGCTGCGGCCGCGCGTCATCGCCACCCGTCTGACGGCGGCGCGCGAGCGGCTGGCCGCGCTGCAGGCCCGCGCCGAACGCGCTTTCCGCAGCCGCCACGCGGTTTCGGCGCAAAAGCTGAACCTGGCAGCGCGCGTGCTGGACAGCATCTCGTACAAAGCCGTGCTGGAACGCGGCTTCGCGCTGGTGCGGGGCGATGATGGCAGCCTGCGCCGCCGCGCCGGAGCGCTGGCGGCGGGCGAGGGCCTCACCCTGGTGTTCGCCGATGGCGAGGCCGCCGCCGTCGCGGCAGGCCACAAGCCGGAAAAGCCGGGCAAAGCCAAGAAGCCCGGAATCGATCAGGGTTCGCTGTTCTGAATCGCAGCTTGTCATGGCCCGCGAATGCGGGCCATCCAGGTGATGTCTGCGATGCGCCGGGAATGCTTGTTCTCATCCGCGCCAGCCCCTAAATTGCAGCCATGAACAAGATGGAACTGGACGGCAAGGGCGGCGAGGCCCGGCTTGCCTATCATGACGGCGAATTCGAAGTGCTGACGCCGGGCGCCTATGTCGTCTGCGCTGTCAGCGGCACGCAGATTCCGCTGGAGGCGCTGCGCTATTGGAGCGTCGACCTGCAGGAGCCCTACGCCAATCCCGGCATCTCCACGGCGCGGATGCAGGAAAAAGGCCTGGTCCCGAAATGACCACCCGCCGGGGCTTTGTCGCCGGGCTGGCCGCCATCGCCGCGTCTCCCGCTTTCGCACAACCACCGGTGCGTTTCAGTGTCACTGGCGCGATGGAGCAGGGCGCACTGGCGCTGGGCGCCGCGCCGCCCGGTTCGATCGTGGCGCTGGATGGCCGCCCCCTGCATGTCACGCCGGAAGGCCGCTTCGCCTTTGGCTTCGGCTATGACCAGACCACGGCCAACCTCGTCACCGTGCGTTACCCCGATGGCGGCGGCGACAGCCGTTCCTTCAAGCCCGCCGCGCGCAGCTATGACGAGCAGCGCGTCAACGGCCTGCCGCAGGCCACCGTGACGCCCGATCCTGCCGAGACCGCCCGCATCAACCGCGAGGCGGAGGAAATCTTTCTCGCCCGTCTCGACGACACGGCGGGCGGCGACTTCCTCACCGGCTTCGACTGGCCCGCGCCCGGCATTCTTTCCGGCGTGTTCGGCAGCCGCCGCATCAACAACGGCGTTCCGGGCACGCCGCATTATGGCGTCGACATGGCCGCGCCCACCGGCACGCCTATCCACGCGCCGGCCGACGCCATCGTGCGCATCAGCGCCGATCACTTCCTCAATGGCGGCTTCACGCTGCTGGATCACGGCCAGGGCGTCACGACATCCTACCTGCACCAGTCGCGGCGGCTGGTGCGCGCGGGCGAGACGGTGCGGCGCGGGCAGGTGATGGGCCATATCGGCGCCACCGGCCGCGCCACCGGTCCGCATCTGCACTGGGCGATGAACTGGTTCCAGGTGCGGCTTGATCCGTCGCGTTCGACGCGCACCCCGGCACCCAAACGCCTTTAACGCGACATCTGCGCCAGGTCTTTGGCGCGCGGCCAGCGATTGTGAATCCACAGCCATTGGCCGGGATTGGCGCGCACCAGTTCCTCGATGCGGGCGGTGAGGATGGCGGTGAGGCGCTGGATATCCGCAGTCTCGTCGCCGCTGGGCGTGAAGTCCGGGCCATCGTCAATGGTGACATGGAAGCGCGCGCCCCGGCGCTGGTTCATCGCGATGACGATGCGCGCGTTCAGCTTCAGCGCAAAGGCCGCCGCCGCCGGCGTGGTCCAGGCGTCGCGGCCGAAAAAGGGCACCGGCACGCCTTCATTGTTCTTCTGGTCCACCAGCATGTAGATCGCCTTGCCGCCGCGCAAGGTCGAGAGCATGCGCCGCGCCGCGTTCTGCTTGACGATCTGGGTCTTGGGGCCGGCGATGCCGCGCTGGCGTTCGATGTAGCGCGCCACAAAGGGATTGTTGGGCGGGCGCACCATGGTGGCGCCGTCATAGCCCAGTTGCTCGGCCAGGATCGGCATCATTTCCCAGTTGGCGAAATGGCCCGAGATGAACATCAGCCCGTTGGGGAAGGAATTCTTCGCCACCGGGGTGCGGAAATCGCTGGTGATGCGCGGGTCGTCGCCCAGCGGCGTGAACTTTCCCAGATGCGGATATTCCGAAACCACGCGGCCCAGATTGTCCCACATGGTCATGCGGATGGCGTCGCGCTCGGCGTCCGATTTTTCGGGGAAGGACGCCGACAGGTTCTTGCGCGCCGTGCGGTCCGGCGGCAGCAGGGGCCCGAAGGTGCGGCCGATCCAGCCGCCCAGCGCCGAGGCCGTATCCACCGGCAGCAGCCGGAAGAGGGCCATGAAGAAAAAGAACACGGCCGCTTCCGCGCCATAGCGCAGTGTCTCGCGCAGGGTCATGCGAGCCCCCGGTCCAGAAGTTTTTCCAGCGCCGCCAGATCCTCGAAGCGCGCCTGCACCGCCAGCGCCGCAATGCCCGTGCGCTGCGCCTGGTCGATCCGCACCAGGTCCTTTTCCGTCGTCACCAGTTGCGCGCCCCGGGCCTTGGCGCGCGCCCGCAGGCCCGCCAGCGCGTCGGGGCTGAAGATGTGATGATCCGGAAAGCTTGCCGTCTCCTCGACAAAGGCGCCGGCAGCTTTCAGCGTCTCGAAGAATTTCTGTGGCCGTCCGATGCCGGCAAAGGCCAGCACCTTGCGACCGGCAAAATCATGCGGCAGCGGCTCCAGCCAGGCGCGCAGCACCGGGCCGGTGAAACCGGCAAGGCCGGGATTGCCCGCACCCATGATGACAACCGCATCGGCACGCTTCAAACCTTGCGCCTCCGGCTCGCGCAGAGGCCCAGCGGGCAGTGCCATGCCATTGCCGAAACCGCCGCCGCCATCCACCACCACCAGCGACAGGTTCTTGGCCAGCGCGAAATTTTGATGCCCGTCATCCATCACGATGACATCGGCCTTTTCGTCGCCCGCCAGCGCGCCACCCAGGGCGCGGTCGCGGGAGACGATAGTGGGCGCGGCCCGTGCCAGCAGCAGCGCCTCGTCGCCCATCAATCTGGCGTCATGATGCGGCTTCACCAGCAGCGGGCCTTGCGCCTTGCCGCCATAGCCACGCGTCAGGAAGACCGGCTTCTTGCCGCGCGCCTGCAGAAGCCTTGCGATGGCGATGGCGACCGGCGTCTTGCCGCTGCCGCCCGCTGTCAGGTTGCCGACACACAGCACCGGCATGGCGGCACGATAGGGACTGGCATGCGCCGCCTTCCACGCGATGCTCATGCCATAAAGGTGGCCCAGCGGCGCCAGAAGTTGCGCCACCGGGCCGCGATGTTTCCAGAAATCAGGCGCGCGCATCGGCCAGCATTTCCCGCAACAGCGTCACGGTTTTCGCGACCGCGCCCTGCAGCGCCATCGCGCCGCCACGGGCGGCCTGTCCGGCGCGCGTCGCGGCATCGGCGTCGGTCAGCAGCTTTGCGGCCGTGGCGGCGATGTCGGTGCTGGATTCCACCGAGCCCAGGCCCTGCGCCGCCAGGATGGCGTCGAAGGCGCCCTGCGAACTGGCGCGATGCGGCCCGGCCAGCACGGCGCAGTGCAGCGAGGCGGGCTCCAGCGGATTGTGTCCGCCCAGTGGCACCAGCGTGCCGCCGATGAAGCAGAAGGGCGCCAAGCGATAGAACAGGCCCAGCTCGCCCATCGTGTCGGCGATATAGACGGCGGTGGACGCGGTGATGGCATCGCCCAGCGCCCGGCGGGCCGCGCCGCGCGTTCCGCACAGCATGGCGATGGCCGCGCCACGCATCGGATGGCGCGGCACGATGATGGTGAGAAGATCGGGAAACTGGGCCCGCAGCAGGTCATGGGCCGGCAGGATGGTCTCGTCCTCGCCTTCATGGGTCTGGGCCGCGATCAGCAGCGGGCGGCCGCCGATCATGTCCTGCAAGGCCGCCAGCGCCTGCGGTTCGGCGGGCAGCGGCGGCGCGTCGGCCTTCAGGCTGCCCACCACCGTGACGTTGCGCGCGCCGATGGCGCGAAAGCGCACCGCGATCTCTTCATCCTGCGCCAGGCAGAGATCGAACGTACCCAGCAGCGCTGCCGCCATCTTCGGCGCACGCCGCCAGCCTTCCGCCGACTTGGCCGAGATGCGGGCATTGACCAGCGCCAGCTTGACGCCGCGCACGCGGGCCGCGCCAATCAGGTTGGGCCACAGATCGGATTCCACGAACAGCCCGGCTTCCGGCTGCCAGTGGTCGAGGAAACGGGCGACCGCGCCGGGCATGTCCAAGGGCACATACTGGTGGATCGCGCCGGAGGGCAGGCGTTGCGCCAGCAGCGTGGCGCTGGTGACGGTGCCGCTGGTGACCAGCAGCTGGAAGCCATCCGCCATCAGCTTTTCCACCAGGGGCAGGGCCGACAGGCTTTCGCCCACGCTGGCGCCATGCACCCAGATCAGCCGTCCTTCGGGACGCGGGCGGGCCGCATGGCCCAGCCTTTCATGGCGGCGGCTCAAGTCTTCCTTGCCGCGCGCCGCGCGCAGGCGCAGCAGCAGCGGCGCCAGGGGCTGCAGCGCCCGCGCCACGCCCGACCAGGCCTTCAGCCCCCAGGGACGGTCTTGGGAAACCGTGGCGGTCATCACGCCGCCCCGTCGAGATTGTGATGGCTGTACAGCTCGGCATAGAGGCCACCCTTGGCCAGCAGCTCGGCATGGGTGCCCATTTCGGCGACGCCGCCCTTGTCCAGCACATAGATGCGGGTGGCATCCAGAACCGTGGAGAGGCGGTGGGCGATCACGATGGTGGTGCGGTCATGCATCAGGCGCGACAGCGCCTCCTGCACCTGGCGCTCGGAGCTGGTGTCGAGTGCGCTGGTGGCTTCGTCCAGCAGCAGGATGGGGGCGTTCTTCAGCATGGCGCGGGCGATGGCGATGCGCTGGCGCTGGCCGCCCGACAGCTTCAGCCCGCCTTCCCCGACGCGGGTGTCATAGCCTTGCGGCAATTCCAGGATGAAGTCATGCGCCGCCGCATCCCTGGCTGCCGCCTCGATCTCGGCGCGGCTGGCACCAGCGCGGCCCAGCGCGATGTTGTCGGTGACGCTTTCGTCGAACAGGATCGCTTCCTGCGTCACCAGCGCGATGTTGCTGCGCAGGGATGCCAGCGTGACGTTGCGGATATCGGCGCCGTCGATGGCGATGCCGCCCGCATCGACATCATAGAAGCGCAGCAGCAGGTTGAAGATGGTGCTCTTGCCCGCACCGCTGGGGCCCACCAGCGCCACCTTGCTGCCGGGTGGGATGTCGAGATCAAGTCCGGCGATGGCGCTGTCGGCGCCGTCCTGATAGGCGAAGCCGACGCCGGAAAACCGCACCGCGCCGCCTTTGGGGGCGCGTTCGACCCGCAGGGTCTTGGCGCCGGGTGCGTCCAGGATGGCGGGCTTGGCGTCGATCAGGGCGAAGATGCGGTTGGCGGCGGCGATGCCGGGCTGGGCGCTGGGCCAGAGCTGGCTAAGATTGCGCACCGGTTGCTGCGCCAGCAGCAGGGCGGTGAGGAAACCGGCAAAGGTGTCGGCGGTGAGCCCGGCATGCAGGCTTTGCCAGCCCGCCGCGTAGAGCACCACCGCGATCACCGCGCCCATGAAGAGTTCGGTCGTCGGCGCGGCGGCGGAGCGCAGGCGCACGGCTTTGAGCAGCGTGCGCAGGCGCTGGTTGAGGCTGGACTGGACGCGCTCGGTGACGTGGGCCTCCAGGCCATAGGCCTTGACGATGCGGCGCGCGTCCATCGCTTCCGACAGCGCCACGGAAAGATCGCCGGTTTCCTGCATGCTGCGGGTGGCGGCGCGGCGCAGCGAACCGCCCAGCCGTTCCATCGCCCAGGCGACGGCGGGCGTGGCGATCAGCGCCAGCAGGCAAAGCTGCCAGTCCACCCACAGCGCATAGCCGAGATAGAGCACCAGCGAGACCGCCTCCAGGAAGATCGCCGCCATCGCCAGCGTGTAGGCGTCGCGCAGCAGGGTGGCGTCATAGAGAAAGCCGGAGACGAACTGGCCCGAATGCAGCGTGTTCAGGCCGGAAAGGTCGCGCCGGATCAGGCTGCGGAACATGTCGGCTTGCGCCGCCGCCACCATCTTCTCGCCCAGCGTGTCGATCAGGGTGCGGCCCGCGAACATGCCGGCGGCGCGCAGGGCGATGGTGGCGAAGGCGATCAGCGACAGCGGCAGCAGCCAGGATTCCGAGCCCTTGTCGAAAATCTGCTTGAGCTCGAGCTTGACCAGTTGGGGCAGGATGCCGCCCGCCGCTGCGGCCAGCAGCAGGGCCAGGATGCCCGCCGCAAAGAGGTGCCATTGCCCCCGGACGTAATCGCGCAGCAGCCGCGCCAGAACCTGGCCGGCACGGAGCGGCGAGGGGGCGGCGGGGGAGAGAGACGGGGGCGTCATCGCCGTCCGTCTAGCACGGGGAACTCTTAGCCGCGAGGGCGAAAAAGCCTTATCCGTGCAACCGTTTAGTGGTCTTGATCGTGGTCAGGATCCATCAGGTGATGGATATGGACGACGAAATAGCGCATCTGGGCCTGGTCCACCGTGCCCTGCGCCTTGGCGGCCCAGGCGGTGCGCGCCTCGGCGAAGTTGGGATAGACGCCGACAATGTCGAGCTTGTTCAGGTCCTTGAACTCGGTGCCCTCGGTGCTGACCAGCTCGCCCCCGAACACCAGATGCAGCAATTGCTTGGGGGGAGGTTTAGCCATGACCGGTCCGCGTTCGGATTGCCGCATCATTCAAGCGCAATCGCGTGACAGGGCTATCTCTCTTATTGTCGCAGTTGCGAGATGATTTGCGCATGCAAGGCGGGCCCGGCCGCCACCATGCTGGGCTGCACCGCGTCCGCCCGGTTGTAGACCAGCGGCGCGCCCTGCCGGTCGGTGATCAAGCCGCCCGCTTCCTGCAGGATGACATCGGCCGCCGCCAGGTCCCAGTCGCGCTTGGCCGAAAGGCTGACCGTGGCGTCGAAACTGCCATCGGCCACCAGCGTCACGCGATAGGCGACCGAGTTGCGGGTTTCCACCCGCATCGGCGGCCAGGGCGGCGCGGTGAGCATGGTGCGGTCGCCCAGCATGGCGCAACCGGCCAGGCCGTGACAGGCGCTGACATGGATGGGGGCATCGTTGCAGAAAGCGCCGCCGCCCACCTGCGCTTTGTAAAGATGATCGAGCAGGGGATTGTAGACCACGCCTGCCACCGGCGCGCCGTCGCGCACCACCGCCGCGCAGACGGTGAAATGGGCGCGGCCTTTCAGGAAGGCGACGGTGCCGTCGATGGGATCGACGATGAACAGCGTGTGATACTCCAGGCGTTTGCGGTCATCGACGCTTTCCTCCGACAGCCAGCCATAATCGGGCCGCGCCTGCGTCAGCGTGTGGCGCAGATAGGCATCGACTTCCAGGTCTGCTTCGGTGACGGGGCTGCCGCCCTGCTTGCTCCAGCTCTTGCAGCCTTCCTGGAAGCGCCGCCGCGCGATCTCGCCCCCGGCGCGGCAGGCCGCCTCCAACAGCGCGAGATCGTCCGATAGAGCCAAGGTTACGCTCCGGCCAGGGTCATTCCATCGATACGCACGGTAGGTGCATTGGTGCCTTGACGGAACGCCAGATCGCTGGCGGGCGTCAGCCGGGCATACATGTCGATCAGATTGCCCGCGATGGTGACTTCGGCCACCGGGAAGGCGATCTCGCCATTCTCGATCCAGAAGCCCGCCGCGCCACGGCTGTAATCGCCAGTCACGCCATTGACGCCCATGCCCATCAGCTCGGTGACATAGAAGCCCTGCTTGATATCGCCGATCAGCTCCTGCACCGACGCCTTGCCCGCCGCCAGATAGAGATTGGTGATGGAGGGGGAGGGCGGGCCGCCGGTGCCGCGCGCGGCATGACCGGTGGTTGCCAGGCCAAGCTGGCGCGCGCTGGCGCAATCCAGCAGCCAGCTTGTCAGCTTGCCGTCATCGATCAGCGCGCGGCGCATGTTGGCGACACCTTCGCCGTCGAACGGCTTGGAGCGCAGGCCGCGCACCCGGTGCGGATCGTCGATGATGGTGATGCCCGGCGCGAAAATACCCGCGCCCATCTTGTCTTTCAGGAACGAGACGCCGCGCGCTATGGCAGCGCCCGAGATCGCGCCCGCGAAATGCCCCAGCAGGCCCGCCGCCTCGTCGGGATGAAACACCACCGGCACGCTCTGCGATTTCATGCTGCGCGGATTCAGCCGCCGCACTGCTTTCTCGCCGGCCGTGCGGCCAATGTCTTGGGCGCTGCGCAGGTCGCTGGCATGGCGCGTGCTGGCGTGATCATAGTCGCGCTCCATGCCGGTGCCGATCCCCGCCAGCACCGCCACGCCGATGCCGTGGCTGGTGCCGGCATAGCGGCCATAGAATCCCGTCGAAGTCGCCAGCGCCACGGCGCTGCGCGAGAAAGACGCGCCGCCGCCTTCGGAATTGGTCACGCCCTTGACCGCCAGGGCGGCGCCTTCGACATCGCGCGCCATTTCGACCAGCCGCTCGGCGCTGGGCTCACCCGCGTCTTCCAGATCGAGGGCGGGAATATCGCGCGCCAGCCTGTCGGTGGGGGCGAGCCCCGCATACTTGTCCTCCGGCGCCAGCCTGGCCATCGTCACGGCGCGGGCGGGCAGGGCGGCAAGCGCATCGGCGGAGAAATCGGTGGAGGAGACGATGGCGACACGGTTGCCGACAAAGACGCGCAGGCCCAGATCAGAGCTTTCGGCGCGCTCGACATCCTCCAGCTTGCCCAGGCGATAGGAAACGGAAGAGGAAACGCCTTCGACGAACAGGGCGTCAGCGGCGTCGGCGCCGGCCTTTTTCGCCGCCGCCAGGACGGCAGCAAGAATGGCCTGCGGGTCTTTTGCGGGAGCTGTCATCGGATTGCGATGCCCGAAAACCGCCCTTGGCGTCAAGCGCCGCGCCAGAACCCGTCAGTTCGCCGCGGGTTGCGGCGGCGCGGCCGCTGGTGCGGGCCTTGCCGAAGCCGGCGTGATGTAAAGCTTCTTCTCGCCGAAAGCCATGTAGAGATGGAGCTTGCGCAACAGGTCCATGCCGATCACCACTTCCGGCTGGGCAAGCGCATTCTGCAGGGCAGCGGAACGGTTGCGCGCCGTGGCGGTGATGCTGCCGCTTTCGATGGCGCCGTTCGACACGATGTCGAACTTGATGTTGCGCAGTCCCAGCTGGTTCAGGCGCAGCATCCCGGTATGGCTTTTGCCGGTCATGCCCTCGCCGAGGCCCAGCACCTTGTCGGCAACCGCGTCCTTGAAGCGCAGGCCCATCGCGGCGGTGTCGATGACGCCGGTCAGCGCCTTGCCGTCGATTTCCACCGGCACGGTGACGCGGCCCTTGTCGATGGTCATCGGCAGCACGCCGACCACGCTGGCCTGCCAGTAGAGAACGCCACCGGGACAATGATCCTGCGAGAAGAAGCGCAGCTTGTCGGTGCCGAAATCAACGTCGATGTCGAAAGGCAGCATGTGGCTGAGCGAGAACAGGCCGCGTCCGCCCGGCGGCGCGACCGACAGCTCCACATTCGAACCCTGCATCGTGCCCACGGCGAAGCTCTTGGCCGTCACCTTGTTGCTGTGGGCGTTGCCCCTGGCGTCGTACAGCGCCAGGTCGCTCGGGCTGATCGCCAGGCCAAGGCTCTTGGCGGTGTCTTCGCTGATCTGGGTGGCGGTGCCAGCGGTGGCAAAGACAAGATTTTGCCTGGTGCCGTCGATCTCGACCGGCACCTGGGATGGTCCTGGCCCACGCGACTCCATCTGGATTTCATTGTCGAGCTTGAGCTGCTTGGTGCAGGCGGCTTCCTGCGCGGCGGCGGGTCCGGCAAGGACGCAGGCCAGCGGCAGGATAATCAAGAGTTGAGTATGGCGCACGTTTCCCCCCGGTCCCGTTTTCCCAAGCACGACACAGGGTGCGGCGCACAATCAAGCGGCTTGCAGGCGCAAACGCCGCATTTTGCGAGACGAAAGAGTCACGAATTGTAGCGGTGGCTACTTCCAGATCGGCTTGCCCGGGCCGGGCAGGCCAAGCTTCGCCCATTTTTCCGTGACGCGGCGGACCACATCCTCGTCCATGGCGATCTTCTGGCCCCATTCGCGGTGGGTTTCGGGCGGCAGCTTGTTGGTGGCGTCCAACCCGATCTTGGAGCCCAGGCCGCTTTCCGGCGAGGCGAAGTCGAGATAATCGATCGGCGTGCTTTCGATCAGCGTCACGTCGCGCGCCGGGTCCATGCGGGTGGAAACCGCCCACATCACATCCTTCCAGTCCCGCGCATTGATGTCGTCATCCACCACGATCACCCACTTGGTGTACATGAACTGGCGCAAGTAAGACCACACCGCCATCATCACGCGCTTGGCATGGCCGGGATAGGCCTTCTTCATGCTCACCACGGCGATGCGATAGGAACAGCCTTCGGGTGGCAGCCAGAAATCCACGATCTCCGGAAATTGCTGCTTGATGAGCGGAATGAAGACTTCGTTTAGCGCCTCGCCCAGCACCGACGGTTCATCCGGCGGCCGCGCCGTGTAGGTGGAAAGATAGACCGGCTTTTTGCGCATGGTGATCGCCGTCACCGTGAAAATGGGGAACGGCTCGACCGAATTGTAATAGCCGGTGTGATCGCCATAGGGGCCCTCGGGCGCATAGTCGCTGAGCGAGACTTCGCCCTCGATCACGATCTCGGCCTCGGCGGGCACTTTCAGCGGCTGCGACACGCAATCGGCCAGCGCCATCCGCGATCCGCGCAACAGGCCCGCGAACTGGTATTCGCTCAGCGTTTCGGGCACCGGCGTCACCGCAGCCAGGATCATGCCGGGATCGGCGCCGATCACGGCGGCGGCGGGCAGCGGCACCGGCTTCTCCTTGCCCCAGCGATGATGATGCTGCGCCCCGCCGCGATGCTTCAGCCAGCGCATGATGGTCTGGTTCTTGTTCAGCACCTGCATGCGGTAGATGCCGAGATTGTAATTGTCATCGCGGGAATCCGACGGCCCCTTGGTCACCACCAGCGGCCAGGTGATCAGCGGCGCGGGCTCGCCCGGCCAGCAGGTCATCACCGGCAGCCTGGTCAGGTCGATGTCATCGCCCCGTAGCACCACCTCCTGGCAGGGCGGGCTGGAAACGGTCTTGGGCTTCATCGCCAGCACGGTCTTGACCAGCGGCAGCAGTTCGGCGGCTTCGCCCAGGCTGCGCGGCGGCTGCGGCTGGCGCAGTTGCGCCAGCAATTCGCCGACTTCGCGCAGTTGCGGCGCGGCGGTGCGTTCGATGCCGCCCATCGTTACGCCCAGAGCGACGCGCTTGACCGTGCCGAACAGGTTGACCAGCACCGGCATGTCGGATGGCGTGCCATCGGCGCGGATGGGATTTTCGAAGATCACCGCCGGGCCGCCCTCGGCGATCAGGCGGGTCTGGATTTCCGTCATCTCCAGCACGGTGGAGACGGGCTCGTGCACGCGCACCAGTTCACCGTCCTTTTCCAGACGGGCGATGAAATCGCGCAGGGACTTGTAGGCCATGAGCCTTCTTAAGCGCGTCTTAGTCGCGCTTCAAGGCGTAGCTGGGCGTCCGGGCGTGATGGCGCGCATAGAGGAAGTAGATCGTCAGGCCGATGGCGAACCAGATCACCAGCCGGATCCAGGTATCCAGCGGCAGGCCCGCCATCATCGCGCCACAGACCAGGATGCCGCCGATGGGAACAATCGGAACCCACGGGGTGCGGAAGGGCCGGTGCACATTGGGATGGGTCTTGCGCAGCACCATCACCGAGACACAGACCAGCACGAAGGCGGCCAGGGTGCCGATGGAGACCAGCTCGATCAGCAGGTCGTGCGGCAGGAAGGCCGACAGCAGGGCCGCCACGCCGCCGATCAGGATGGTGGAGACATGCGGCGTGCGGAACTTCGGATGCACCTTGCTGAACAGCGGCGGCAGCATGCCGTCGCGGCTCATGGCGTAGAAGATGCGCGCTTGGCCCAGCAGCAGCACCAGCACGACGGTGCCCAGGCCCAGCACGGCGCCGATATTGACCAGCGGCACCAGCCAGGCCAGCGCGCCGCCGGTGGCTTCCACCGCCGTGGCGACGGGCTGGGGCACGTTCAGGGTGGTGTAGTTGGCCATGCCGGTCATCACGATGCACATCAGCACATACAGGATGGTGCAGATGCCCAGCGAACCCAGGATGCCGATGGGCATGTTGCGCTGGGGGTTCTTGGCTTCCTGCGCCGCGACCGAGACGGAATCGAAGCCGATATAGGCGAAGAAGACCACGCCCGACGCACGCAGGATGCCGCTCCAGCCATACTGGCCGAAGGTGCCGGTATTTTCCGGGATGAAGGGCGTCAGATTGTCGGCGGTGACGTACTGGAAGCCGAAGCCGATCACCAGCAGCACCACGATCAGCTTCAGCGCCACCATGACGGCGTTGAAGCTGGCGCTGGCCTTAATGCCGATCACCAGCAGGATGGTCAGCAGCAGGATCAGGATTGCTGCGGGCAGGTTGATGATGGCGCCCGACAGGTGCATGGTGCCGGTGGCGGCCTCCCAGGTCACGGGCGAAGTCGAAAGATGATCGGGAATGGTGATGCCGAAATTGGCCATCATGCCCTTGAAGTATCCGGCCCAGCCCACCGCCACGGCGGACCCGGCGGCGAGATATTCCAGGATCAGGTCCCAGCCGATGATCCAGGCGAAGAACTTGCCCAGCGTGGCGAAGGAATAGGAGTAGGCGCTGCCCGCCACCGGGATCATCGAGGCGAACTCGGCATAGCAGAGCCCGGCCAGCAGGCAGCCGGTTCCGGCGACCAGGTAGGAGATGACGACGGCGGGGCCAGCATAGTTGGCGGCGGCCTGGCCGGTGGAGACGAAGATGCCCGCGCCGATGATGGCGCCGATGCCCAGCATGATGAGATGGACCGGCCCCAGGGCGCGCTTCAGTTCGTTGCCGTTGTCTTCGGCGTCCGGATTGAGCGGAATACCAGCCATGATTGCCCCCAAGCAAAACCGCGATCACTCTGCCAGAGGGCGGGGGAACCGCCTAGCCCCGGACCAATCGATACACGCTGGTTTCGCGGATCTCGCGGTCCTCAAGGTCGCGCGTCGTCTGCACATTATATGTGCTCAGCTTCTCCACGCCTGCCTTGGGGAAATAGCTGCGTCCCGGATCGCCCATCAGCACCGGGCAGGTGAGCGGGCCCAGCCAGGCCAGCAGGCTTTCCGCCAGCGGGCGCTCATAGAACAGGTCGCCGACCAGGATCACCTCCCAGGGCGCGTGACCGCCGATCAGGTTGCAGGTCGCCACCTTCAGCGTCACGCCATTGGCCTGTGCGTTCATCGCGATGGCGGTGGCGGCAAAAGCATCGATGTCTGCCGCGGTCACGGCCTTTGCCCCTGCCTGCATCGCGGCGATGCCGACCAGCCCGGAGCCGCTGCCGATATCGAGCACGCTTTTCCCCGCCACGACCTGCGGGTTGTCGAGAATGTAGCGCGCCAGCGCCTGCCCACCGGCCCAGGCAAAGGCCCAGTAGGGCGGCGGCACACCCATCTCCTCCAGTTCCTCCTCGGTCTTCTTCCACAGCGGCACGACTTCGGTGGCCAGCCGCAGCGTGATCTCCGGCACCAGCGGCGGCGCCAGTGCCAGCGTGTTGTCGCGGATGAAGTCTTGCGGCGTCATGTGGTCCACGCGAAGAATATCCCCAATACCAGCATCATCGCGCCGCTGAGGCGTTCGCGCCAAAGGTCGTGATGCGCCGCCGCCAGGCGTCCGCTCCTGGCCGCCAGCCAGCCATAACCGCCCAGCACCAGGCCTTCGCCCAGCATCGTTACCACGAACAGCACGGCATATTGCGGCAGCAGTGGCGCGCCGGTGTCGATGAAGGGCGGCAGGAAGGCGCCGAAGAACAGCATCGCCTTGGGATTGCCGATCTGGGTCAGCAGCGCCTGGACGAATGGCCCCTGCCGCAGCTCAGGCCGCTTGGCGGCGGCATGCGGGTGGCGGCTGTGCCACAAGGCCGTCGCGCCCAGCCACAGCAGGTAGGCCGCGCCGGCATAGCGCAAGGTGCGCAGGGCATCGGGCCAGCCGGTGACCAGCGCCCCCAGTCCGGCGGCGAACAGGAGGTACCAGATCGCGTTGCCCAGTTGCACGCCGCCATTGGCCAGCAAAGCGGCGCGCCAGCCGCTGCGGAAGCCATAGGCGGTGACCATCGCCACGGTGGGGCCGGGCGAAAGCGAGAACAGCAATTCCCCCACGGTGAAAAGCAGCAGGCCATGCCAGCTCAGGATCGGCAGGGCGGTCATGGCCGCGCCCTTTTCAGGCGTTGAGTCCTGGCGCAAGCTGCCGCCGGGAGGTGCGCATGACCTATCGCAGCTTTGCCGAATTCTATCCCTTCTATCTCAGCGAGCATGCCAGGCGGGCGACGCGGCGGATTCATTTCGTCGGCACTTCGCTGGCGCTGGTGCTGCTGCTGGCGTCGCTGCTGACGGGGCGTATCGGCCTGTTCGGGCTGGCGCTGGTCTGCGGCTATGGCTTTGCCTGGTATGGACATTTCTTTTTCGAGAAGAACCGGCCCGCGACTTTCCGCTATCCGCTCTACAGCCTGATGGGCGACGGGAGAATGTTCTGGGAAATCCTCACCGGCAGGATCGCGTTCTAGGTTCATCCGAACCAGTTGGCGGCGAGGAACGCGATGGCGATCAGCGCGCCGGTATTGCGGTTGGCGCGGAACAGCACCAACGCACCATCGCCATCCTCGGCCTCCAGCTTTTTCACCTGCCAGGCCAAGTGCGCTCCCGCCGCCAGCATCAGCGGCGTGAACAGCCAGCCGGTATGGGCGGCATAGCCAGAGGCCAGCACCAGCACGAAGGCGATGACATAGAAGCGCGCCACCCAAGCCCTGGTGTTGGCGCCGAACAGCCGCGCGGTGGACTTCACGCCGATCAGGGCGTCGTCATCCTTGTCCTGCAGGGCATAGATGGTGTCATAGCCCAGGGTCCAGAAGATGAGGCCCGCATAGAGCATGGCGTCGGACCAGCCGATGTTGCCGGTCTGGGCGGCGAAGCCCAGCAGCGCCCCCCAGTTGAAGGTCAGGCCCAGCCAGGCCTGCGGCCACCAGGTGATCCGCTTCATGAAGGGATAGGCCGCCACCAGCAGCAGCGAGCCCGCGCCCAGCGCCACGGCAAAATTGTTGAGCTGCAGCAGGATGACCAGCCCCGTCAGGCATTGCGCCACCAGGAAGACCAGCGCGGCCTCGACGCTGACGGCGCCCGATGGAATGGGCCGCCCCCGGGTGCGCGCCACCGCTGCGTCGAACTTGCGGTCGATGATGTCGTTGAAGGTGCAGCCCGCGCCCCGCATCACGATGGCGCCCAGCCCGAACAGGATACTGTAATAAAGGTCGCGCCAGTCGGTGAAGCTGCGATCCTGCACAGTGGCCCCCAGCACCAGCCCGAAGACGCAGGGCCAGAACAGCAGCCAGACCCCGATGGGCCGGTCCAGCCGCATCAGTTGCAGGTAGGGCCGCACGCGCGGGGGCAGGGCCTCCATCCAGGGCGCGGCGATGGCGTCGGCGGGTTGCGCAGTTTGTGTCATGCAGGCTTTAGTCTGGCATGGCTGACGCGTTGATGGAAACGGGCGGGCGTACCCGGCTTTATGTGACTGCCGATCTGGGCGCAGGCGTGGCGCTGCCGCTGTCGGATGGGCACGCACATTATCTCCTGCATGTGCTGCGGGGCAAACCGGGCGACCGCGTCTGCCTGTTCAATGGCCGCGACGGCGAATGGCTTGCGGAACTGGAAACCGTGAGCAAGCGCGGCGGCATCGTGCGGGCGCTGGCGCAGACCGCGCCGCAAGCGCCGGTGCCCGATCTGTGGCTGGTCTTTGCGCCGGTGAAGAAGACACCGGCTGATTACCTGGCGCAGAAGGCGACGGAGCTGGGCGTGGCGAAACTCCAGCCGGTCTTCACCCGCCGCACCATCGTCAGCCGCGTCAACGCGGAGCGCCTGCTCGCCAACGCCATCGAGGCGGCGGAACAGTCGGATCGTGTCTGCGTGCCGCAAATCGCCGCGCCGCTAACGCTCGAAAAGCTGCTGGCGTCCTGGCCGCAAGAACGGCGGCTTTATTTCTGCGACGAGGGCGGTGACGCGAAGCCAATGGCACAGGCCGCCGCGCCCGCGCCCGCCGCCATCCTCACCGGCCCCGAAGGCGGCTTCGATCCGGCCGAGCGCGCCATGCTGCGCGCCCTGCCATTCGTGATGCCGGTGACGCTGGGGCCGCGCATCCTGCGCGCCGACACCGCCGCGCTGGCGGCGCTGGCGATATGGCAGAGCGTGGCGGGGGATTTTCCCGCTGCTCTTGCGCCTGCCTCGCCGGATGCCTAACTAGCGCCCAGGGACCCGCCAGAAGGTATTCATGTCCATTCCGCAATCCGCCGGCGGCCTGATCCAGAGCCGCGACGACCTGGTTTTGCATCTCTCCAAGGGCAACAAGCCCCGGGCCGACTGGCGCATCGGCACCGAGCACGAGAAATTTGTCTACGACCTCAAGACCCGCAAACCCATCGCCTATGACGGCAAGCCCGGCATCCGCCAGTTGCTGGAAGGCATGGCGCGTTTCGGCTGGGTGCCGCTGAAGGAAGGCGACAACATCATCGGCCTGACCAAGAACGGCGCCTCGCTCAGCCTCGAACCCGGCGGCCAGTTCGAACTCTCCGGCGCGCCGCTGAAAACGGTGCATGAAACCTGTGCCGAGGTGAACACCCATCTGGAAGAGACCCGCGAAGTCGCCACCGAGATCGGCGTCGGCATGCTGGGCTTCGGCTTCGCGCCCGACTGGCGGCTGGACGAAGTGCCGGTGATGCCCAAGGGCCGCTACGGCATCATGCGCCGCTACATGCCCACCGTGGGCGGCTATGGCCTGGACATGATGTTCCGCACCTGCACCGTGCAGGTGAACCTCGATTTCTCCTCCGAAGCCGACATGGTGAAGAAATTCCGCGTCGCGCTGGCGCTGCAGCCCATCACCACGGCGCTGTTCGCCAACTCGCCCTTCCGCGAAGGGCGGCCTTCCGGTTTTCTCTCCTACCGGGCGCAGGTCTGGACCGATGTCGACAATGCCCGCGCCGGCATGCTGCCCTGGGTGTTCGACGATGGCATGGGCTTTGAGCGTTATGTCGATTACGCGCTCGATGTGCCGATGTATTTCGTCTATCGCGACGGCAAGTATATCGACGTGGCGGGCAAGAGCTTCCGCAAGTTCCTCGCCCGCGAAATTCCCGAGGTCGCCCATATCGAACCCTCGATGAGCGACTGGGCCGATCATCTCACCACCATTTTCCCGGAAGTGCGGCTGAAGTCGTTCCTGGAAATGCGCGGCACCGATGGCGGGCTGTGGCGGCGCATCTGCGGCATGCCCGCCTTGTGGGTTGGCCTGCTCTATGACGATGTTGCGCTGGATGCCTGCTGGGACCTGGTCAAGGACTGGACGGCGGAAGAACGCCAGGCGCTGCGCGATGGCGTCGCCAAGCAGGGCTTCAAGACGCCGTTCCGCAAGGCGACGGTGCACGAACTGGCGCATCGCATGCTGGAAATCTCTTCGGCGGGCCTCAAGCGCCGCGCCGCGCTGGATGGCGGCGGCATGAGCGAGGACGGTTTCCTCAATCCGCTGCGCGAGCTGGTCAATCGCGGCTATACCCGCGCCGAAGAGATGCTGAAGAATTATTACGGCGTATGGGGGCGTGATCTCACGCCGCTCTTCACCGAGTATAACTTCCTCTAGTCACGCGCCCTATCCACCAGCCGCTTTCGCCGATTTCGCGTGTTGTTTCCGCGTCTTCACGCCGAAATCGGGCTTCCACATATCCCCGTGTTCGCCGCCGCCGTCCTTTCCTACACTCCTGTCCGAAAGGGATGGCGCATGTGGAGGGGAGGGGCCCTCCAAATTCCGGAGGTTCGAATGGGTGCGAAAATCAAGCCGTGGATTGCACTTAAGAAAAAACGCGGCGGCCCCGCGCGCGACAGCGCGCCATCGGCCAAAGCTGGCCGCCGCCGTCGCGGCGGCCAGCCCGGCAACCAGAACCGCTTCGTGCACGGTGACTATAGCCGCGCGACGCGCGAACATATTGCCGCGCGCCGGGCCTGGCTCGCCGCCTTCCTGGCGCAATGCGATGCCGCCATCGCGCACGCCTTCGCGCTGCATGCGGAGCGGATGGCGCAACGTTCACAACCTGTCATTCCCGCGAAAGCGGGAATCCTGGGGCAACCTGCGCCAGTACTTGTGGCCCTGGATGGCCCGTCTTCGCCGGGCCATGACAGTCAGGAACTAGACTTTGGGCGAGGGTATCCCGCCGAACGTGACCGGCTCGCCGGTGTAAAGCCGCGTGCCGTTGTTCCGCTTCGCCATCCAGTGCGGATATTGCGGCCGGTCGGCGCTGACCGCGTCCAGCGTCGCGATCTCGTCCGCTGTCAGTTCCAGCGTCACCGCTTCCAGATTGTCGTTCAGTTGCGCCATCGTCTTGGCCCCGATGATGGTCGAGGTGACAAACGGCTTCTGCCGCACCCAGGCCAGCCCCACCCGCGCCACCGATACGCCATGCGCCGCCGCGATGGGCCGCATCGCCAGCACGATGCGGTCGGCCTGGTCCTTGTCGATCGGCGGGAAGTCGAAACCGGCACGCCGTCCCGGCGCCTGCGCTTCGCCGCCCGGCGTATATTTGCCCGCCATGTAGCCACCGGCCAGCGGGCTCCACACCAGGCAGCCAATCTGCTGGTCGGCCATCAGCGGCACCAGCTCCTGCTCGATATCGCGCCCGGCCAGCGAATAATAAGCCTGGTTGGTTTCGATCCGCGTCCAGCCCCGCTTGTCGGCAATGCCGTTGGCCTTCATGATTTTCCAGGCCTCCCAGTTGGAGACGCCGATATAGCGGACCATGTCCTGGCGCACGAGATCGTCCAGCGCCCGCATGGTTTCCTCGACGCCGGTGGCGATGTCGGACTGGTGAATCTGGTAGAGGTCGATGTGATCGGTCTGCAGCCGTTCCAGGCTGCGGCCAATGCTGTCCATGATATGGCCGCGCGAAGCCCCGATATCGTTGGGGCCGGGCGCCATGCGGCCGAACACCTTGCTGGCGATCACGACATCGCTGCGGACCGCGCCCACATCCTTCAGGGCCTGGCCGGTCATGGTTTCGGATTCGCCCAGCGCATAGACATTGGCGGTATCGATGAAGTTGATCCGCGCTTCCAGCGCCCGGCCGATCAGCTGGGTGGCTTCGGTCTGTGTCTGCTTGCCGACAACGCCGCCCAGGAAGTTGGCGCCGGAAAAGGTCATGGTGCCGAAGCAGAGTTCGGAAACCTGCAGGCCGGTATTGCCCAGACGGTTGTATTTCATTTTTCCCCCTATCGCCGCCGCGACTGCCACAGCATCACAAGACCTGCTCGCGCGCTTGCGCGCGCCGTTCCTCACTACTCCGGAAGCGGGATGAATTCCTGGTCGTCGCCGGGGATGGGACCGAAGCGGTTCTCGCGCCAGTCCTCCTTGGCCTGTTCGATGCGGGCGCGGTCTGAGGCGACGAAATTCCACCAGATATGACGCGGACCATCGAGCGGCGCACCGCCCACCAGCATCACGCGCGCCGGGGCATGGGCGAACAGCGTCACTTCTTCCTCGGGATAGAGGAACAGCATCGAACCTGCCACATGGCGCTCGGTGCCGGAAAGTTCGCCGCCGCTTTCCACTTCGCCCTCGACCACCAGGAAGGCGCGCTCCTTGTGCTCCAGGCCGTAATGCAGGCTGCCGCCGGCCTCGAATTTCGCGTCGACATACAGGATGGGCGAATAGGTCCGCACCGGCGAGGTCAGGCCAAAGCCCGATCCGGCGATCATGCGCAGCGTCACATCTTTCTCGGTACGCTCGGGCAGCGCGCTGGCGGGGAAGTGCTGGAAGTTGGGGGCGCACTGCTCGTCTGCCTCGGGCAGGCCGATCCAGCTCTGGATGCCCCACAGGCGATGGCCATGATCGCGCATCGCTGCGCCGGTGCGCTCGGAATGGACGATGCCGCGTCCCGCCGTCATCCAGTTGACGTCGCCGGGCCGGATTTCCTGCAGCGAGCCGATATTGTCGCGATGGGTCTGGCCGCCGTCGAACAGGTAGGTGATCGTCGCCAGGCCGATATGCGGATGCGGCCGCACATCAATGCCGCGCCCGGGCGGAAATTCCACCGGGCCGAAATAGTCGAAGAAGACGAAGGGGCCGACGGTCCGCCGCCCGGTCTGCGGCAGCAGCCGCCGGACGATGAAGCCGCCGCCCAGGTCGTGGGCCTTGCCGGGAAGTGGGATCATGCCAAGCCGTATAGCCCGGCCAAGATGGCACGGAAAGCGTCTTTGCGAAGTCGCGCTTTGGCTGTAGCGTTCGCCGTCAAAGCGGACGCCAGTTCCGCATCGCGTCTTTCAGGGAAACTCACATGAACCGCAAATCTGTCCTGGTGCTGCTGGCCGGCGCCGCCATTCTTTCCGCTCCCGCGCTGGCGCAGCGCCGCGACGACGCGTTGCAGATGATCTCGGTCGATGTGGAAGGCGGCGGCGGCACCGTCTTCGTCACCCCGAACAAGAAGGTCGTGGTGATCGACACCGGCAATCCCGACGCCAGCGGCGCCACCGGCACCTATCCGTCGTCACAGCGCCTGGTCGATGCGATCAAGGCGGCGGGCGGCACCAAGGTCGATTACCTCATCACCACGCATTATCACGGCGACCATATCGGCGGCCTGGAAGGTTTCATCAGCCGCATCAAGATCGACACGTTTGTCGATCATGGCGAGAACCGCGAAATTCGCGGCACGATGGGCACCGGCGGCATGCTGGGCCCGGACTGGCGCGTCATCGGCGCCGATGGCAAGCCGTCGGCGGGCCGTGGCGGCGTGGTGCCGCCGCCCCCGGCCGATCCGGAAATGCCGCCGCCCAATTCCACCGAGGCGCAGTATCGCAATTACCTGAAGCAGATCGCTGCCACCGGCGCCAAGCATCGCGTCGTCAAGACCGGCGATCACATCCGCATCGACGGCATGGACATCGCCGTGATCAGCGCCGATGCGAAGATGCCGGCCAAGGCGCCGCCGGGTTCACGCGGTGCGGTGCCGGAATGTGCCGCCATGCCCGGCATGGCGTCGAATGGCGGCGAAGAGAACACCCGCTCCACCAGCGTCGTCATCACCTATGGCAAGACCAAGATCGCCGCCTTTGGCGACCTGACCTGGGACCGCGAAAAGGACCTCTTCTGTCCCGAAGACAAGGTCGGCAAGGTCGATGTCTATCTTTCCAGCCATCATGGCACGCAATGGTCGGGCAGCCCGGCGATGGTCAATTCGCTGCAGCCCATCGTCACCATCATGGGCAACAGCCCGACCAAGGGCGGCGACCCGGACCGGGTGAATGTCATCAAGTCCAATCCGCGCTACCAGGGCCTGTGGCTGCTGCACGCCGCGCGCAATGCGCCGCAGGTGAACAGCGATTTCAACATGATTGCCAATCCCAACCCGGCGGCTGGCGCGGTGGACAAGGCCTATGGCCTGCGCCTGCGTATCCGTCCCAATGGCGACATCACCGTCATCAACGAGCGCAACGGCTACAACAAGAGCTACAAGGCCGGCGGCTGATTTTCAGCCTGTGCGGCGCGCCGTTGCAGAACGGCGCGCCGTCACCATATCGGCAAGTGCACGCCGTCCGCGCCGCGCGTCAGCGGCTTTACCCACTGCACGGCGCTGCGGCGCAGGGCAGCAAACAGATGCGGAAAATCCTCGCCGCGCGACGGTGAGTGTTCCCATTTGAGCGCGGCCCCTAACGCGGCCGCATCCACGGCCAGCAGCACAAGGTCGTTTTGCCCCGCATAATAAAGCCGCAGCGTCTCGGGCAATTGCGACGCGGTCGAGAAATGCAGGAAGCCGTCGGCCTGGTCGTGCGCCGAGCCGTTATAGTTCTCGCCCGCAGCGTCCCACTCGCCGCGCGGCACGATCTTGAAAATGATGGTCATGCGGCCTGCGCCGTGCCGCCCACGGTCAGGCCGTCGAGCCGCAGCGTCGGCTGGCCCACGCCCACCGGCACGCTCTGGCCGTTCTTGCCGCAGGTGCCGATGCCGGTGTCCAGCTTCATGTCGTTGCCGATCATGGTGACACGGGTCAACGCCTCCGGTCCGTTGCCGATCAGGGTGGCGCCCTTGATGGCATGGCCCAGCTTGCCGCCCTCGATGATGTAGGCCTCGGTACAGGAGAAGACGAACTTGCCGTTGGTGATGTCCACCTGGCCACCGCCGAAATTGGTGGCGTAGATGCCCTTCTTCACGCTGGACAGAATCTCCGCCGGGTCCTTGTCGCCGCCCAGCATGTAAGTGTTGGTCATCCGCGGCATCACCGGCGAGCCATAGGATTGGCGGCGGCCATTGCCGGTGGGCGCAACGCCCATCAGCCGCGCGTTCTGCCGGTCCTGCATATAGCCTTTCAGAATCCCGTCCTCGATCAGCACGGTGCGCGAGGTCGGCGTGCCTTCGTCGTCGATGCTGAGCGAACCGCGACGCCCATCGATGGTGCCGTCATCCACCACCGTCACGCCCTTGGCGGCGACGCGCTCGCCCAGCAGGCCGGCGAAGGCAGAGGTCTTCTTGCGGTTGAAGTCGCCTTCCAGCCCGTGGCCGATGGCTTCGTGCAGCAGGATGCCGGGCCAGCCCGGACCCAGCACCACCGTCATCTCACCGGCGGGCGCGGGCACCGACTTCAGGTTGACCAGCGCCTGGCGCAGGGCTTCGTCCACCGCCGCCTGCCAATAATCGGGATCGAGATAGGTTTCATAGCCGCTGCGGCCGCCGCCGCCGAAGCTGCCGGATTCCTGGCGGCCATTCTCCTCGGCCACCACCGAGACGTTCAGCCGGACGAGGGGGCGGATGTCGGAATAGCGTTCGCCGCCAGCGCGGATGATCTCCACCCGCTGCCATTCGCCGCCCAGCGAGGCGGACACCTGCCGCACCCGCGAATCCTTGGCGCGGGCATAGGCATTGATGTCTTCCAGCAGCTTCACTTTTTTCTCGAATCCCGCCGTCTCCAGCGGATCGATATCGGCATACAGCTTGATGTTGGTGCGGGCGGGCGGGGCGGTCTGCGTTCCCGAGTAACCCTTGGCCACGGCCTGGACCGTGCTGGCCGCCCGCGCGATGGCGCTTTCGGAAATTTCGCTGGCATGGGCATAGCCGGTGGCTTCGCCCGCCACCGCCCGCAGGCCGAAACCCTGGCTGGTGTCGAAGGTCGCCGCCTTCAGCCGCCCATCGTCAAAGGCGAACGATTCGGACTGGCTGTATTCCAGGAAGAGTTCCCCATCGTCGGCGTTCCGCAGGGCCTGGTCCACGGTGCGCTGCACACTGTCCGGGTCCATGCCGGTACGGGAAAAGAACAGGTCGGTATCGGACATGGCGGGTTTTCCTGGAAAACGGGCAAAAATGCGCTTTGGACGCTAGATATCGGGTGCGACAGCCTATCCCGCAAGCCGTTGGAAACACGGGGGCGTGGGCCGCAGGTGGCCCGTGCTATAAGGTCGCAATGACTTTAAGGGCTTAACCCCTCTAAATCCCCCCAAGAATCTGAAAACGGGCGGGGGAAACTCCAGCCCTTATGCGAGGTCGCACATGCTTTTCCGGAAAACCGGCATCGGCGCAGTCCTGGGTGCTTTGGCGCTGACCCTGGCGGCCAGCCCCGCCCTGGCGGAGATCAAGGACTTCCAGCTCGGCTTCCAGCAAGCCGCTTCGCCGGTGATGGTGCAGATCGAAAGCTTCCACATGGAGCTGGTCTGGATCATCACGGCGGTGTCGCTGTTCGTGCTCGGGCTGCTGGTCTGGGTGGTTCTCAAGTTCCGCGCCAGCGTCAACCCGACGCCGTCCAAGGTCAGCCACAATGTCGTCCTGGAAGTCGCCTGGACCATCATCCCGGTCATCATCCTGGTGGTGATCGCCATTCCGTCCTTCAAGCTGCTCTATCTCCAGCACGATATCCCCAAGGCCGATGTCAGCATCCGCGCCATCGGCAAGCAGTGGTTCTGGACCTATGAGTATACCGGCACTGGCGGCTTCACCTTCGACAGCCTCCACCTTGAAGACGCCGCCGCCAAGGCCGCAGGCAAGCCGCGCCTGCTGGGCACCGACAACGCCGTGGTCGTGCCGGTGAACAAGAACATCGTGATCGAGACCGTCGGTGCCGACGTGATCCACAGCTGGACCATCCCGCAGTTCGGCGTGAAGATGGACGCCGTGCCGGGCCGCTACAACCACACCTGGTTCAAGGCCACAAAGACCGGCGTCTATTACGGCCAGTGCTCCGAACTGTGCGGCGCCAGCCATGCCTACATGCCCATCGAAGTCCATGTCGTGACCGACGCCGAATATGCGGCGTGGCTCGCTGAGGCCAAGAAGAAGTTTTCCGCTCTCGCCGCTCTCGACAATGGCGCCACCCGCCTCGCGTCGAACTAGGAAGCACCGCCATGACCACACACTCCGAAGCCCACCACGACGATCATCACGGCGATCACGGCCACCCCACCGGCTGGCGGCGCTACGTCTATTCCACGAACCATAAGGACATCGGCACGATGTACCTTATCTTCGCGGTTATCGCCGGCGTGATCGGCGGCGCCTTCTCGATGCTGATGCGCGCGGAACTGATGTTCCCGGGCCTGCAGATCATGCACGACCCGCACCAGTTCAACGTCTTCGTGACCGGCCACGGCCTGATCATGGTGTTCTTCATGATCATGCCCGCCATGATCGGCGGCTTCGGCAACTGGCTGGTGCCGCTGATGATCGGCGCGCCGGACATGGCGTTCCCGCGCATGAACAACATTTCCTTCTGGCTGCTGCCCTTCAGCTTCGCGCTGCTGGTGCTGTCCATGTTCGTGGAAGGCGACTCGGGCGGCCTGGGTGTTGGCGGCGGCTGGACGATCTATGCACCGCTCTCGACCACCTATTCGACCGGTCCGGCGATGGACTTCGCCATCTTCTCGCTGCACATCGCGGGCGCGGGCTCGATCCTGGGCGCGATCAACTTCATCACCACCATCTTCAACATGCGCGCGCCGGGCATGACCCTACACAAGATGCCGCTGTTCGTGTGGTCGATGCTGGTCACCGTCTTCCTGCTGCTGCTGTCGCTGCCGGTCCTGGCGGGCGCCATCACCATGCTGCTGACCGACCGCAATTTCGGCACCGCCTTCTTCGATCCGGCCGGCGGCGGCGACGTGCTGCTCTACCAGCACCTGTTCTGGTTCTTCGGCCATCCCGAAGTGTACATCCTGATCCTGCCGGGCTTCGGCATGATCAGCCATGTCATCGCTACCTTCTCGCGCCGCCCGGTGTTCGGTTATCTCGGCATGGCGTACGCCATGGTCGCGATCGGCTTCATCGGCTTCCTGGTCTGGGCGCACCACATGTACACGGTGGGCCTGACGGTCGATACCAAGGCCTATTTCGTCTTCGCCACCATGGTCATCGCGGTGCCGACCGGCATCAAGGTGTTCTCGTGGATCGCGACGATGTGGGGCGGCTCCATCGACTTCAAGACCCCGATGCTGTGGGCCACCGGCTTCGTCTTCCTCTTCACCGTGGGCGGCGTCACCGGCGTCGTGCTGGCCAATGCCGGCGTCGACGTCGTGCTGCAGGACACCTATTACGTCGTGGCGCACTTCCACTACGTGCTGTCGCTGGGCGCCGTGTTCGCGATCTTCTCAGGCTTCTACTTCTGGTTCCCGAAGTTTACCGGCTACATGTACAGCGAAGCGCTGGGCAAGCTGCACTTCTACGTCACTTTCGTGGGTGTGAACCTCGCCTTCTTCCCGATGCACTTCCTGGGCCTGGCCGGCATGCCGCGCCGCTATGCGGACTATCCGGATGCCTTCGCGGGCTGGAACTACTGGTCGTCCATCGGCGCCTTCATCGCGGGCTTTGGCGTGATCATCTTCCTGGTCATGTGCATCGAGGCCTTCCTGAAGAAGCGTCCGGCTGGTGACAATCCCTGGGGCGAAGGCGCCACGACGCTGGAGTGGACGCTGCCGTCGCCGCCGCCGTTCCATCAGTTCAACGAGCTGCCGCACGTCAAGTAAATCATGTCGCTGTCACACACCCTTCCTGAGCCTCGCGTCACCACGGTCGGCGATTTCTTCTCGCTGCTTAAGCCGCGCGTGATGTCGCTGGTGGTGTTCACGGGCCTGGCCGGCATCGTTGCCGCGCCGGGCGCCGTCCACCCGCTCACCGCCTTCACCGCGCTGCTCTGCATCGCGGTCGCGGCGGGTGCGTCGGGCTGCCTCAACATGGCGTATGACAGTGACATCGATGTGCTGATGGCCCGCACGGCGACGCGGCCGATCCCGCTGGGCCATGTCGGGCGTGACGACGCACTGGCCTTTGGCTGGACCCTGTCGGTGATCTCGGTCGCGATGATGGGCCTGTTCGTGAACTTCCTCGCGGCGGGGCTGCTGGCCTTCACGGTCTTCTTCTATGTCGTGGTCTACACGCTCTGGCTGAAGCGCCGCACGCCGCAGAACATCGTGATCGGCGGTCTTTCCGGTGCGCTGCCCCCGGCCATCGGCTGGGCGGCCGTCACCGGTTCGCTCGACCTGGCGCCGCTGCTGTATGTGGCCGTGATCTTCATGTGGACGCCGCCGCACTTCTGGGCGCTGTCGCTGTGGCGCAGCGATGATTATGCGCGTGCCGGCGTGCCGATGCTGCCGGTGGTGAAGGGCAAGGCCCATACCCGCCTGCAGATCCTGCTCTATACGCTGGTGCTGGTGCCGCTGGGCCTGGCCCCGGCGCTGGTGGGTGCGGCGGGCTGGCTCTATCTCGCCTGCGCCACGGCCCTGGGCCTGTGGTTCCTGGCCGCCGCCATCGCCACCTTCCGCGAGCGCGACGCGGCCAAGGAGCCCGCCGCCCGCCGCCTGTTCGGCGTCTCGCTGGTTTATCTGACGGCGCTGTTCGCCTCTCTCATCATCGAAAAGCTGGTCCAGCTTCCGATGGTGCCGGCATTGTGGTCGTGAGCGATGGCCAGCAGAACTGGAAACGCGAACGCCGCAAACGCAACATCGCACTGGCGCTTTTTCTCAGCGGCTTCGCGGTGCTTATCTATTTCCTTTCCCTCGTGCAGTGGCACGGCGGGCAATAACTACGGGGCTTGATACCTATGTCCAGCGACGCAAAGCACGACTACCACCTGGTTGACCCCAGCCCCTGGCCGATCGTCGGTTCGGCCTTCGCCTTCGTGATGATGGTGGGCGCCGTCCTGTGGATGCACGAAAGCTATGAAGGCTTCGGCGTCCTGATGGGCAAGCCCTGGATCTTCGTTATCGGCTTTGCCGGCCTGCTCTACACGATGGCCGGCTGGTGGCGCGATATCGTCAAGGAATCGGTGGAGTTCGGCAACCACACCCCGGTGGTGAAGCTGCATCTGCGCTACGGCATGCTGCTGTTCATCGCGTCGGAAGTGATGTTCTTCGTGGCCTGGTTCTGGGCCTATTTCAACGCCGCCATCTTCCATGCCGATGTCGGCGTTGCGGCCTGGCCGCCGGCCGGCATCATCACGCTGGACCCCTGGCACCTGCCGCTGCTCAACACCCTGATCCTGCTCACCTCGGGCACGACGGTGACCTGGGCGCATCATGCCATCCAGACCGGCGACAAGAAGGGCGCGGTTCAGGGTCTGCTGCTCACCGTCATCCTGGGCGCGTTCTTCACCGCCGTGCAGGCCTATGAGTATGCCCATGCGCCGTTCACCTTCGGCTTCAACGGCCTGGTGCGTGCGCCGTTCGAAGCTGGCGCGCACACGCTGCTGGCCGCAGGCGCGGGCAACTTCGCCGCGATCTATGGCTCGACCTTCTTCATGGCCACCGGCTTCCACGGCGCGCATGTGATCATCGGCACGATCTTCCTGGTCGTCTGCCTGTTCCGCGCCATGGGCGGCCAGTTCACCCCGGAGCGTCACTTCGGCTTCGAGGCCGCCGCCTGGTACTGGCACTTCGTCGACGTGGTGTGGCTGTTCCTGTTCGCCTGCATCTATGTCTGGGGCGCCGGAACTGTCGTCCACTAGGGCGCATCTTTTGCCCGCCGGGTTCGTCGCGCCCGCGCTCGTGTACGTCTTGTACACGTCGCTCGGCGCTCCTGCCCGGACGGCCAAAATCCATCGCCCTAGAGGTTCGGTTTGAAACCACCCGATACATTGAAAGCCATCTTCTTCGGCCTCTGTCCGCAATGCGGGCAGAGGCCGTTGTTTTCCCGCTATATTGAAGTCGCCAAGGGCTGCCCTGCCTGCGGCCTGGACTATGCCATGTTCGATCCCGGCGACGGGCCGGCCGTGTTCGGCATCCTGATCGTGGGCGCCATCGTGGCGGGGCTGGCGCTGTGGGTGGAGTTCACCTGGTCGCCGCCCACCTGGCTGCACATGCTGCTGTGGATCCCGCTGATCTGTCTTCTCACCTTTGTCGTGCTGCGCCTGGCCAAGTCGGCGCTGCTGGTGCTGCAATACAAGCACAAGGCGGGCGAAGGACGGCTTTCATGAGGTTGTCGGCGTGACCTTCCGGCCCTATCCCGGCCTGACCATCGCGACCGTGATCGCCTTCGTCATCCTGTGTTGCCTGGGCACCTGGCAGCTGGAGCGGCTGCAATGGAAGCTGTCGCTCATCGCAACCGTGGATCGCAACATGGCGGCGCCGCCCCTGACGCTAGACCAGGCGCTGACCGCGCCGGACATGCCGTATCGCCGCGTGACGCTCACCGGGCATTTCGATCATGCGCGGGAAAGTTATTTCTTCGCCGCCAGCTCGGCGGGCGAGGGCATCTATCATGTGCTGACGCCGTTCATCGCCGCAGGCGGACGTACTTTGCTGGTGGATCGCGGGGTGGTGCCGCAAAGCCGTCTTGATCCCGCCACCCGTGCGGCCGGAAACGCAGCCGGTGAAACCCGGCTCACCGGCGTCTGGCGTGTGCCGGATGCTTCGGGCCTGTTCACGCCAGCGCCGGACCGGGCGCGGCGCATCTGGTACGCCCGTGACGTTGCGGCCATTGACGCCGCGCAGGGCCTGCATCTGGCCGCCCCCGTGCTGATCGAGGCCGGGCCCGCGCCCAACCCCGGCGGACTGCCGCTGGGCGGGCAAACGGTGGTGACCTTCCGCAACCAGCATCTGGGCTATGCCATGACCTGGTTCGGCTTTGCCCTGTGCCTGCTGGGGGTCTGGCTGGCCTATCACATCTCCAAGGCCCGAATTGCCTGGACGTAATTTCTGGCGTGGCAGAAAAGCTCGCTTTATAAGGCCCTCATGAACGCGCACACCTTCATTTCCACCCGGGGACAGGCCCCCGCCGCGTCCTTCGCCGAAGTCCTGCTGGCGGGGCTGGCGCCCGATGGCGGTCTTTACCTGCCGCAGGCCTGGCCGCAATTTGGCGCCGCCGAGCTGGCGGGGTTTTCTGGTCTTTCCTACCAGGAAGCGGCGTACAGGGTGCTGTCGCGCTTTACCGGCCCGTCCTTCAGCGAGAGCGAACTGCGCGCAGCCATCGCCGCCGCATATGCCGACTTCGATGCGCCCGAGATCGCGCCGCTGGTGGAGATTGCGCCCAACCAATATCTGCTCGAACTGTTCCACGGCCCCACGCTCGCCTTCAAGGACATCGCGCTGCAGGTGCTGGGGCAGCTCTTCAGCCGCGCCCTGGCCAAGCGTGGCGGCCGCGCCACCATCGTGGCGGCGACCAGCGGCGATACCGGTTCGGCGGCGATCGCCGCGCTGGGCGGTTTGCCCAACATCGATGTCTTCGTGATGCATCCGCGCGGGCGGGTCAGTGATGTGCAGCGCCGCCAGATGACGACGAGCGGCCATGCCAACGTGCACAACATCGCACTGGAAGGCACCTTCGACGATGCGCAAAGCATCGTAAAGCAGCTTTTCGCCGACACCGGATTTGCGAACAAGGTCAGCCTGACCGCCGTCAACTCGATCAACTTCGCCCGCATCGCGGCGCAGAGCGTCTACTACCTCACCGCCACGGCGGCCCTTGGCAAACCCGCAACCTTCGTCGTGCCCACCGGCAATTTCGGCGACATCTTCGCGGGCGAAGCCGCCTGGCGCATGGGGCTTCCCATAGAGCGGCTGGTGATCGCCACCAACTCCAACGACATCATGGCCCGCGCCCTGAACGAAGGCGTCTATGCCTCCGGCGACGCCCATCCCACCCTGTCGCCCTCGATGGATATCCAGGTCGCGTCCAATTTCGAGCGCGCGCTGTTTGAAGCCGCCGACCGTGATGCCGACTGGACGGCGGCGGCGATGAACGATTTCACGCGCGAGAAGCGCCTGGGCCTGCCGCAGGAAGTGCTGGCACGGCTTCGCGCCCGCTACAGCGCCTTCGCCAAGGATGACACCGCCACCATCGACGCCATCAGGGCGGTGCATGCCCAGACCGGCCGCATCATCGATCCGCACACCGCCATCGGCGTCGCCGCCGCGCGCGACCTGAAGGATATTTCGGGCCCGGTGGTGGTGCTGTCCACCGCCCATCCGGCCAAGTTCCCCGACGCCGTGGCGCGCGCCATCGGCGCCGCGCCGCCGGTTCCCAAGCGGCTGCAGGGGCTCGATGCAAAGCCTGAGCGGATGGAGACAATGGCCCGGGACCTGCCTTTGATCCGGGACTTCATCTCCTCTAGACTGGGGTCATGAACCCAGAAATATCCATCCTTTTCAACGGCTTGAAGATTGTCAGCGACCCGATGCCGGGGCTGGAATCGGCGGCCCTGGGCGTGTGGGTCGATACCGGTGCGCGCAACGAGACCAAGGCCCAGATGGGCGTCTCGCACATGCTCGAGCACATGGCCTTCAAGGGTACGGCGCGGCGCAGCGCCCGCGCCATCTCCGAGGAGATCGAGGCGGTCGGCGGCAGCCTCAACGCCTATACCAGCCGCGAACAGACCGCCTTCCATGCCCGCGTCCTGAAGAATGATGTCGGGCTGGCGCTCGACCTCCTGGCCGACATCCTGATCAACCCGGCCTTCGCGCCAGACGAGATCGCGCGCGAGAAGCAGGTGGTGCTGCAGGAACTGGGACAGGCCCGCGATACGCCCGACGACATCATCTTCGATCACCTCCAGGCGGCGATCTATGCCGGCCAGCCGCTGGGCTGGTCGATCCTGGGCGAGGAAGAAACGGTCTCCAATTTCAGCCGCCCGCTGCTGCAGGGCTATATGGCCTCGCAATACCGCGCCGGCAGCATGACGCTGGTGGCATCGGGCGCGGTCCGCCATGACGAACTGGTGAGCCTGGCGGAAAAACTGTTCGCAGGCCTGGCGCCGGGCGCGGTGACGCCACCGGCGCCCGCGCGCTATGTCGGTGGCGATGTCCGCTTCGGCGAAGACCTGGAACAGGCGCACATCACCTTCGCCTTTCCCGGCCTTTCCAACGCCGATCCCGACTATTATGTCGGCCAGCTTTATACGGCCGCACTCGGCGGCGGCATGTCTTCGCGCCTGTTCCAGGAGGCGCGCGAAAGGCGCGGCCTCTGCTACTCGATCTATGCCTTCACCGGCGGGTTCCAGGATAGCGGTTTTCTCAGCGTCTATGCCGGTACCGGTGAAGCCGAGGCAGGCGAGCTTGCCGCCGTGGTGGCGGGCGAGATGGAAGCTATGGCGGGCAATTTCAGCGAAGCCGAACTGGGGCGCGCCCGCGCCCAGTTGAAGGCCTCGCTTCTGATGGGGCTGGAGCGGGCCGGCGGCCGCGCCGAGCAGATCGCCGGACAACTCTTTGCACTGGGCCGCATTCAGTCGCCCGCCGAGATCGTCGCGCATCTCGATGCCATCGATCTCGCCGCCGTGAAATCCTATGCCGCCCGCGTCATGGGGCAGGGCGCGCCCACCATCGCCGCGCTTGGTCCTGTCTCCCGCCTGGAAAGCCATGACCGCTTCGCGCGGCGCTTCGGCTCGGGCGCGCTTCCGCACGCGGCGGAATAATGTCGGCGCTGATGAAACAGGGGCCGATCGCCTTCATGCGGGGGCTTACATTCCCCGGCGGGCAGCAGCCTGTGATCAATGGCAGCGAAATCTATCTGCGCTATCCGCGCATGGCCGATTACCCGGAATGGGCAAAGCTGCGCGGCCTCAGCCGCGACTTCCTGCTGCCCTGGGAGCCGGTCTGGGCCGATGACGAACTCACGCGCGGCGCCTTTCGCCGCCGCATCAAGCGCTATCACAAGGAGACGCGGCTGGATTCCGCCTATGTCTTCTTCGTCATGCGCAAGGCCGACAATGCGCTGATCGGCGGCTGCACCTTGTCCAACGTCCGGCGCGGCGTCACCCAGGGTTGCACGCTGGGCTATTGGGTCGGCGAGCCCTTCGCCCGTCAGGGCTACATGACCGATGCGATCAAGGCGCTGATCCCTTTCGTCTTCCGCACCCTGGGCTTGCACCGGATCGAAGCTGCCTGTCTGACCGCCAATGATGCGTCCAAGGCCCTGCTGACCCGCTGTGGCTTCCGCGAGGAAGGACTGGCGCGCCGTTACCTGATGATCAACGGCGTCTGGAGCGACCATCTGCTATTTGCTTTGCTCGCCGACGAGGCGCAGCTAGGTTAGCTGCGCCGCAAGGCCCCAAGACGTTTCCCAAGAGATTCATGACCCTACGTCGTTCCCTTGCCGCCGCCTGTCTCGCTCTTCTGTTGGGCGGGCTCGGCCTTGGCAGCGGCGTCCTGGCCCAGGCGCCGCCGGCACGATCCGAGACGCAGAAGCCGGTGAATTTCGGGTCGCCCGAAAACATGGTCGCGCTCAAGCCCGCGCTGGCGCCCTATCATGCGCCCGGCGGACCGGAAGCCGACGGTTCCTCCTGGTACATGCTGCCGGTGATGAATGACAGCGTGCGGCCTGCGATCCGCGTGCTGGTGGCGGGGCAGCCGCCATCCTCGGCGCTGAAATTCTTCCCGCGCGCGACGCGGCCTGCCATCCTGGCCATCGCCAGTTCGGAGTCCGGCGTGACGGTGGAAACCGCCACTGCCTATGGCCGCCGCGCCTGGCGCGTCATCATTCCGCCGGTCACCACGGCGGCGCTGGCGATCCGCGTCGGGTCTGCCGACGCACCGCCCGCGCTTTCGGCCTGGACCGAGCCGGCGCTGGCCTCGCACAACCGCCAGCTTGCCATCTTCATCACGGCGGTGGCGGCCTTGATCGCGGCGGCGATGCTGATCACCGGCGGCCTGGCGGTGCTGATCGGACATTCCGCGCCGCGCTGGGTCGCGATCAGCCTGCTGCTGCTGCTGCTGAGCTGGCTGGCATCATCGGGCATGTTCGACGGCAGCATCGTGCTGCGCGTGGGCGGCCCTTACGGCCTCAGCGCCATGCTGACCATGTTCGCACTGGCGGCGGGCGCACGCCTGGCCAATGCCATCGTGCCGCTGCGCGATGTCTTTCCGCGGTATCATGTGCACTTCATCCGCACCGTCTGGGGTCTGGTTGCGCTGGGTGTGCTGGCCTATATCGGCCTGCCGGGCGCGACCCTGCTCAGCAACATCGTCGTGGTGATCGCTGGCGGCGCCATCACCGCCTATCTCCTCTATTGCGGCCGTCGCGGCATCAAGGCGGCGCAGGTCGTGGCGCCGTCTGCCGCCGCCTTCGCCCTGGTGGCGATGGCGGGCGCAGTGGTGGCCATTGGCGGCTGGGGCGAGGGGCTGACCGGCCCTGCCGTCACCGGCGGCTTCGCGGCGGCGGGCGCGATCCTGCTGGCGCTGGCGGTGATTGCCAGCGAGGAAATCGCGGTGCTCCCCTTCCTGCACGGTTCGGGTGCGGCCAAGCTGCTGGAAGCGCGCATACCCGAAGGCACGGTGCTGGATTCGTCCACGCCTTTCGCCAATCTGGCGCTGGCCGCCATCGGCGCGGCGCATCAGGGCGTCTTTGACCTGGATTTCCGCAGCCAGCTCCTCACCTTGTCGCCGGATGCGGCACAGCTTCTGGGGCGCGGCCTGCATGAAGTGACGCTGTCCCATTCCGACTTTTTGGTACTGATCCAGTCCGACGACCGCGAAATTTACACCCAGGCGCTGGAAGAATATCAGGCCCGTCCCGGCGCGGCGTTCCGGCTCGAATTCCGTGTCGCCGCAGGTCAGGGCCGCTGGCGCTGGCTGGAACTGCGCGCCACCATCGTCAGCGAACAGGAAGATTTGCCATCAGACTGTCTGGGCCTCTTGGCCGACATCACCCAGCGCAAGGAAAGCGAGGCGCTGTCCGAGACGCAGGATGAGCTCACCGGACTGGGCAATCGCATCGGCATGATGCAGGCGCTGGACGGGCTGGGCACCGATCTTTCCGGCGCGCTGTTCGCGCTGATCGACATCGACCGTTTCAAGGCGATACACGCCAGCCTGGGCGACGAAGGCGCCGACCAGGTGCTGCGCCAGACGGCCCGCCGTCTGGTCGGCCTCAAGGCACGCGTCTTCCGCGCCGGCGGCGACAGCTTCGCGCTGATCTTTGCCGAAGCGCCGCGCGACACCAAGGCGACAGGCGACAAGGCGGTGGAAGTCTGCGCCCCGCCGCATCTGGTGGCTGGCCGCAGCATCTTCGCGCCGGTCAGTGTCGGCCTGGCGCGGGGCAGCGATTCCGACGATCCGCTGGCGCTGATCAAGAATGCCGAACTGGCGTTGATCGCCGCCAAGCGGCAGGGCGGCAATGCCGCGCTGGTTTATGATGCCGGGCTGGAAGACGACGCGCCCGGCGATGCCGTGGAGCTGGAAAGCGAGTTGCGCGAGGCGCTGAAGCACGACCAGTTGGAAGTCCATTACCAGCCGATCATGCGTCTGGCGGATGGCAGCGTCGCGGGCTTCGAGGCGCTGCTGCGCTGGCGCCATCCCACGCGCGGGCTGGTGACGCCGGACGATTTCATCGCCCATTCCGAGGAAACCGGTCTGATCGTGGAGCTGGGCCGTTTCGCGCTGGAACGCGCCACCGCGCAACTTGGCGAGTGGCAGCGTTTCTTCCCGCTCAAGCCGCCGCTGTTCGTCAGCGTCAATCTTTCCCGCCGCCAGGTGCGTGATGCGGGCCTTGAAGGCCTGCTGAAGACCGTGCTGGCGGGCAGCAGTATTACGCCGGGCACGCTGCACCTGGAAATCACCGAGAGCACCGTCGCCGCCGATCCGCGCCTGGTGCCGATGCTGGAACGGCTGCGCGCTGCGGGCGCGGGCCTGTCGATCGATGATTTCGGCACCGGGTCCTCGTCGCTCAGCACGCTGCGCACCCTGCCGTTCGACACGGTGAAGATTGACCGCAGCTTCCTGGTCCGTCATGGCAGCACCGATATCGATACCGATGGCGAAGTCGTGCTGGCCTCCATCGTGGCGCTGGCGCACGACCTCAAGCGCGCGGTGGTGGTCGAAGGCATTGAAAGCCAGCGCGATGGCGAATGGCTCACCGGCCTGAAATGCGAATTCGGCCAGGGCTATTATTTCTCCCCGCCGCTGACGCCCGAAGACGCCCTGGAACTCATCGCCCGGCACTATAACGCCGCCACGGCGCAAGAAAACACCTAACCCTGCAACGGAGACGAAGAACATGACGATCAAGGTCGGCGACAAGATCCCATCCACCACGCTGATGGAAAAACAGGAAGGCGGTCCCGCGCCCATCACCACCGACGAGCTGTTCAAGGGCAAGAAGGTGGCGCTGTTCGCGCTGCCGGGCGCCTTCACGCCGACCTGCTCGGCCAAGCATGTGCCGGGCTTCGTGCAGAATTACGACGCCTTCAAGGCCAAGGGCGTGGACACCATCGTCTGCCTGTCGGTCAATGACGCCTTCGTGATGGGCGCCTGGGGCAAGGACCAGGGCGCGGGCGACAAGGTGCGCATGCTCGCCGACGGCAATGGCGAGTTCACCCGCGCCGTGGGCCTGGAATTCGACGCCAGCAAGTTCGGCATGGGCAAGCGCAGCCAGCGCTATGCCATGATCGTGGATGATGGCGTGGTGAAGGCGCTCAATGTCGAAGAGCCCGGCGCTTTCGAAGTCTCCAGCGCCGAATACACGCTGCAGCAGCTCTAGCCGGCGGCCTGCGTCCGGGATGGAATGGCGGAGCGGGCCAGCTGGTCCGCTCTTTCATTTTCGGGATGGCCGGAATGGCCGCGCACCCAGTTCCAGCGGATCTGGTGACGGGCCATTTCCACGTCCAGCACCCGCCACAGATCCTCGTTTTTCACCGGCTTCTTGTCGGCTGTCTTCCAGCCTGTCTTCTTCCAGCCAATGATCCACTTGGCGGCGCCATCCATCACGTAACGCGAGTCCGTATAGATCGCGACCGTGACGCCGCGCTTGAGCTTTTTCAGGCCCTCGATCACGGCCATCAGTTCCATGCGATTGTTGGTGGTGTTGCGCGCGCCGCCGGAAATCTCCGTCTCATGCGCGCCGCTGCGCAGGATCGCGCCCCAGCCGCCGGGCCCGGGATTGCCGGAACAGGCGCCGTCGGTAAAGAGCTGCACTTCACTCACAGGCCATATTCCTTGGCGTGCTTGACCTTGAGGTGGAAGCGCAGCTTCTTGGAATATTCGCGCGGGTCCTTGGGATGGACCAGGGCATTGGGATCGTGATGCACCCAGTCGAACAGCCGCGTAAGCAGGAAGCGCAGCGACGCGCCCTGCATCAGGGTGGGAATGGCAGCAACTTCCGCGTCGCTCAGCGGGCGCACGGCGCGATAGGCGGTCGCCAGTGCCTGGCCCTTGGTGATGTTGTAGCTGCCGTCGGCCTCGAAACACCAGCTGTTCAGCATGACCGCCAGGTCATAGGCGAACATGTCGTTGCAGGCGAAATAGAAGTCAATCACGCCCGAAACCGCGTTGTTCATGAACAGGACGTTGTCGGGAAACAGGTCGGCATGGATGACGCCGCTGGGCAGGTCTGGCCAGGCGGCGGTGATGCCGCTGAACGCGTCGCCGATCAGTTCGCCCAGGCCGGGCTCCACGCCGTCGCCATGCGGCTGGCAGACTTCCACCAGCGGCTTCCACCCGGCAGGCCCCAGCGCGTTGGCACGGGTGATCGCAAAGCCTTCGCCCGCCAGGTGCAGTTGTGCCAGCGCCGCACCTGCGGCGGCACAGTGCACGGGCGCCGGACGGCGCACCGACAGGCCGTTGAGGAAGGTGACGATGGCGCAGGGCCGCCGGTTCAGCGTCGCCGACAGCGCGCCGTCGCGGGCCGGAACGGGCAGGGGGCAAACGATGCCGCGACGGGCCAGATGCTCCATCAGGCCGAGATAGAAAGGCAGATCGTCGGGGTTTACGCGCTTTTCATAGAGGGTGAGGATGTAGGCGCCGCGGTCGGTCTGGAGGTAGTAATTGGAGTTTTCCACCCCTTCCGCGATGCCTTTGAAGGCCAGCGGCATGCCGATATCGTAATTCTGGAGCAGCCGCTCCAGATCCTCGAAAGAGACCTCGGTATAGACCGCCATGATGCCCCGAAAACGGCTTAACAGGCCGGGCGGAAAATGCTCTAAGCTGCCGCAGCCTCGCCCGACAAGTCGGCTGCGGGCCTCAGAAAGTCAAGCAAAAGAGCGAATGCTGCGATGACGCCCCGCTTTTCCCTTTCCGTACCGGTTATCCTGGGCGCAGCCCTGCTGCTGTCGGGCTGCAACGGGCCGCGCGTCCTGCCCTGTCCGGCTGTCGCGATTCTGGCCGACACCGCGACCCGGCCGGTGCTGAAGCCCGGCAGCGCCGGTGTCGATCCGTCGGCCCTGCTCTACACGGTGGAAGTCACCGCCATTTCGCAGACCTGCAGCCTCAACACCCGCGAAGGCGAGTCGAACTCCAATATCCGCCTGTCCTTCCGTGCCACCCGCGCGCCCTCGGGCCAGGCCGCCCGCTATGTGGTGCCGTATTTCGTCGCGGTGAACCAGGCCGAGCGCATCATCAACAAGCGCCTCTACAATGCGACGGTGGATTTCGCGCCGGGCGTCGCCTCGGTGGTGTTCGAGACGCAGCTCACCAACACGGTGCTGCGCTTCGAGAATGGACGCCTGCCCACCGACTACCAGTACCTGGCGGGCCTGGACGTGAATGACGCCGAGCGCAGCTATCTCGCCACGATGGGCCGCGTCGCGCCATGACGTCGTTGCGTGCCGCGCTCACGCAGATCGTGGGCGACGCTTTTGAGGCTGAAGGCCTGCCGCACGCCTTCGGCCAGGTGCAGGATTCCGACCGTCCCGACCTGGCGCAATTCCAGTGCAATGGCGCGCTGGCGGCCGTGAAGTTTTTGAACGGCCGTCCTGCCGATGGCAGTCCGGCGGGGGCCGCCAAGGCCAATCCCCGCGCCATCGCCGACAAGATTGCGGCGCGCCTGAAGGCCGATCCGCTGTTCGCGAAAGTGGAAATCGCCGGGCCCGGCTTTCTCAATCTCGATGTCACCGATGCCATGCTGGCAATGCAGCTGGACGCCATGCGCGCCGATGCGCGCCTGGGTACGCCTGATACCGGCGCCGGTCGCACCGTGATCCTGGATTTTGGTGGCCCCAATATCGCCAAGCCGATGGCGGTGCATCATCTGCGCTCCTCCATCATCGGCGACTGCCTGCAGCGGCTCTACCGCGCTAATGGCTGGACGGTGATCAGCGACGTGCATCTGGGCGACTGGGGCCTGCAGATGGGCCAGCTCATCACCGAAATCGAGCTGGAAGGCACGGCGCCGATCTATTTCGATCCCAATATTACCGGGCCCTATCCGCAAGAGTCGCCCGTGACGATGGAGGCGCTGGAAACGCTCTATCCGCGCGCCTCCGCCGCCTGCAAGGCCAATCCGGCACGGCTGGAAGCGGCCCGCCGCGCCACGGTGGAGCTGCAGGCCGGCCGCCCCGGCTATCGCGCGCTGTGGAAGCATTTCGTCACGGTCACCGAAGCGGGCCTGACGCGTGAGTTTGAAAGCCTGGGCGTGAAATTCGACCTGTGGAACGGCGAGTCCAGCGTCGACGGCCTGATCCCACCCATGATCGAAGACCTCAAGGCGCGCGGCCTGGCACAGACAAGCGAAGGCGCGCTGGTGGTCGATGTCGCCCGCGAAGACGACAAGAAGCCGATGCCGCCGCTGATCCTGGTCAAGTCGGAAGGCGGCGTGCTCTACGGCACCACCGACCTGGCCACGGTGATCGAGCGGGTGCGTGATCATGCGCCGGCCTTGATCCTGTACGTGGTGGACCATCGCCAGCATGGCCATTTTGAACAGGTGTTCCGCGCCGCGCATCTGGCCGGCTTCGCCGGTCAGGCAGAACTGGAACATGTCGGCTATGGCACCATGAATGGGCCGGACGGCAAGCCATTCAAGACCCGCGCCGGCGGTGCGATGAAGCTTTACGACCTGATCGAGATGGGCAAGGCCGAAGCCGAGAAGCGCCTGGCCGAACAGGGCATCGGGGCGGATTACAGCGCTGCCGAGCGGGCCGGGATCGCGCGCAAGGTCGGCATCGCCACCATCAAGTTCGCCGACCTCTCGAACCATCGCACCACGGATTACGTCTTTGACCTGGAGCGCTTCTCCAAGTTCGAAGGCAAGACCGGGCCGTACCTGCAGTATGCGGCCGTGCGCATCCAATCGATCCTGCGCAAGGCGGGCACATTTGATGGCGTGCCATCGTCGCTGACATCACCAGAGGAACGTGCGCTGGCACTGCACTTGCTGGCGTTGGGCGACGTCCTGGCGGCGGCGGAAGACAAGCGGGCGCCCAACATGCTCTGCGACTATGTCTTCGAGCTGGCGCAGGTTTTCAGCCGCTTCTATGCCGCCCATCACATCCTGTCCGAATCGGATGCGACATTGCGCGCCGCGCGCCTTGGGCTTTGCGCGCAGGTCCTGGCGGTGCTGACCAAGGTGCTGGATTTGCTGGGAATCGAGGTTCCTGAAAGGATGTGAGTAAGTTCTGCGGCCGGTCCAGTCGCGTTGACTCACCCACCCCCCTCCTTAAGATGCACTGCAACAGGTCCGTCCGCCGGGAGGCGCGCGGCCCTGGCCATCACATGATCTCTCGCGGGAGAGAGCTTGCAAAAGCCGCCGAAGGAGCAACCGCCCCGGAAACTCTCAGGCAAAAGGACCGCGCGAGGAATGAACTTCTGGAAAGCGAACGGCCCTATCGTCGAAATGACCATCTTCGAGAGATAAGTGCCGTTCCACCGAAGGGGTAATCTTCGCCATTTTTGGCGAAAGGAAATCTCTCAGGTCCCGTGACAGAGGGGTAGCACGCCCAACGAAGGGTGTGTGACCTCATACCTATCGGGAATCTGATGACCGTCACGACTGACATTCTGCGCCGCACACCGCTCCATGCCCTGCATGTCGAGCTGGGCGCCAAGCTTGTGCCCTTCGCCGGCTACGAGATGCCGGTGCAATATCCGGCAGGCGTCCTGAAGGAACATCTACACACCCGCGCCAAGGCGGGTTTGTTCGACGTGTCCCACATGGGGCAGGCCTTCCTGGCGGGCGACACCGCCGCGCTGGAGCGCCTCACCACCGCCGATGTCATCGGGCTGAAGGAAGGCATGCAGCGCTATGGCCTGCTGCTGACCGATGCCGGCACCATCAAGGACGATTTCATGTTTTCGCGCCTGGCGGGCGAGGCGGACCTTTATCTGGTCGTCAACGCCGGGACCAAGGAAGGCGATTTCGAATACATCACCGAAAAGCTGGGCAGTGCCATCACGCTGACGTCGCGCTTTGATCGCGCCCTGCTGGCGCTGCAGGGGCCGGCGGCATCGGCCGTGCTGGAGCGGTTGTCGCCCGGAATTTCCGCACTGACCTTCATGAAGGTGGTCCGCACCACCGTCGCCGGTGCGCCGGCCATCATCAGCCGCACCGGCTATACCGGCGAGGATGGCTTCGAGATCAGCATCGAGGGCGCCGATGCCGATCGTGTCGCCCGCGCCCTGCTGGCGGAAGAAGAGGTTCTGCCCATCGGCCTGGGTGCGCGCGACAGCCTGCGGCTGGAAGCCGGTCTTTGCCTTTATGGCCATGACATGGACGAAAGCACCGACCCGGTGGAAGCCAGCCTGGTCTGGGCCATCGGCAAACGCCGCAAGCTGGAAAAGGGTTTCCCTTCCGCCGACGCCATCATGGCCAAGGTGGCCAATGGCACAGCGAAGAAGCGCGTCGGCATCAAGCCGGAAGGTCGCGCGCCTGCCCGCGAAGGCACCGAGATCATGGCAGGGGGCCGCATCATTGGCCGTGTCACCTCGGGCGGCTTCGGTCCGTCGGCTAATGGCCCGGTCGCGATGGGCTATGTCGAAAGCGCCTTTGCTGCCGACGGCACAAAAATCGAACTGATGGTGCGTGGCCAGGCCCTTCCGGCCACCGTCGCGCCGATGCCTTTTGTTCCCCACAATTATAAGCGCTGAGAGAAAAGACATGAGCGAGACACGATACACCGACCAGCATGAATGGGTTCGCCTGGACGGCAACAGCGCCACAGTGGGCATCACCAGGTTTGCCGCCGAGCAACTGGGCGACGTCGTCTATGTCGAACTGCCGCCTGCGGGCAAGGCGGTAAAGGCGGGCGCCGAAGCGGCCGTGGTCGAAAGCGTCAAGGCCGCCAGCGAAGTCTATGCCCCGGTTGGTGGTGAAGTCACCGGCGCCAATGATGTGCTGACCACCGAGCCGTCCAAGGTCAATGACGATCCGGAAGGTGAGGGCTGGTTCTTCAAGCTGAAGCTTGCCGACACGGGCGAGTTCGCCAAGCTGATGGACGCCGCTGCCTACGCCGCCTTCACGAAGGACCACTGATGCGTTACCTGCCGCTGACCATCGAAGACCGCCGCGCCATGATGGCGAAGATCGGCGTCTCAGAGATTGACGCCCTGTTCCGCGATGTGCCCGATGGCGCCATCGCGCCATTGTCGGCCTTCAACCTGCCCGATACCCAGGGCGAGCTGGAAGTGGACCGCGCCCTGTCGCGCCTGGCGGCGAAGAACATCGCGGCGGGCAGCGCCCCGACTTTCTGCGGCGCGGGTGCCTACAAGCATCATGTCCCCAGCGCGGTCGATCACCTGATCCAGCGGTCGGAATTCCTCACCAGCTACACGCCTTACCAGCCGGAAATCGCCCAGGGCACGTTGCAATATCTCTTCGAGTTCCAGACGCAGGTTGCCTTGCTGACCGGGATGGAAGTGGCGAACGCCTCGCTCTATGACGGCTCCACCGCCACCGCCGAAGCGGTGCTGATGGCGCAGCGCGTCACAAGACGCAGCAAGGCGATCCTGTCGGGTGGCCTGCACCCGCATTATGCCGAGACGGTTGAGACTGTGGCGGGCCTGTTCGGCGAGATGAAGCGGGTACCGGTGACGCCGGGCAGCGCCGAAGACCTGATTGCGCTGATCGACGAAGAAACCGCCTGCGTCGTGGTGCAGTCGCCCGATGTCTACGGCCTGATCCGCAACCTGCGGCCCATCGCCGACGCCGCCCATGCCAAGGGCGCGCTGCTGATCGCGGTGGTGACCGAAATCGTCTCGCTCGGCCTGCTGGAGTCGCCCGGCGCGCAGGGCGCTGACATCGTGGCGGCGGAAGGCCAGAGCATCGGCAATGGCCTGAATTTCGGCGGCCCCTATGTCGGCCTGTTCGCCACGCGCGAGAAATTCCTGCGCCAGATGCCAGGCCGCCTGACGGGCGAGACGGTCGATGCCGAAGGCCGCCGTGGCTTTGTGCTGACGCTGTCGACCCGCGAGCAGCATATCCGCCGTGAAAAAGCGACCAGCAACATCTGCACCAATTCCGGCCTGTGTACGCTGGCCTTTACCATCCACATGACGCTGCTGGGCGAAGAGGGATTGTCGCGGCTGGCGCGGCTCAATCACGCCAAGGCCGTGACGCTGGCCGCCCTGCTGGGCAAGCTGGATGGCGTGCAGGTGCTGACGCCTGCCTTCTTCAACGAGTTCACACTCAAGCTGTCCAAGCCTGCCGCTGCCGTGGTGGATGTGCTGGCGGCCAAGGGCATCCTGGCGGGCGTTCCCGCGTCACGGCTGGGCGGTGCGGACGATCTGCTGATCGTCGCCGTCACCGAAACTGCCACCGACGAAGACATGGCCGCGCTCGCAGCCGCGCTGAAGGAGATTCTGTCGTGAGCCTCAACAACCAGGGCCGTCCCACCGGGGCTGGCAGCGCCGAGATGGCATCCACGCCGACCACCATCTCCGGTGATCGCGGTCTCGATCATGAAGAGAAGCTGATCTTCGAACTGGGGCATGGCGCGGTGGGTGTTGATCTGCCGGACGTGAAGGTGGCCGATGACCGTCTGGGCGGCATGCGCCGCAATGGCGCGGTCGGCCTGCCGGGCCTCAGCGAGCCGGAAACGATCCGTCATTATGTTCGCCTCAGCCGCAAGAACTACGCCATCGACAGCGGGCTTTATCCGCTGGGTTCCTGCACCATGAAGCACAATCCGCGCCTGAACGAGAAGATGGCGCGGTTGCCGGGGTTCGGTGACCTGCATCCGCTGGCTCCCGCGTCGGCGACGCAGGGCGCGCTGGGCCTGATCAGCGAACTGATGAAGTGGTTGACCACCCTGACCGGCATGCCCGCCGTTGCCATGTCGCCCAAGGCGGGCGCGCATGGCGAACTGTGCGGCCTTCTGGCGATCCGCGCCGCGCTGGAAGCGCGCGGCGAGGGCCATCGCAAGCGCATCCTGGTGCCGGAATCGGCGCATGGCACCAATCCCGCCACGGCGGCCTTTGCCGGTTTCACGGTGGATGAAGTGCCCGCAAAGCCGGACGGTCATGTCGATGCCGACGCGCTGGAAGCCAAGCTCGGCCCCGATGTCGCGGCCATCATGCTGACCAATCCCAACACCTGCGGCCTGTTCGAACCGCGCGTGAAGGAGATGGCGGATGCCGTGCACAAGGCGGGCGGCTACTTCTATTGCGATGGCGCCAACTTCAACGCCATCGCCGGCAAGGTGCGGCCGGGTGATCTCGGCATCGACGCCATGCACATCAACCTGCACAAGACCTTCTCGACGCCGCATGGCGGCGGCGGGCCCGGCGCGGGCCCGGTGGTGTTGTCCGAGCGCCTGGCGGCCTTCGCGCCGCTGCCGCTGCTGGTGCATGATGCCAAGGGCTTTCGCCTGGTGGAAACCCGCGCGGAAGCGCCCGAGGGCGCCCAGCCCTTCGGCCGCATGTGCGCCTTCCACGGCCAGATGGGCATGTTCACCCGTGCCTTGTCCTACATGCTGAGCCACGGCCGCGACGGCGTACGCCAGGCATCCGAGGATGCGGTGCTGTCGGCCAACTATATCCTGGCCTCGCTCAAGGATGTGATGAGTGCGCCGTTCGGCGACGGTCCCTGCATGCACGAAGCGCTGTTTGACGACAGCTTCCTGGAAGGCAGCGGCGTCACCACGCTCGATTTCGCCAAGGCGATGATCGATGAGGGCTATCACCCCATGACCATGTATTTCCCGCTGGTGGTGCATGGCGCGATGCTGATCGAGCCGACGGAAAGCGAGAGCAAGGAATCGCTCGACCGCTTCATCCATGTGCTGCGCAGCCTGGCGCTGGAAGCCAGGGCCGGGCAGACCGCGCGCTTCGAGGGCGCGCCGCATTACGCGCCGCGCCGCCGCCTAGATGAGACGCTGGCCGCGCGCAAGCCGGTGCTGCGCTGGAAGCCGGATGTATTGAAAGAGGCGGCCGAGTAGCTACTGGCAGAAGTGCGGCGTGAATCCGGGCGGCAGCAGGGTCGCCTTGTCGCTGCAGGCGACATCGACCTGTTTCTGGGTCAGGCCCTTCACGTTGCGCAAATCGGTGCCCAGGAACGAGGTCACCGAGGTGATCGCGCCGGTCAGGTCGGCGCCGTCCAGCTTTGCACCGGCCAAATTGGCCGCCGACAATTCGGTGCCGCGAAAGCTGGCGCCGCGAAAATCGGCGAACGACATGCACATCATCTGTGCGTTGGCGCCGTCGAAAATCGCCCCGCGCAGGTCGCGTTCCTTGACGCAGGTGTTGAACAGGTTGGCGCCCATCAGCTTGCAGCCGGGGCAATCGACAATGCCGCCATGGATGCGTGCCACAGCCGCCGGGTCGGCGCCCTTGCTGCCGACGAACTGCGATGCGTCCACGGCCAGCGCGGGCGTGGCGATCAGGGCGAAAAGGGCGAGGGCGCGTTTCATTCCGGCACAGTCTTTCAGGCTGCCGGAAGCTTACGCGCCCAATTCCCAACAAGCGGTGAAAATCAGCTGCAACCCGTGGTCGAACCGCAGGTGTTGCACTTCATGCAGGTGCCGTTGCGCACCAGGGTGAAGTTGCCGCAACTACCACAATTATCGCCCTCGAAGCCCTTGAGCCTGGCTTCCGCCGCGCGGCGGGCGCGGGCATCGCGCCCAGTGCCCATAGCCGCTTCCAGCGTCGCCACCTGCGCGGCCACGCCCAGCTCGGCCTGCACGCTGGCGCCGATGGCGCTGATATCCAGCAGCTCGGCGTCATTGTCGGCGGCATAGTCCACGCCGCCAAATTGCGGGCTGTCATGGTCGTGATCCAGCATGCGGGCCGCACTACCCCCCACCACTGTCATGGAGCGGCCGCGAATATAGCCGCGCGAGGCCAGCTTGCTGATCTCGGCGCTGGGCGCCGTTGCGGCATTGCCCGCGCCAAGGTCTTCGTCCTGCGGCGGCACATGCGCCAGGTCGCTGCGGCCGAGATAGGAAACGCCCAGTTCGCGGAAGATATAGTCCAGCACGCTGGTGGCGTTCTTGATGGAGTCGTTGCCGATCACCAGGCCCGCCGGTTCGAAGCGGGTAAAGGTGAAGGCGTCGACGAACTCCTCCAGCGGCACGCCATATTGCAGGCCCACCGAGATGGCGATGGCGAAATTGTTCATCAGGCTGCGGAAGGCGGCGCCTTCCTTGTGCATGTCGATGAAGATCTCGCCCAGGCGGCCATCTTCATACTCACCGGTATGGAGATAGACCTTGTGCCCGCCCACGATCGCCTTCTGGGTATAGCTCTTGCGGCGATGGGGCAGCTTTTCGCGTTCATGCACCCGGATGCGCTCGATCACCTTCTCGACGATGCGCTCGGTCACCACCGTCTGCTGCACGGGTGCGTGGGTGCGCGGCGCCGGCGCCTCTGCCGCCTCGTCATCTTCCTCGTCGATGAGCGAGAAGACCGTGCTGGCCAGCGGCTGGCTGAGCTTGGAGCCGTCGCGGTAGAGCGCGTTGGCCTTCAGGCCCAGCTTCCAAGATAGCATATAGGCTTCGCCGCAATCGTTCACGGCGGCGCTGTTGGGCATGTTGATGGTCTTGGAGATGGCGCCCGAGACGAAGGGCTGCACCGCCGCCATTATGCGGATATGGCTTTCCACCGACAGGGCGCGCTTGCCGGTGCGGCCACAGGGGTTGGCGCAGTCGAACACCGGCAGATGCTCGGCCTTCAGGTGTGGCGCGCCTTCCAGGGTCATGGCGCCGCAGACATGCAGGTTGGCGGCGTCGATATCGGGGCGGGCAAAGCCCAGCGCCTTGAGCAGGTCGAAATCGGGCGCGTCCATCGTGGCGGCGTCTATCTTCAGCGTCTCGCGGCAGAATTTCTCGCCCAGCGTCCACTTGTTGAAGACGAAGCGGATGTCAAAGGCGCTTTCCAGCCCGGCTTCCACCGCGCCGATCTGCTCGTCGGTGAAACCCTTGCCGCGCAGCGCGTCATAATTCAGGCGGCCGCGATAATCCTCCAGCGTGCCATAGCCGACCGCATAGGCGACGATGGCGTCGATCTCGGTCTGGCCATAGCCCAGATTCGCCAGCGCCTCGGGCACACAGCGGTTGATGATTTTGAAATAGCCGCCGCCGGCCAGGGTCTTGAACTTCACCAGGGCGAAGTCCGGCTCCACGCCGGTGGTGTCGCAATCCATCACCAGGCCGATGGTGCCGGTGGGCGCGATCACGCTGGACTGGGCGTTGCGGAAGCCGAACTCCTTGCCCATCGATAGCGCGTCGTCCCAGGCGCGCTTGGCGGCGTCGGCCAGGGCGCGGTCGGGAATGGCCTTGAGGTCCAGCGGCACGGGCAGGGTGGCCAGCTTCTCGTAACCACTGCTCTCGCCATGTGCAGCGCGGCGATGGTTGCGGATCACCCGCAGCATCGCGTCCTTGTTGGCGGCATATTCCGGGAACGGCCCCACCTCGCCTGCCATCTCCGCGCTGGTGGCATAGGAAACGCCGGTCATGATGGCGCTGATCGCGCTCGCGATGGCACGGCCTTCGCGGCTGTCATAGGAAATGCCTTCGCTCATCAGCAGGCCGCCGATATTGGCGAAGCCCAGGCCGAGGGTGCGGTAGTCATAGGAAAGCTGCGCGATCTCCTTGGAGGGGAACTGCGCCATCAGCACCGAGATTTCCAGCACGATGGTCCAGAGCCGCGTCGCATGCTCGAAGGCATCGATGTCGAAGCTGCGCGCACCCACATCGCCCTTGCGGAACGCCATCAGGTTGAGCGAGGCCAGGTTGCAGGCGGTATCGTCCAGGAACATGTATTCGCTGCACGGATTGGAGGCGCGGATTTCGCCGCCCGCCGGGCAGGTGTGCCAGTCATTGATGCTGCTGTGGAACTGGATGCCGGGATCGGCGCAGGCCCAGGCGGCGTGGCTGACCTTCTGCCACAGCTCGCGTGCCTTCAGGGTCTTGGCCACGTGCGGCGTGCCGCGGAAAGTCAGGTTCCAGTCGCCATCTTCCTGCACCGCCTTGAGGAAGGCGTCGGTAACGCGCACCGAGTTGTTGGAATTCTGGCCCGAGACGCTGGTATAGGCGTCGGAATCCCAGTCGGTGTCATAGGTCTTGAAGTCGATTTCCTTGAAGCCCTGGCGCGCGAAGCTGATCACCCGCTCGATGTAATTGTCAGGGATCATGCTGCGGCGGGCGGCGCGGATCTCGCGGCGCAGGGCAGGGTTCTTGGCGGGATCAAAGCAGTCGTCGCCCGAACCGTCGCAATTGATGCAGGCCTTCATCACGGCCTTGAGGTGCTTCTCGGACAGCTTGGAACCGGCGACCATCGCGGCCACCTTCTGCTCCTCGATCACCTTCCACTCGATGAAATCCTCGATGTCGGGATGGTCGATATCCACGATCACCATCTTGGCGGCGCGGCGCGTGGTGCCGCCCGACTTGATCGCACCGGCGGCGCGGTCGCCGATCTTCAGGAAGCTCATCAGGCCGCTGGACTTGCCGCCGCCCGACAGTTTTTCATCGGCGCCGCGCAGGGGCGAGAAGTTGGTGCCGGTGCCCGAGCCATACTTGAACAGCCGCGCCTCGCGGGTCCACAGGTCCATGATGCCGCCTTCATTGACCAGGTCGTCCTTGACGCTCTGGATGAAGCAGGCATGCGGCTGCGGATGCTCATAGGCGCTGGTCGACTTGGTCAGTCGCCCGGTCTTGTGATCGACGTAATAGTGGCCCTGGCCGGGGCCATCGATGCCATAGGCCCAGTGCAGGCCGGTGTTGAACCATTGCGGCGAATTGGGCGCGCACTTCTGCGACGCCAGCATGTGGCAAAGTTCGTCATAGAACGCGCGGGCGTCGGCCTCGCCATCGAAATAGCCACCCTTCCAGCCCCAATAGGCCCAGGTGCCGGCGAGACGGTCGAAGACCTGCTTGGCCGACTTCTCGCCGGTGGTGTCCTTGCCGGCGCCCTGCTTCTTCCAGAGGAATTCCGGCACGCCTTCCTCGGCGACGGACTTCAGGGTCTTGGGGACCCCGGCCTTGCGGAAATATTTCTGCGCCAGCACATCGGACGCGACCTGGCTCCAGCTTTCCGGAACCTCGATGCCGTCCTGCGCAAACACCACCGACCCGTCCGGGTTGCGGATTTCGCTGGCGGAGGTGCGGAACCCGATGCCCTCGTAAGGCGAATGACCTTCGACCGTAAAATGGCGGCGGATGCGCATGGGAAACACTCCGGAAAGTGACAGTTGGTCGGCCCCAGCCCTGCTCTTGGCACCACATCTTTTCTGGTCGCTTCGGCTCACGCCTGCGCTCCAGGGGACAGGAATCCGTCCGCGAGGATGAGATTCCTCACGGCGGGGGCCGTATAGCGTCCGCCAGATTTGGTGCCGTGTGCGACGGCTGGCCCAAAGTATGGACATGGGCTGCCGAGGCGCGCAAGCGGGAAGTGGTTCGCTGCAATTTGCCCACAATATCTTGTGGCCAGGCAACCCTCTGAAAAGCTGGAGTCCGGCGGTACGCGCGGAACCCGGGCCCAAAATATTTTCAGGCCATTTCATCACAGCGCCGCGGACGCCTTTGGAGGCTTTGTGGATGGCGCGGCCAGGACGCCGGACGGCCCTGTGACTTTGCTTTGTCTTGGCTGCCCCAAGGCCCGCCCCTATAGTCCGGCCCTTGAGTCTTGCGGTGCATCCAATGATCTTTTCCTGGTGGAAATCCCAGACAGTCGGAACTTGGCTGACGACGCGCCTGTATGGCGAGCCGGTGGGGACCGATGTCTTCGGCAACCGCTATTACCAGAACCGCGACGGCTCCCGCCGCTGGGTCACCTACAACGGCACCGTCGAGGCCAGCCGCGTGCCGCCGGACTGGCATGGCTGGCTGCATCACACCTATGCCGAACCGCCGACCAAGGCGCCGTTCAAGACCAAGGGCTTTGAAGCCGTGCACCAGCCCAACCTGACCGGCACCGAAGGCGCCTATCGTCCCGAAGGCTCGCTGAGCAAGGGCGGCGCGCGCCCGCCCGCGACCGGTGACTACCAGGCCTGGAAGCCGGAATGAGCGCCGCGCCGGCAAAGACCGCATCGCAAGGCAATCTCTCCGAGACACTGGTCGGTCTGGGCGTGGTGCTGGCTGCCGCGCTGATCCTCGCCCTCGCCATTCTTGGCAAAGGCACGGGCGCCAGCACGGGCTATGATCTCAATGTGAAGCTGGCCAAGGCCGATGGCCTGGGCGTCGGCACCGAAGTGCGTTTGTCGGGCATCAAGGTCGGCTCGGTCACGGACCTCACGCTCGATCCGCGCACTTTCCTCGTCACCGTGCATATGCGCATGGAGCCACGCGTCGAAGTGCCGGTGGATTCCTCCATCCTGGTAACGTCGGCCGGATTGCTGGGCAGTCCCTATCTTTCCATCACGCCCGGCGGCGACGACAAGGTGCTGGCACCCGGCGGCAGCATCGAGAACGCGCAGGGCTCGATCGACATCATGAGCCTGGTCGGCCGTTTCGCCACTGGCGCCGCCACGACCAACACGCCGCCGCCTCTGTCTTCGCCGCAGGCGCTCCCAGACGGGCCATGAAAGCAGCGCTCTCCGCTTTGCTTGCGCTTGGCGCGGGGCTTGCCGCCGCGCAGGCCCAGAGCGCCAAGCTGGATCTGGCGCAGCAGACTCCGTCCCGGCCTGCCGCAACCGCTGCCGCAATCCCGCCCGCCGCCGCTGCGGCAGGGCCGCTGACGCTGATGCTGCGCGGGCTGGACAAGATCACCGGGCGCCCCACCGAGATCAGCGCCCCCATCGGGCGGCCGGTGCGTTTCGCCACTCTCACCATCACGGCCCGCTATTGCTATTCCACGCCCGCCAGCGAGACGCCGGAAACCAGCGCCTTTGTGCAGATCGATGACCGCCGCGCCGATCAGCCGGCGCGCCGCGTCTTTTCCGGCTGGCTCTATGCCTCCAGCCCCGGCCTCAATGCGGTGGATCATCCGCTCTATGACGTCTGGGTGATCAGCTGCAAGGGCGGCTCGGTGCCGGCCGGCGCCATCGCCGCCGCTGCACCCGCCAAGGTGGCGGCGCCGGATTCCTCCGACAAGGAAAAGCCGGTGGAGCTTCCCGCCGGTGCGGGCCGTTAAGCCAGATCCTGCCAGTACGCTTCGTGGCCCAGCGCGTTTTCCAGTAGCGCGAGATAACGCTCGCGCGGGATTTCCACCGCGCCGAAGCGCGCCAGATGCGCGGTGAGGAACTGGGTGTCGAGCAGGCTGAAGCCGCCGCGCCGCAATCCTTCCACCAGATGCACCAGCGCCACCTTGCTGGCGTCGGTGGCGCGGCTGAACATGCTTTCTCCGAAAAAGACGCCGCCCAGCTTGACGCCATACAGGCCGCCGACCAGTTCGCTATCCTGCCAGCATTCCACCGAATGAGCGTGGCCGCTGGCGGCCAACGATGTGTAGAGGCGCAGGATCTCGTCATTGATCCAGCTTTCCTCGCGGCCCGGCGCTGACGCGGCGCAGCCCTGCATCACCTGGACGAAGGCGCGGTCGGAGGTGACGGTGAATTTTCCGGACCGCACGGTGCGGGCCAGCCGGTGCGGAACATGGAACGTGTCGAACGGGATGATGCCGCGTTTTTCCGGCGAGACCCAGTACAGGTGCGGGTCATCCCGCTTCTCGGCCATGGGGAAGAGGCCGCGGGCATAGGCCGCGAGCAGCAGTTCCGGCGTCAGGGCGGTGCCGTGCATGCGGCAAGACTAGGCACACTTGTCATGCCCGCGAAAGCGGGAATCCAGGCTAGTGCCCCAGGCCCGCCAGGTGCTTCTCGAGCCAGTGGATCGAGTAATCGCCATTGATGATGTCGGGATCGCGCACCAGGCCCTGGAACAGGGGAATGGTGGTCTCGATGCCGCCCACCACCAGCTCGTCCAGCGCGCGGCGCAGGCGCAACAGGCACTCGTTGCGGTTGCGGGCATGGACGATCAGCTTGCCTGCCAGGCTGTCGTAGTGGGGCGGGATGCGATAGCCGGCATAGATCGCACTGTCGAAGCGCACGCCCAGGCCGCCCGGGGTGTGGAACTGGGTAATCAGGCCGGGCGAGGGCCGGAAGGTGAAAGGATGCTCCGCATTGATGCGGCATTCGATGGCGTGGCCCTCGAAGACGATATCTTTCTGGGTTAAGTCCATGGCCGCGCCCGAGGCGATGCGGATCTGCTCGCGCACGATGTCGATGCCGGTGATGGCTTCCGTGACCGGATGCTCCACCTGCAGGCGGGTATTCATCTCGATGAAATAGAAGCGGCCATCCTCATAGAGGAACTCGATGGTGCCGGCGCCGAGATAGCCCAGCTTCTCCAGCGCGCGGGTGCAGATGCCGCCGATATCGTCACGTTCCTGCGCATTGAGGGCGGGGCTGCCCGCTTCTTCCCAGACCTTCTGGTGGCGGCGCTGCAGCGAGCAGTCGCGCTCACCCAGGTGCACCACCTTGCCGTGGCTGTCGGCCAGGATCTGGATTTCGATATGGCGCGGCTTCTGGAGGTACTTCTCCATATAGACCGTGTCGTTGCCGAAGGCGGCCTTGGCCTCGGTGCGGGCCTGGCTGAGCGCGAAACTGAGCTCGCTGGCGTCCTTCGCCACCTTCATGCCGCGGCCGCCGCCGCCGGCGGTGGCCTTGATCAGCACGGGATAGCCGATGCCTTCGGCGATCTTCGCCGCCTCGGCGTCGCTGACTTCGCCGTCGGAGCCGGGCACGGTGGGAATGCCCAGTTCCTTCACCGTCTGCTTGGCGGTGATCTTGTCGCCCATCATGCGGATATGGTCGGCGGTGGGGCCGATGAAGGTCAGGCCGTGTTCCTTGACGATGTCGGCGAACTTGGCGTTCTCCGACAGGAAGCCATAGCCGGGATGGATCGCCTCGGCGCCGGTGATCTCGCAGGCGGCGATGATCGAGGCCATGTTGAGATAGGACTGGCCGGCAGCGGGCGGGCCGACACAGACGCTTTCGTCTGCCAGGCGCACATGCATGGCGTCGCTGTCTGCGGTGGAGTGGATCGCCACCGTGGCGATGCCCATCTCCTTGCAGGCGCGGATGACGCGCAGGGCGATTTCGCCGCGATTGGCGATGAGGATCTTCTCGAACATCAGCCGATGACGCAGAGAGTCTGGCCGAACTCGACCGGGTCCTTGTCGGAAACGCAGATCTCGGTGACCGTGCCGCTGCGCGGCGCGATGATCGGGTTCATGGTCTTCATCGCCTCGACAATGAACAGCGTCTCGCCTTCCTTCACCGGCTTGCCGACGGCAATGAAGGCCGGCTTGCCCGGCTCGGCCGCAAGATAGACGGTGCCGACCATGGGCGACGGTACCGCGCCCGCAACCGGGCCGGAAGCAGTGGGCGCCGCGACGGGCGCAGCCGCAACCGGTGCGGAGGCCGCAACAGCGGCGGCGTTGACGGCGGCGCGGGACACGCGGATGCGCGCGCCGTTATGCTCGATCTCGATCTCGGTCAGGCCGGTCTCGTTCAGCAGCGCGGAAAGCTCGCGGATGGCGTCGGCATCGACGCCGGGCTTGGCCACGGCTTTTGCCTTGGGATCGTCTTTGCTCATTTCTTCTTGGCCTTCAGGATGTCAGCGACAGCGTCGACGGCACGGATATAGCCCTGTGCGCCGAAGCCCATGATGATGCCGGTCGCGGCCTTGGCCACCCAGGAATGGTGGCGGAAGGGCTCACGCCGGTGCAGGTTCGACAGGTGGCATTCGATGATCGGAATGGTGCAGGCCAGCAGCGCGTCGAGGATGGCGACGGAGGTGTGGCCGTAACCGGCGGGATTGATGATGATGGCGGATGCCTGCTTGCGCGCTTCCTGGATCCAGTCGACCAGGTCGCCCTCGCGGTTGGTCTGGCGGAAGACCACCGACAGGCCATGCGTCTTGGCCTGAGCGGCGCACATCTCGCCGATCTGGGGCAGGGTGGTGTAGCCGTAAATCTCAGGCTCCCGGTCCCCCAGCAGGTTGGTATTGGGGCCGTTGAGAATGTAAATCGGCAAAGTCTTGTTTTCTTTGGCTTTTTTAGCCATATACGGTCCCTATCCGGAAGCGATTCAAGCCTTATAATCGCATCCCTCGCGGAACGGAAATCCTGTCTATGTCCTTGAATGTCACACTGAACGGCGAAGCCCGCCAATTGCCCGGTCCCGTCAGCGTCGCCGGAATGCTGACCGGCCTGGGGCTCGACCCCGCCAAACTCGCGGTGGAGCGCAATCTGGCCATCGTCCCACGCTCGACGTACGGCAGCGTGACGGTGGAAGAGGGCGACCGGTTCGAGATCGTGCACTTCATCGGCGGCGGCAATGCGCCCGTCGTGCCGCCGAAAGAAGACAGGCCGCTGGTGATTGCTGGCAAGACCTATTCGTCGCGCCTGATCATCGGCACGGGCAAGTTCAAATCCTATGCGGAGAATGCCCAGGCGCTGGAAGCCAGCGGCGCGCAGATGGTGACGGTGGCGGTGCGCCGCGTGAACCTCACCGACCCGAACCAGCCCAAGCTGATCGATTTCATTGACCCGAAGAAATACACCTACCTGCCCAACACTGCCGGTTGCTACACCGGCGAGGATGCCGTGCGCACGCTGCGCCTGGCGCGCGAGGCCGGCGGCTGGACCCTGGTCAAGCTGGAAGTACTGGGCGAGAAGAAGCTGCTCTATCCTGACATGCTGGAGACGCTGCGCGCCACCGAGATGCTGGCCAAGGACGGTTTCCAGGTCATGGTCTATTGCAGCGACGATCCTTTGATGGCCAAGCGGCTGGAAGACATGGGCGCGGTGGCGATCATGCCGCTGGCGTCTCCGATTGGCTCCGGCATGGGCCTGACCGCCACGGTCAATATCCGCATGATCATCGAGGACGCCAAGGTGCCGGTGATCGTGGATGCAGGCATCGGCACGGCCTCGGACGCGGCGGTGGCGATGGAGCTGGGCTGTGATGCGGTGATCTCCAACACCGCCATCGCCCATGCGCAGGAGCCGGTGAAGATGGCCCACGCGATGAAGCTGGCGGTGGAAGCGGGGCGTCTGGCCTGGCTCGCGGGCCGCATGCCGAAGAAGGCTTATGCCGATCCGTCCAGCCCGCTCAGCGGGCTAATTTAGGGCGCGGTCCTTTTGCGTCTTGGGTTCGTCGCGCGTGCTCACGTACGCTAGGTACGCTCCGCGCGCGCTCCTGCCCACGCCACAAAAATCCTCGCGCCTGTAGGGTGAAGGCTTCGGTTCTTATTTCTTGGCAAAGGCGGCGTTGAAGCCAGCTTCGTCCATAGCACCGGGATACATCCGCCCGTTGATGATGAAGGTCGGCGTGCCGTCCAGGCCGACCTTCTTGGCGAAATCATATGACGCATTCACCGTCGCCGCCGTTTCCGGCTTCATCATGTCGGTGCGCAGCTTGGCGATATCCAGCCCGGCCTGCTTGGCGCCGGCGAAAATCATCTCTTCGGTGATCGCCTCGGCCTGGCCCATCAGGAAATAATGGAAGGCCAGGAACTTGTCGGGCTGCTGCCGCGCCGCCGCCACGCTGGCGCGGGCTGCGGTCACCGCGCCCTCGCCATGCAGTTCGCGCAGTGGAAATTCGATGAAGGCGAAGCGGGTATCACCCTTGCGCTGCGCCACGATCTTCTGCACCGCCGGCAGCGAGGCGCGGCAGAACGGGCAGTCATAGTCATAGAACTCGATCATGGTGTTGGCCGCGTTCTCCGGCCCCGTCACGAAGGCGATCTTGGGATCGAAAAAGGCATTGAGGCCGACCTTCTTGACCATCGCCTCGTTCGCGGCGGCCGTCTTGGCGTCGTCGGCCTTCTGCGCCGCTGCCGCCATCTCGTTGACGATCTGCGGATGGCTGATGAGGTAGTTGCGCAGCTGCACTTCGTTCACCGGCATGTAGCCGGTGTTGGTCATCACGATCACCGCCGCCACCGCGATCATCGCGCCGCACAGCGCCGTCACCAGGGTCGAAATTACATTCTGCATCACAAATCCTGTTCAGCGCCGCCGCTGCGGCATGGAGCCCTGCGTCGCGCCGATAATGTCGTTGGCCCTTTGCCAGTCCGAACTGCCTTGCGGCAGCTTGGAACGCGCGCGCGAGGCGAAGACGAAGGCCTGGGGCAGGTTGCCGCCATTATAGTTTGATTCGGCGGTGGCGAGATCGGCCATCGGCAGGTTCTGCAACATGCTGTAGGCCTTGGCGACCTGGTACCAGGTGAAAGGATCTTCCTCCTCCGTCAGCAGGGCGGCCTTGAGGTTGCCCAGGGCGGCGGGCGCCAGCTTGGCATCGTCCATCGCCAGTTGGGCCGTGGCCAGTGCGGTGCGCAATTGCGGCGCCTGGGGCTTGAGGCTGACCGCCTTCTGATAGGCGGGCACCCCCAGCGCGGGCTTGGCCATCATCACGTGAATCTGGCCCAGCACTTCCTGGAAATAGGGATTGTTGGGTTCTTCGGTGATCAGGCTGTTGATCTCGGCCAGGGCCCGCTGCAGGTCAGGCTTCTTCATGTAGGCCATGGCGCGGGCATAGCGCGCCGCCGCCGAAGTGTTGCTGACCGGATAGCGCTTGAGTGTCTCGTCAGGCGGCAGGATGAAGCCGGACAGCTTGGCCTGCACCATCTGCAGCGCATGCACGCTCTGGGGCGGATCAGGCACATCGCGATAGGGCGAATTGTCGAGATGGTCCTGCAGGGCAGAGACGCGCTCCTGGCCCACCGGATGGCTGACGGCAAAGGGTTCGATCTTGTAGGCGGAGCGCGCCTGTTCCTGCGCGAAGCGCACAAAGGTGTCGTACATGCCCTGCGGCGACTGGCGCGTGGCGGTCAGCAGCTTGACGGCAATCTGGTCGGCCGAGGATTCCTGGATGCGGCTGAAGGCATTGTACTGGTTCTGCGCGATCGACTGGCCCATGCTCATGATGGCGGCACCGGCCGGGCCACCGCCCGCCAGCATCACCGCCAGGCCCACCACCATCGACAGCAGCATGGGCACGCTGGCCTTGTTCATGGCGTCGCTGCCGCGGGTCAGATGGCCACCCGACAAATGGCCGGTCTCGTGCGCCAGCACGCCGATCAGCTCGTTGGGCTTCTTCACCTCCAGCAGCATGCCGGCGAAGATGAAGATGTCCTGTGGCTGGGTGGCGAAGGCATTGATGCTCATGTCGCCCATGAGGAAGACGCGGACGGCGTTGACGTCCATGCCGGCGGCACGGGCCAGCGGCAGCTCATAGCTGCGCAACAGCTCTTCGGTCTCGGTATCGCGCAAGGCGAAAACGGCGTTGTTCGAGGGCTGGGCGAAGGACGGCGTGATCGGTGTCAGCGCCAGCAAGGCGCCCGCAAAGCCCAGGGTGAAGGCGGTCTTCCGCCAATGCGTCCTTCTGGACGCCTGGGTGGGGTTGCATATCGTCAAGGCTTGACCTTTCCTTCCAGCCCGCGCTTCAAGTCACCCCCGGCGCCGACCGTAGGGGGGCGCGCGGACAAGGTCAACGAAGCGCCGGGCCACGTGTGGACCGGATTTGGCGCCGAAAAAGGCAAGGATTACAACCCCGTTATGTCGCGATTCCCTGTCCTTGGCTTTCTGGCCGCGCCGCTCTCCGCTCTGGTCTTTCTGGGAGGCTGTGCGGGCGGCAGCTTTTTCGGCAGCGACGGCAATGAAACCTCCGCCGTGCAGAGCGCGGGTGCGCGTCAGCTGGTCGTGGGCGACGAACCCTTTGCCGTGCGCACCGCCGCGCAGCTGCTGGCGCAGGGCGGCAGCGCGGCCGATGCGGCGACGGCGATGTTCTTCGCGCTCTCTGTCACCTATCCGGTGGCGGCGGGTCTGGGCGGTGGCGGCATCTGCATCGCGCGCGATGCAGCGGGCGGCCTGACCGAGTTCGATTTCCTGCCGCGCGCCGCCAATCGCGGCGGCGCCTATGCCGTACCGGCCGCCGTGCGTGGCTTCCAGGAACTGCAGCGCCGTTTTGGCGCTCTGCCCTGGCAGCGCACGGTTTCGGGGGCCGAGGCGCTGGCCGATGCGGGCGTCCCCATCTCCGAAGCCTTGTCTGCGCGCCTGCAGGGTACCGAGGGCATTGTCCGCCTGGATGCTGCGCTGGCATCGCAGTTCCTCGATGAGTCCGGCCAGCTCAAGCGCGCCGGTACCAGCATGCGCAATCCGGCGCTGGCGCGCACGTTGGGCGTGGTGCGCCAGGAAGGCGCCGAAGGCTTCACCGCCAGGATCGGGGCACAGATCACGGCCTATGCGGCCGGGCAGGGCGGCGCCATCGGTGCCGATGATCTGGCGGCGGTTGTCGTGCGCCAGGTCCAGCCGGCGCGGCGCACGCTGGGCCAGTTCACCGTTGCCTATCCCAATACCGGCACCGGCGCAGGTGCTTTCGCCGCCGCGCTGCTGTCTGGCGTGGCGAATGCCGGCGCAGCCAATGCCAATGCGGCGGGCGTGGCGTCGGCGCGGGCTGCGCTGGCCTCGTTCAACGCGACCAGCATTCCCGCCGACTTCGGCTCCACCGGCTTTGCCGTGGTGGACAACCAGGGTGCGGCGGTGTCGTGCGCCGTGACGCTGAACGGTCCGTTCGGTGCTGGCCGCACCGTCACCGATACCGGCATGCAGTTGGCGGCAGCGCCGTCCGGTCCTTCCGGCCTGGCCTCGGCCTTCCTGATGCCGGTGATTGCGGCGGGTGATGGTTACACCTTCGTCGGCGCTGCGGCAGGCGGGCCCAATGGCAGCGCGGCGCTGGCGGGTGCGCTGGTGCGCATGGCGCGCGGCGCGCGTCTGTCTGCGCCCGGTGATCTGCAGGGCAGCGGCGCGGCCCCGAAGGACACGATCAACGTGATCGCCTGCCAGGACAGCTGCGTGGCGCTGACCGATCCGGGCGGAGCCGGGCTGGGCGCGACCGGCGACAGGCCAGTTCTGTCCCAGTGAAAGTGCACGGAACCTGCCACTGCAGCGCCATCGCCTATGAGGCGGTGGTCGATCCCGCCCGCGCCGTCGTCTGCCATTGTGCCGATTGCCAGGTGCTTTCCGGCGCGCCGTTTCGCGCCTCGGCTCCTGCCAAGGCGGAAGACTTCAAGCTGCTGCGCGGCGTGCCCACGGTCTATGTGAAGACGGCGGAAAGCGGCAACCCCCGGGCCCAGGGCTTTTGCGGCGCCTGCGGCAGCGCGCTCTATTCCGCCGATGCGCCAGACGCGAAGGTCTATAATTTGCGCATTGGCGCGATGGCAGAACGGGACGCGCTGCCGCCGCGACGCGCGATCTGGTGCGGCTCTGCCCTGGACTGGACCCGCGACCTGCTGGATTTGCCGGATATTCAGAAGCAGTAAAGGCGGCTCGCGTTGGCGAACCGCCTTTTTTCATTTCCGGCGTTGTGGCGAACTACTTTTCTTCGTCGCCGCCAAAGGCTTTCTGCCACCAACCCTTCTTGGTTGGCTTGGCAGGTTCAGCCGAGGGCGTGGTGTCCACCTCATCCGCATCGGACGACAGGGACCAGACCGGCGCGGCAGGTGCGTTGGGCACGGGACCGCCATGTGCCCCACCATGTGTCGGCGTGGTGTCGACTTCATCGGGCACGCCGAAACGTGCTTCGGCAGCCGGGAAGGGTGTCTCCTGGTCGTGCGGACGCTGCTCGCGATCACGCCCGCCACGACGGCCACGACGGCGGCGGCGGCGACGGCCGCCTTCGCCCTGCACCTGGCCTTCACCGGCCTCGGAAGACGGGGTGGCGTCGGTATCCTCGCTGTTCGGCTCTTCACCGTCGGCGGCGATGCCGTCAGCCTGCTGTTCGCGCGGGGGCTGGTCGCCACGCGGCTGACCATCACCGCGCGGCGCCTGGCCGTCGCGGCGATTGCGGCCACGGCCGCCACGGCGGCGGCGCTTGCCACGGCCTTCGCCTTCACCATCGCCACGCGGCGCGGCGTCACCGTCACGCTCGCGCTTGGCGGGGGCGTCGTCGTCACCGGCTTCGGCAGCCTCGTCCTGCGCAGTCTCGATGTATTCTTCCTCGTCCGCTTCCTCGACATAGTCGGGCTCGGGCTCGTCGGAATGCACGAAGCCGGATTCGATCCCGGCGGAATGGTTCTTCGGGCGCTCGCCGGGCTCGCGGCTCTTGAGGCGGTCGATCTCGAACTCGCCCGCCGGCATGCCTTCCTTGGGCAGGAAGGTTATTTCCATGCGGTATTCGCTTTCCAGGCGGGCCACTTCGCGGCGCTTCTGGTTGAGCACATAGATGGCAATGTCGGTCGGCACCTTGATGGCGACGGCGGCGGACTTGGCCTTCTCGCCTTCCTCTTCCAGGGCGCGCAGCACGCGCAGGGCCGAGGATTCCACCGAGCGCACCAGGCCGATGCCACCGCAATGGGCGCAGGTGACGGTGGACCCGGCCACCACGCCGGCGCGCAGGCGCTGGCGGGACATTTCCATCAGGCCGAACTGGCTGATCTTGCCGATCTGGACGCGGGCGCGGTCGTTCTTCACCGCATCGCGCAACCGCTTCTCGACCTCGCGGTCGTTGCGGCTTTCCTCCATGTCGATGAAGTCGATCACGATCAGGCCAGCCAGATCGCGCAGGCGCAGCTGGCGGGCCACTTCGTCGGCGGCCTCCAGGTTGGTCTTGCGCGCGGTTTCCTCGATCGAATGTTCGCGGGTGGCGCGGCCGGAATTGACGTCGATCGAGACCAGCGCTTCGGTCTGGTTGATGACGATGTAGCCGCCCGACTTCAGCGTGACGGTGGGCGAGAACATCGAGTCCAGCTGGGCCTCGATATGCATGCGCTGGTAGAGCGGCACGCTGTCCTTGTAGTGATGGACGTTCTTGGCATGGCTCGGCATGAGCATGCGCATGAAGTCCTTGGCGTTGCGGAAGCCCAGATCGCCTTCCACCACGACGTCCAGCACATCCTTGTTGAAGAGGTCGCGCAGGGCCCGCTTGATCAGGTCGCCTTCTTCATAGACGCAGGCGGGCGCGTTGGAATTGAGCGTGGTCTCGCGGATCGTGTCCCACATCCGCATCAGATATTCATAGTCGCGCCGGATCTCGATCCGGGTGCGGCTTTCGCCAGCAGTCCGGATGATCAGGCCCATGCCTTCCGGCAGCTCCAGGCCCTGGGCGGCGCTCTTCAGGCGCTTGCGGTCGGCGGCGTTGGTGATCTTGCGGGAAATGCCGCCGCCGCGCGGGGTATTGGGCATCAGCACGCAATAGCGGCCCGCCAGCGAGAGATAGGTGGTGAGGGCGGCGCCCTTGTTGCCGCGTTCTTCCTTGACGACCTGCACCAGGATGATCTGGCGGCGCTTGATCACTTCCTGGATCTTGTAGTGCTTCTTGCGCACCCAGCGCTGCGAGGGGCGGGCGGACTGCAGGGGCTGCGCATCCTCCGAACCGCCTTCGGCAGTCTCGGACGGCGTGGTCTCGCCCTCGGCGCCGTCGCCGCTGACCGGCTCGATCTCGCCTTCATTCTCTTCCGCAGCGTCTGCGGCGGCGGTCTCGTCCTGGCCGTAATCGGTCAGATGGGCCTCGGCGGCCTCGGACTTGGTGGCGGCGTCCTCATCTTCTTCTTCATGGTCGTGATCCTGCTGCTCGACCGCCGCGCCACCATGGTTGACGAAGACATCTTCATGTTCGTGGTCGGCGTCCGGCGCTGCCTCGGCGGCAGCGGGGGCGGCGTCGGCCTCCGGCTCGTCCGTCGCTTCCACCGGCACCAGCGGCGCCATCTCGGCCTCGCCCTCCTCGATGGCCTCGGGTTCGTCGGCCTCATCCTCTTCGTCGCTTTCGACCGGCTTGGGGCCGGAGCTGATCTCGAAGGATTCGATGTCGTCCTCGGAGCGGCGGCGGGCTTCGGCCTCCTGCTCGGCGATCAGGGCGGCGCGGTCGGCAGCGGGGATCTGGTAATAGTCGGGATGGATTTCCGCGAAGGCGAGGAAGCCCTGGCGGTTGCCGCCATACTCGACGAAGGCGGCCTGCAGCGACGGCTCAACGCGCGTCACCTTGGCGAGGTAGATGTTACCCTTGAGAGGCCGCTTGGACGCGGCCTCGAAATCGAATTCTTCGACCTTAGAACCGTCGAGAACGACAACCCGGGTCTCTTCCGGGTGGTTGGCATCGATAAGCATGCGCTTGGACATGGGATTCTCCGGCGGCGCGCCTTCCTGCCCGCGTTCCAGCGCGAGACATTGGGAGGGGGGACCGCATGTTTGAGGTGGGCGACCGGCGCGCGCCTTCGTCACCCGGCTGGGCCGGGCGGATGGAGAGGCGGTGTGATGTGTCGGTCATGACGAACTTAAATCCGGAACCGCGGATACCGCGGGGAAACAGGCTGCTATCGGGGGAGGGCTTCCTGGCGCCGGTCCTTTGCCTTGGGGCAGGGGGCTGGCGGGGCGTCCGATCCACGACTTGCGGTTGTATAATCTACAATCCGGCGACGCAGCTTGGGTGAAGTTGTAGGGGGCCCATCCCCCCGGCACAAGGGCCATCGGTCAATGGGCCGAACGGGCCTATGATCGCGCCCGCAGTGGCTAACGAATCGTAAACTTTTCCGGCGCATCCTCCGGCGGCGGCGCAGAAAGCATAAAAGTTGTTCCTTTTCAGTGTTCTAGCGGGAGTTGTTGCGACGGGGCTGATACTGGCGCCCGCCGCTGCGCAGGCCCCGGCTGGGAATGACGCCATTGGCCGCCTGCTGGGCCGGGGTGCCGCGCCCAGCCCTGCAGCGGCCCGTCCGGCCAGCCCCGCCCCGGCGGTGATGAGCGCCCGCATCGGCGAGCATGCCGACCGCACCCGGCTGGTGCTGGAGCTCTCGGACCCCGTGACCCTGCGGGCCTTCAGCCTGGCCAATCCCAACCGCGTTATCCTGGACATGCCGGAAGTCGCCTGGCGCATGGGCAACCCGCCCGTGCCCACCGGCAGCGGCCTGATCAAGGCCTATCGCTATGGCGTCTTCCGCACCGGCAATTCGCGCATGGTGATCGATCTCAACCGGCCCGCCAGGCTGGCCGAGACGCTGGTGATCCCGCCCACCGCAGGCTTTGGCTATCGCGTGGTGATCGACATGTTCCCCGCCACCCAGACCGCCTTCGAGAGCGATGCGGGCTGGCCCGCCGACCTGAAGAAGCGCGAAGCCGATGCCGAGCGCCGTGCGCGGGTGGCAAATGTTCCGCGCGCCAACGGCAAGAAGGTCGTGGTGATCGATCCCGGTCATGGTGGCATCGATTCCGGCGCCAGCGGCGTCAACGGCCTGCTCGAAAAGGACCTGGTGCTGGCCGAAGGCCTCATGCTGGCCAGGGAACTGCGCGCGCGCGGTGTCACCGTATTCCTGACCCGCGAAAAAGACGGCTATGTCCCCTTGCGCGACCGTGTCGCCTTTGCCCGCGCCCACAAGGCCGACCTGTTCGTTTCCCTGCACGCCGATTCGCATTCCGACGCCACGGTCAGCGGCCTTTCAATCTACACCATCAGTGATGGCCGCTCCGACCGCGAAGCGTCTGCTTTGGCCCAGCGCGAGAACCAGTCGGACATAATCGCGGGCGTGGACCTGCCGGCGGATAATGCCGTGACGCCGATCCTGATCGACCTGGCGCAGCGCGACACGATCAACAAGTCCTCGCGCTTCGCCAAGGGCGCGCTGGTGCAGCTTGCGGGGGCCACCGCGATCCTGCCGCGCAGTCCGCATCGTTCTGCCAGCCTGGCGGTGCTGACGGCGCCCGACGTGCCCGCCGTACTGATCGAACTAGGCTATCTGTCCAACCGTTCCGACGCGGGCCAGATGAAGACGGATTCCTGGCGCGCCGGCGTGGCAGGCGCCATCGCCACTGCCGTGGTCCGGTATTTCGCCGGGGATTCCGCCGTTCTGACGGCGGCGGGAACCCGCTGATGCGCCCTTTAAATCCGCTGCCCCCGGGGCTATGACAGGCGTCCACAAGGCTTCCCGAGACCCATGCTTCGCCGCATTCTGACCTATCTGGGAATTGCCGCCGCCGCGCTGGCGGTGCTGGCCGTGGGCGCTGGCGTTTTCTATCTCATCACCATCACGCGCGACCTGCCCAGCCTCGAGACGCTGCAGAACTACACGCCGCCCATCACCACCCGCGTCTATGCCGGTAACGGCACCGTGCTGGGCGAGTATGCCCGCGAGCGGCGCATGTTCGTGCCCATCGACTTCATTCCCAACCGGGTGAAGCAGGCCTTCACCTCGGCCGAGGACCGCAATTTCTACAATCATCCCGGCGTCGATCCGTCGGGCATCCTGCGCGCTGCGGTCAAGGATGTCGGGCTGGTGATCCAGCGCCGCCGCCCGCAGGGCGCTTCCACCATCACCCAGCAGGTGGCACGCAACTTCCTGCTCAATTCCGACGTCAAGTTCAGCCGCAAGATTCGCGAGGCCATCCTGGCGGTGCGCATCGACGCCACCTATCCCAAGGACAAGGTGCTGGAGCTGTATCTCAACGAAATCTTCCTGGGACAGAACTGCTATGGCGTGGCGGCGGCGGCGCTGAACTATTTCGGCAAGTCGCTGGATGAACTCACCGTCCCGGAAGTCGCCTTCCTTGCCGCCCTGCCCAAGGGCCCCAGCAACTATGATCCGCGCCGCTATCACGCTGCGGCGATCGAGCGCCGCGATTGGGTGATCGACCAGATGCTGGACAACAACTATATCAGCCGCGCCGAGGCCGATGCGGCCAAGGCCACGCCGCTGGTGACGCAGAGCCGCGCCCTGGGCAGCCAGGCCGCCGACGTGGATTACTATGTCGAGGAAGTGCGCCGTCTGCTCTACGCCAAATATGGCCAGCATCAATTGTATGATGGCGGCCTGCAGGTACGTGCCTCTCTCAACACCCAGTTGCAGAACTATGCCGTCAGCGCGCTGCGCTCCGGCCTGGTGCGGTATGACCGCCGGCATGGCTGGCGCGGTGCCAGGCAGCAGATGGATATCGGCGGCGACTGGAAAAAGGCGCTGTCGGTGCGGCCTAACCAGTCCGGCATCGAGACCTGGCGGCTTGCCGTCGTGCTGGGCTATGACGCCAAGGCCGTCCGTGTCGGTTTCGGCGATGGCAGCACCGGCGTCATTCCCGCCGAAGGCTATCGCTGGGCGCGCAAGCAGTTGGGCGGCGGCAGTGTCGGTGCCTCGCCCGCCGCGCCGCAGGAGATCGCCAAGCCCGGCGACCTGATCTACGTCGAAGCCATCAGCGCCAAGGATGGCGGCAAGCCCGGCCAGTTCGGCCTGCGCCAGGTGCCGGAGATCAACGGTGCCATCGTCGTGATGGATCCGCACACCGGCCGTGTGCTGGCGATGTCGGGCGGCTTCTCTTATGCCTCGTCGCAATTCGACCGCGCCATGCAGGCGATGCGCCAGCCCGGCTCGACCTTCAAGCCCTTCGTCTATGCGGCGGCGCTGGACAATGGCTACACCCCGGCGACCAAGGTGCTGGATGCCCCCTTCGAGCTCGACATGGGGCCGGGGCAGGGCATCTGGCGGCCGGAGAATTTCGAGGTCGGCGAATATCTGGGCGAAGCCACGCTGCGGCGTGGCCTGGAACTGTCGCACAACCTGATGACGGTGCGCCTGGCCTGGCAGATGGGCTTGGACAAGGTCGCGCCGCTGGCGGAACGCATGGGCGTCTATGACAAGATGCCCCGCTTCCTTGCCAACGCGCTGGGCTCGCAGGATACGACGCTGATGCGTCTCGTCGGCGCCTATTCCGAATTCGTCAATGGCGGCAAGAAGGTCCAGGCTTCGCTGGTTGACCGCGTGCAGGATCGCAACGGCAAGACCGTCTGGCGGCATGATGCGCGCAAGTGCGATGGCTGCAACGATGCCGCCTGGAAAAATCAGAGCGAGCCGCTGCTGGAAGACACGCGCGAGCAGGCACTGGATTCCCGCACCGCCTACCAGATCACCTCCATCCTGCAGGGCGTGGTCCAGCGCGGCACCGGCGTTTCCATCGGCGTGGTCGGCAAGCCGCTGGCGGGCAAGACCGGTACCTCCAACGAGGCGCGCAATACCTGGTTCATCGGCTTCTCGCCCGATCTGGCGGCAGGCGTCTATGTCGGCTTTGACGACAATCGCAGCCTGGGCCGCAGCGAGCAGGGCGCCACCGTCGCCGCGCCGATCTTCCGCGACTTTATGCTGGAGGCGCTCAAGGATGCGCCGCCCACGCCGTTCCGCGTTGCGCCCGGCATCGAGCTGATCAGCATCGATCGCATGAGCGGCAACCCCGCCAGCGGCCCGGGCACTATCCTGGAAGCCTTCAAGCCGGGCACCGCGCCGGGCGAATATTTCGGCCCCGAGACTGCAGACCCCACGCCGGCGCAGCAGCCGGCGGGCGGGGGCGCGCAAACGCCGGCGCCGCCCGCTTCGGTGGGCGAGGGCACCGGTGGGCTTTATTAAGTGGCTTGTCACGGCCCGGGGCGCCGGGCCATCCAGTTGACAAAGACGCTGTCACAGACGATTTCACTGAGCCTGATTTGGACCGCAAGGCCCTGTTTCACCTGGGTGGCCCGCATGCGCGGGCCATGACATCGAGAATAGAATGCGCCCCGAAATCGCCCGCGCCGTCGACGAAATCCAGCAGGCCATCGCCCTGCTGAGGAGGCATCTTTGACTGGGATGTCGCCAACCGCCGTCTCGACGAACTGAACGCCCGCGCCGAAGACCCTTCGATCTGGAATGACGCCCAGGCGGCGCAGAAACTGATGCGCGAGCGCCAGAAGCTCGACAGCTCGATGAACGCCGTCCGCACCATCGAGAACGAGTTGGCCGATGCCATCGGCCTGATCGAGATGGCGGAAGCCGACAATGACGCCGCCATGGTCGTCGATGCCGAAGCCGCCATCCTGGGCCTGCAGAAACGTGCCGAGCAGGCGCGGCTGCAATCCATGCTGTCGGGCGAGGCCGACGGCAATGACAGCTATCTGGAAATCCATGCCGGCGCCGGCGGCACCGAGAGCCAGGACTGGGCCTCGATGCTGTACCGCATGTACATGCGCTGGGCCGAGAGCCACGGCTACAAGCTGCAACTGATCGAAGAGTCCGAAGGCGAAGCGGCGGGGCTGAAATCGGCGACGCTGCTGGTCAAGGGCGAGAACGCCTATGGCTGGTTGAAGAGCGAGGCGGGCGTCCACCGGCTGGTGCGCATCTCGCCCTTCGATTCCGCGGCGCGGCGGCATACGTCGTTTTCAAGCGTCACCGTCTATCCGGTGATCGACCAGTCCATCAATATCGAGGTTCCGGAAAAGGATGTGCGGATCGACGTCTATCGCGCCAGCGGCGCGGGCGGCCAGCACGTCAACAAGACCGAAAGCGCCGTGCGCATCACGCACATTCCCACCGGCATCGCCGTGGCCTGCCAGACCGAGCGCAGCCAGCACCAGAACAAGGCCAATTGCTGGGACATGCTGAAGGCGCGGCTTTACGAGATCGAGCTGCAGCGCAAGAAGGCCGAGACCGGCGCCTTTGTCGGCGAGAAATCCGAGATGGGCTGGGGCCACCAGATCCGCTCCTATGTGCTGCAGCCCTACCAGTTGGTGAAGGACCTGCGCACCGGCGTCGAAAGCCGTTCGCCGCAGGACGTGCTGGATGGCGATCTCGACGCCTTCATGGCGGCGGCGCTTGCGCAGGAAGTCGGCGGCAAGCCGAAAGAGAAGATCGAAGATTTGGAGTAAACGGCGAGGCCGGTCCGGCCGCTCGCTCAAGCTCGCGGCGTTCGTCGCTCGAAACGGTCCACTGGACCGTTTCGTTTTCCTGCGGAAAACCGCTCCTCACCCACCCAAAGGTGCGAACGTCGCCTGGCCGGGCAGCGGCGCCTGCACGCGCGGTGTCACGAAGGTCTGCGACGCGGGCTCGGCAACCGGTGCAGCCTTGCGCTGGCCGTCGCCCAGGGGATCGTCGGAATGGCGGCAATTGCCTTCGAAGAAGGCGCCGGATTCCACCGCGAAGGCTTCGTGCAGGATGTCGCCCTCGACATGGCTGGTGGTGCAGAGCTGCACCTTGCGGGCGCGGATGCGGCCGATGACGCGGCCACGGATCACGACTTCCTCGGCGAAGATCTCGCCATGAATCTCGGCCTTCTCGCCGATCACCAGGCTGACGCTGCGGACATCGCCTTCGACGCGGCCATCGATCTGCATGTCGCCGGCGCAGGTGATGGTGCCGGTGATGACGGCGTCGGCCGAGAGGATCGAGGGGGCGGAACCGCGCGCGGGCTTGCGCGCGGCAGCAATGGGCGTGGCGGCAACCGGCGCGGTGGTCACGGGGTTGCTGTCCTTGGGCTTGCTAGAGAACATGGCGGCCGGCCTCTATGAAACTGTTCGGGTTGCGGACCTTGTCGTCATACAGGATCTCGTAGTGCACATGGCTGCCGGTGCTGCGGCCGGTCGAGCCGACGCGGCCCACATCCGCACCCTTGGACACGCGCATGCCGGGACGCACATTGATCCGCGAAAGGTGACCATAGCGTGTATGGATGCCGAAGCCGTGGTCGATTTCCACCATGTTGCCGTATGCCCCCCGGTTGCCCGCGAATGTTACGGTGCCGGACGCCGTTGCGATCACCGTAGCGCCATAGGGACCGGCGAAATCGATGCCGGGATGGAAGGCATAGCGGCCGGTGAAGGGGTCAACACGGGCGCCGAAACCGCTGGAGCGGTCGAACTGGGCGCCGTTCACCGGCATGGCCAGCGGCACATGGCCCACGGCATTGATCAGGCCGTCCAGCTCGGCCAGCACGGTGGAAGCGCGCAGATAGGCCTTGGTGAAATCCTGGTCGGCGATGCCTTCCAGCCGGAGATTTTCCAGCGGGATTTCCGGCCCGCCCACGGCGGCGGCGGCGAGGCGACGGGGAAACAGGTCGGGATGCAGGCCGCTGGCGCGGATCACGGCGCGCAGCCGGTCGACGCCCTGGCGCAGCGCGCTTTCGGTCTTGGCCATCAGCATCGTATCGGAACGATCAATCTGTGCGATGCGCGTGGTCTGTTCGTCCAGCGCCTTGAGCGCCGGGTGGTCGGAATGGGTGGTGGAAACCTGGCGCGCGGGGGTGGGGCTGGCGAACAGACCACGCACCGTATCCAGGGCGCGGTCGAGGAAGCCCTTGCTCTGCTCGGGCGCCTTGCCGGTGCGTGGCTGCGGCGCGGGCAGTTCGGCCATCATGGGCAGGGCAGAGCTGCCGCCATCTTCGGCGATGATGTCGGGTTCTTCCGTCAGGGCGCTTTCGTTTGACGCCACATCCTGCGGCGCGGCGCCATAGACCAGCGGCTGGGCCTTTGCTGCGCCGGCGCGGATGCCGCCGACGGCGGCATTGGCTTCGCTCTGGCGCGCCAGGAAGCCGGAGATGGCGTTCTGCTTGGCGGCCAGCGTATCGGCGGTCGACTTGAAGCGATCCTCGGCCGACACCAGCGCGCCGTTCAGCTCGTCATAGGAGAGCTGCAGGTCGGCCATCCGGTTCTCATAGGCCGACTGCATCTGCTGATAGCGATGATCGGTGGCGGCGATGATACGGTCCTTGAAGATCACATTCACCGTGGCGAAGGCGACCCAGCCCAAAAAGATTAGCGTCAGCCCGGCCAGAGTCGCCTGCAGCGACGGCCCGAAGGTGAAGAACTGCACGCGCCCGTCGCTGCGGATATAAATCTGCCGCTCCGGAAACGTTTGATGCAGCCATGTCCAGACACGCTGAAGCAGCGTTTCCGTCATTTGCGAATTATCCTTGAGGGCCTTCTGTGCGCCCAACCCACTTCCGGGCGGCATTTCACCCTCTTGCTGTGGTGCGATCAAGCGCCGATGCCAGAAAAAGGACCGTGCGGTTAACCGGGGGCCAAAGCGGCGCAGAGATTTGCGGTCTGGAGCGGGTTTTTTCACAGGTTTTTCGCCGCTTCCAGCACGGCCGCGACATGGCCAGGAACCTTAACCTTACGCCAGGATGCGGCGATCCTGCCTTTGGTATCGATCAGGAAGGTAGATCGCTCAATGCCCATATACTTTCGGCCATAGAGGGTTTTCTCGCCCCAGACGCCCCAGGCCTGCGCCACGGCGATATCCGGGTCCGAGCCCAGCGCCACCTTCAGCTTGTGCTTGCGGCGAAACTTCTCGTGGCTTTCCAGGCTGTCCTTGGAAATGCCCAGCACAAACACGCCCAGCGCCTCGAATTTCCGGGCGGCAGCGCTGAAATCCACCGCCTCCCGGGTACAACCGGAAGTGTCATCCTTGGGATAGAAGTAAATGACGTAGGCGCGGCCCTTGAGGCTGGCGCGGGAAACCTTGCCGCAGTCATCGCTGGCAAGGCTGAAGTCGGGGGCCTTGTCGCCCACCTGGAGCCCGTCCGCTTTCTGGGCCAAGACGGTCTTGGTCGCGGTCCGGGAAGCCATGAAACCCCTTGAAAATCGGCGGTACGCTTTTGTGCCGTCCCGCCATAAAATCAGCCCTTAACCGCGTTTACCCCATATAGTGGGGCAAGGCGAGAGATGCTTCGCGGGCGCGACCCAACATCCTGCATTTCCCGCCCTTTTTAGGTCCAAGTGCTGCGATAGTAGGCATGTTTCCGGGATATTTAGGCGCTTGAAACTGCCCTTCGCCAACTTTGTGAAACGGCACCATTTCAGCCGTGCTGCCCTCAGCCTGGGCATCATCGCTGCGGCGGTGGTGTTCTTCGCGGCAGGCGCGGTGCTGCGCCTGTTCATGGGGCCGGTGTCGCTGGGTCCGCTGCGCGGGCCGATCGCCGACGCCATCCGCCAGGCCATGCCCGGCATCACCCTGCAATATGACCAGGCGGCGGTGGAATGGAGCCGGGACGAGGGCCGCATCAACCTGGTCGTGCTGGGCGCGCGGATGTTCGACGGCAATGGCCGCATCGTCGCCCAGGCGCCCAAGGCCGATATCGACATGGCGGCGGGCCCGCTGCTGTCGGGCCGCTTCGTGGTCCGCCGCGTCACGCTGGTGGGCGTGCAGCTTGCCCTGGTGCGGATGATGGATGGCACGCTGCGCCTGGGCGTGGCGGGCGACAAGGGCAGCGACGACATCATCGAAAAGATCCGCGAGGTCATCAACCGCAACAGCAGCGGACCGTCTTCGCTGCAGAGTTTCGCGGTACGCGATGCGCGCCTAGCCATCCATGATGAACCCACCGGCCTGTTCCTGGTGGCGCCGCGTGCGGCGCTGAACATCCGGCCGCAGGGCGAGGCGATCGCCGCCGCCTTCGATGCCGAGGTGGAAATTTCCGGCCGCAAGGCCAGGATTGGCGCCGACATCACCGTGCCGCCCAATGACGCGCCGGTTTCCGGCAGCTTCACGGTCTCCGATCTCGACCTGCGGGCGCTGGCCACCAATACGCCGAAATTCGCCGTGCTGAAGGATGTGGCGCTGGTCACCGGCTTCAGCAGCCGCTTCCGCTTTGGCCCCGGCGCGAAGCTGGCCTTCGCAGAATTCGACGCTACCGCCAAGGGCGAGGCACCGTTCGGGCTTTACCGCGCCAAGACGCTGCATGTGAACAGCTTGCGGCTGGTCGGCCGCTATGACGGCACCAATGTCCGCCTCAACCGTGCCGAGCTGGACGCAAGCGAAGTCAAGTCCAGCCTGGCCGGGCAGGCGGCGCTGGTGCGGGGCGCAGACGGCGCCATCGCGCAGGTAAAGGGCGACATCAACGCCAGCAGCCTTGTCATCGCCGTGCCCGGTCTCTTCCCGCAGAGCACCACCTTCAACACCGTCAGCTTCAGCGGTGCCTATGATTTCGTGGCCAGGAAGCTTGACGTGACGCGCGCCACCGTCACCAGCCCGGCCTTCAACCTGGAAACATCCGGCGCCATCACCTTTGCCGACAAGATGACGCCCGGCCTGGTGATGCGCGGCAAGATTGGCCAGATGCCGGTCAAGACCCTGATGGGTTACTGGCCGCTGCCTGCCGCGCCGGGCGCGCGCGAGTGGATCGCCAACAACATCTTTGCCGGCATTGTCGGTCCGGCAACCTTCGATCTCAACATGGCGCCGGGCGTGCTGGGCCAGACGGGGCTGCTGCCCAGCCAGTTGAAGGTCGCCTTCAGCGTGCGCGACGTCGAGGCCAACTACCTGACCGGCCTCACGCACCTCACCGGCGTGGCGGGCGCGGCGCAGCTCACCGGCGACGATTTTGCGGTGGATTTCACGAGCGGCCGCGTCGGCAACCTGGTCGTCACCACCGGCAAGGCGATCATTCCCACCGTCAGCAAGGACGGCACCGTCGGCACCTTCACGGCGCATGTGAACGGCGCGATGCAGGAGATCATGACGCTGATCGACATGAAGCCGCTGACCTATCCCACCAAGTTCGGCATCGATCCCAAGACGACTCTGGGTGACGCCAGCCTCGACCTGAGTTTCCGCGTTCCCATGCTGTCCGACCTGCCGGTGGACGATGTCGGCATCGGCATCAAGGCCGCCGTGAAGGGCTTCGCCGTCAGCCTGGGCAGACTGCGTCTGAACGAAGGCGACGTCACATTCGACATCGACAATGACCGCCTGCGCCAGGCCGGCACGGTGATGCTGGCGGACCAGCGCTATGCCTTCGACTGGACCGAGGATTTCCGGACCACGCAGAATGTCACCACCCGCGTCAACGCGCGTGGCCTGCTGACGCCGTCGGTGCGCGAGACGCTGAACATCAATATCGGCAAGGTGGTGAATGGCGCCTGGCCGGTGAGTGCCGTCATCACCGGCCATCGCGGCCGGCTGCTGCAGGCCGAGGCGACGGTGGACCTCACCCCCGCCATCATCACCGTGCCCTTCATCAACCAGGGCAAGGCGGCGGGCGAACCCGCCACCGGCCGCATCACGGTGAACTTCACGCCGGACAGCCAGATTTCCGACCAGGTCATCCGCATCAGCGGCGCCAATGTCTCCGCCAGCGGCACGGCGATCTTCGACCGCCAGGGCGCGCTGGCGCGGCTGGATTTCACCAATGTCCGCCGTGGCCTGACCGACATCGCCTTCACCCTGACGCGCGGGGCGAATGGCGACGTCTATGACGTGCGCGGGCGGGCATTGGACGGTTCCGCCATCGGGCGCAACGGTTCGTGCAATGCACCGCCGGGTGGCGTCAGGCCGCCGCCCAGGCCCGATGAAAAACCGGAAGGCGCCTATCGCGTCACCGCGCGGCTGGAGCGGCTGGCGCTGTGCGACGGCGTTTCCATCAATGACGTCGCCTTCGATTTCGCGGCCATCGGCGAGCGGCCTTCGGCGCTGAGCATGAGCGGCAAGGTCGCCAACACCGCCGCGATCACGGCGAAGCTGGAGAATACGGCGCAGGGCCGCCGCGTCACGGTCAATGCCACCGATGCGGGATTGCTGGCGCGGGCGCTTTTCACCTTCACCGGCCTGCGCGGCGGCACGCTGGCCATCGTCGCCAACCTGCCGGGCCGCGCTGCCGACGCGGACACCGCTGCCGCCACGCCGGATTTCCAGGGCAACCTCACCATCACCGACTTCAAGATGGTCAACCAGGCCTTCCTGGCGCGGCTGTTCTCGTCGGTGTCCTTCACCGGTTTTGGTGACCTGCTGCAGAACCAGGGCATCAGCATGGACAAGTTCGAGATGCCCTTCTCGTCCAAAAACAACGTCATCGCCATCAATGGCGCCATCTTCAGCGGTGGCGTCGGCGGCACTGCGGAGGGCTATGTTGACCGGCCCAAGTCGCTGGTGGCGGTGAAGGGTTCGCTGGTGCCGGCCTATGGCCTGAACAGCTTCATCAGCAATGTACCGCTGCTGGGCGACCTGCTTGCCTCCAAGAAGGGCGAGGGCATTTTCGGCGTCACCTATTCGATGAACGGCCCCACCGACAATCTGGCGCTGTCCTACAATCCGCTGTCCATGCTGGCGCCGGGCATCCTGCGCCGCATCTTCGAGGGCCGTACGCCCACGGCCGCCAGCGCGCCATCCAATCAGGTCGCGCCGCCTGCGGCGGGCGCTCCGGGCAATCCGGAAACACAGACGCCGCCCCCGCCACAGGCGAGCACGCCTGCAACGCAGCAGCAGGCACGCTAGGCCGGCTTTACCAGCACGTGCTTTTTCTTGCCGCTTGTCAGTTTCAGCACGCCGTCGCCGTTGAGGGCCGAGGCATCGACCGTCAGTTTCGGATCGCTGACGGTGGCATCGTTCAGCTTCAGGCCATTGTTGGCGATGAGCTTGCGCGCTTCGGAGTTGGAGGATGCCAGCCCCGCCGCCACGGCAAGATTCAGGATGCCATCCGGCAGCGTCGCGGTGATGGTGGGCAGGCCCTCGGCACTGGCGCCTTCCTCGAAGGCGCGGCGTGCGGTTTCGGCGGCTGCACCGGCAGTGTCGCTGCCATGCGCCAGCGCCGTCGCCGCGTTGGCCAGGATTTTCTTGGCGTCGTTCAGTTCCGCGCCCTGCAGGCTTTCCAGCCGCGCGATCTCGTCCAGCGGCAGCTCGGTGAACAGGCGCAGGAAGCGGCCGACATCGCTGTCCTCGGTGTTGCGCCAGAACTGCCAGTAATCATACGGGCTGCACATGTCCGGGTTCAGCCACACCGCACCGGCGGCGGTCTTGCCCATCTTGGCGCCCGAGGATGTCGTCAGCAACGGCGTGGTCAGGGCGAAGAATTGCTGGTTCTCGACGCGGCGGCCCAGATCGATGCCCGAGACGATGTTGCCCCACTGGTCGGAGCCGGAGGATTGCAGGCGGCAGCCATAACGCCGGTACAGTTCGACAAAATCATAGGCCTGCATGATGGAGTAATTGAACTCCAGGAAGCTGAAAGGCAGGTCGTTGTCGATCTTCGCCTTGACGCTGTCCATGGTCAGCATGCGGTTGATCGAGAAATGCCGCCCGATCTCGCGTAGGAAGGAGACATATTCCAGCTTGTCCAGCCATTCGGCGTTGTCGACCATGATGGCGTCGCTGGGGCCATCGCCGAAGGTAAGGAATTTCTCGAAGGCGCGGCGGATGGAGGCCTTGTTGGCGTCGATCTGTTCCTCGCTCAGCAGCGGCCGCGCCTCGTTGCGGAAACTGGGATCGCCGACCTTGGTGGTGCCGCCACCGATCAGCACGATGGGCTTGTGGCCGGCCTGCTGCAGGCGGCGCAGGGTCATGATCTGCAGGGCGTGGCCGACATGCAGCGACGGCGCGGTGGCGTCGAAGCCGATATAGGCGGTGACGCGCTCCTTCTGCATCAGCGCATCCAGGTCGGCATCGGCGGAGCACTGGTAATAGGCCCCGCGCGCCGCAAAGTTGCGGAGGAAATCGGACTGGAATTGCGGCGCGGCGGGCATGCTATAAACCTGCTTCGGTGAGGCAGGCGGCATAGCACAAATGGCAGAAATCAAGAAAGTCATCGGCCTGATGAGCGGCACCTCGCTGGATGGTGTCGATGCCGCCCTGATCGAGACCGATGGCGAGGGCATCGTCCGCCCCGGTCCCGGCCTGACCCTTGCCTATGACGCGGACACACGCGCCCTGTTGCGGGCGGCGCTGGAAACGGCGCGGGGGTTGGGGCGGAACGCCCCGGTCCCGGCTTCCATTTTGGCGGCGCAAACGCGCCTGACCGAGATTCACGCCCAGGCGGTGCAGGTGCTGGTGGCGCAGGCCGGGCCCGCCGACCTGATCGGATTCCACGGCCAGACCATCCTGCACCGGCCCGAACAGGGCTGGACCTGGCAGATCGGCGACGGCGCGCTGCTGGCGCTGCTGACCGGCACGGATGTGATCAACGATTTTCGCAGCGCCGACGTGGCGGCGGGCGGGCAGGGCGCGCCCCTGATGCCGCTCTATCACGCGGCGCTGGCATCGGGCTCGGCACTGCCCAAGCCGCTGGTGGTGGTGAATATCGGCGGCGTCGGCAACGTCACTTACATAGACGGCGATATGGTGCTGGCCTTCGACACCGGCCCCGGCAACGCACCGATCGACGACTGGATGCAGCGTCATACCGGCAAGACCGTGGACACTGGCGGCGCGCTGGCGCGCACGGGGCTGATCAATCCGCAAGCGCTGGTACAGATGCTGGCCAATCCCTGGTTCGACCGCACGCCGCCCAAGTCGCTGGACCGGATGGATTTCGGCATGGACGCGGTGGAAGGCCTCAGTGCCGCCGATGGCGCCGCCACGCTGACCGCCTTCACCGCCGCTTCACTGGACCGTGCGGCAGAGCATTTTCCCGGGCGGCCCCGCAGCTGGATCATCTGTGGTGGCGGCCGCCACAATGATTTCCTGATGGACCAGTTGCTGCTGCGGCTGTCGGGCAATGTTTTGAAGGCGGAAGGGGCGCGCTGGGATGGCGATGCGCTGGAAGCCGAGGGCTTTGCCTATCTGGCGATGCGGTCCTTGCGCGGCCTGCCGCTGTCGCTGCCCACCACCACCGGCGTGCCGCAGCCACTGACCGGCGGCGTGCTGCACAGGGCTTAGGGCTTTTTTAATCTGGGGGCCACCCGGGAAAAGCCGGGTGGCTGCGGGAAGGCCTACCGGCCTTCCCTTGGCTTGCTCATCAGGTCCGAGACATAGCCGTTCACCGCGTCCACGACATCGGTTTCGTGCTTGTCGAAGAAGTGATTGGCGCCGTCGATCTTGTTGTAGGTGATCTTGATGCCCTTCTGGGCGGTCAGGCGGTCCACCAGCTTCTGCACATCGGGTTCCGGCACGACATTATCCTTGGTGCCGTGCACGATCAGGCCCGAGGTGGGGCAGGGTGCCAGGAAGGCGAAGTCGTACATGCTGGCGGGCGGCGCGATGGAGACAAAGCCGGTGATTTCCGGCCGGCGCATCAGCAGTTGCATGCCGATCCAGGCGCCGAACGAGATGCCGCAGACCCAGACATGGCTGGGATTGGGATAGAGCGTGTTCATCCAGTCCAGCACGGCGGCAGCATCACTGAGTTCGCCCGAACCATTGTCGAAGCTGCCCTGGCTGCGGCCGACGCCACGGAAATTGAAGCGCACCGTGGTGCAGCCCAGCCCGTGGAACATGTGGAAGAGGTCATAGACCAGCGGGTTGTTCATGGTGCCGCCGAACTGGGGGTGCGGGTGCAGCACCAGGGCCATCGGCGCGCCGGGGGCCTTCTGGCGCTGGTAACGCGCTTCGATGCGGCCGGCGGAACCAGGAAGAATAATGTCAGGCATCCGTGAAATCCCCCACGGGGCTGCAGGGCCCCAAATTTAAGGCGCAAGTCGGATTTAAGCGGCCGCCGGGCAAATTAAAACTCCAACAATATCATGTACTTATTTGGTCGTATTGGTCGCGCGGGCTAATACTTGACCGCATTACTCAGGAAATCTATATCCAGCCGACTGGCCGGGCGTCCTTCTACACCAAGGGGGTAGCGTCCAGCCAAGGAAAATCGCCTGCGAGGAGCCATTTATGCGGCTAAGCACCAAGGGACGTTACGCCGTGATGGCGATGGCCGATCTGGCCGGCAATGCCGCCGAAGGCAAGCCGGTGGCCCTGGCCGACATCGCGCAGCGCCAGGACATCTCGCTTTCCTATCTGGAACAGCTCTTCGCCAAGCTGCGGCGCGGCGGGCTGGTGACCAGCGTGCGCGGCCCCGGCGGCGGCTATCGCCTGGCCCGCCCTTCCACGGAACTTCGCATCGCCGACATCATCGTGGCGGTGGACGAGCCCATCGCGGCCACCCGCTGCAAGCCGGGTTCTGCCAAGGGTTGCACCAAGACCGGCGCCCGCTGCGTCACCCATGACCTGTGGGAAGAGCTGGGGCAGCAGATTCATGTCTTCCTTTCCTCCGTGTCGCTGGCCGATGTGGTGGACCGCAAGGTGCTGGGCCGTGCCCGGCCCTGTAACGACGTTGATCGTCCTGTCGGCTCCGCCGACGGGGCGGCCGAGATCGCCGCCGAGTAGATTTTTCATGCATTATCTTGATCACAACGCCACCTCTCCCATCCGGCCCGAAGCCCAGGCCGCGCTGATCCATGCGCTGTCGGTGGGCGGCAACGCGTCGTCCGTGCATGCGCGCGGCCGGGCGGCGCGCGCCCTGATCGAAGAGGCCAAGGAAAAGGTCGCGCTACTGGCCAATGCCGCCGGGCACGATGTCATTTTCACCAGCGGCGCCACCGAGGCCGCCAACCTGGGACTGGCGGGCGCGGTGGAAGGCGCCATCGACCAGCATGAGGCCGACAAGAAGGTTGCGCGCATCACCCGGCTTTTCGTCTCCACCATCGAGCACAGCGCGGTGGCGGCGCCGGCGCAGCGCCTGAGCGAGCGGGTGCCGGGCGTGCGGCTGGAGACGCTGCCGGTGACGCCGGACGGTGTGCTGTATACCGAGGCGCTGCGCGTGGCGCTGCGCGAAGGCAAAGGCCGCGCCCTGGTGGCGGTGATGGCCGCGAACAATGAGACCGGCGTGGTCCAGCCGGTTGCGGAAATCTCGCGCCTGTGCCGCGAGGCGGGCGCGCTGCTGCTGGTCGATGCGGTGGCGGCGGCCGGCAAGATCCCGCTGGATGCGGCGCTATGCGATTACATGGTGCTGTCGGCGCATAAGATTGGCGGGCCGCAGGGCGTGGGCGCCTTGCTCGTGGCAAAAGGCGCGCCGCTGGCGGCGCAGCTCGTGGGCGGCGGCCAGCAGGGCGGCTTGCGCGCGGGCACCGAGAACCTGTCCGGCATTGCCGGTTTCGCCGCCGCATCCCATGCCGCGCGTGATGGCGAGGGCGAGCGGGCCCGTGTCGCGCATCTGCGGGATCGTTTCGAGACGCTGTTGAAGCAGGAAATTCCCGAAGCAGTGATTTTCGGCACCGAGGCGCCGCGCCTGATCGGCACCAGCAATTTCGCGCTGCCCGGCATCGCCTCGGCCACCGCCATGATAGCACTCGACCTGGATGGCGTGAGGATGAGCGCGGGCTCGAGCTGCTCGTCCGGCAAGGTCGCCGCTTCGCATGTGCTGGCCGCGATGGGCGTTGCGCATGCCCTGGCCTCCTGCGCCCTGCGCGCCAGCTTCGGCTGGAATTCCGACATGAACGATGTGGAGGCCGCTATCGCTGCCCTGGTAAAATTGTGGCAGCGCAAAACTGCCCTGGAGGCCGCATGAGCAGCCCGGCGCAAATTGAAACCCGCGAGGCCGTCGCCGAGATCGGCGACAAGTACAAATACGGCTTCGTCACCGATATCGAGATGGACATGGCGCCCAAGGGCCTGTCCGAAGACACGGTGCGCTTCATCTCGGCCAAGAAGGGCGAACCGGAATGGATGCTGGAATGGCGTCTGGCCGCCTTCCGCCGCTGGCTGACCATGAAGGAGCCCAAATGGGCGCGGGTGCATTACCCGCAGATCGACTACCAGGATTCCTATTATTACGCGGCGCCCAAGAACACGCCGTTGAAGCAGAGCCTGGACGAAGTCGATCCCAAGCTGCTGGAGACCTATAAAAAGCTGGGCATCCCGCTGAACGAGCAGATGGCGCTTGCGGGCGTGGCGGTGGATGCGGTGTTTGACAGTGTTTCGGTCGCCACCACCTTTAAGGAGAAGCTGAACGAGGCGGGCGTGATCTTCTGCCCGATCAGCGAAGCGATCCGCGACTATCCCGAGCTGGTGAAGAAGTATCTGGGCACTGTCGTGCCAGTGACCGACAATTTCTTTGCCACGCTGAATTCGGCGGTCTTCTCCGACGGCACCTTCGTCTATGTGCCCAAGGGCGTGCGCTGCCCGATGGAGCTTTCCACCTATTTCCGCATCAACGCGTCGGAGACGGGCCAGTTCGAACGCACCATCATCGTCGCCGATGAAGGCAGCTATGTCAGCTACCTGGAAGGCTGCACCGCGCCCAAGCGCGATGTGAACCAGTTGCATGCCGCCGTGGTGGAACTGGTGGCGCTGGATCATGCCGAGATCAAGTATTCGACCGTCCAGAACTGGTACCCGGGCGACGAGAACGGCAAGGGCGGCATCTACAATTTCGTCACCAAGCGCGGCGATTGCCGGGGCGACCATTCCAAGATCTCGTGGACGCAGGTTGAAACCGGCTCGGCGATCACCTGGAAGTATCCCTCCTGCATCCTGCGCGGCGACCATTCGGTGGGCGAGTTCTATTCCATCGCCATCGCCAACCATTTCCAGCAGGCCGATACCGGCACCAAGATGATCCATCTGGGCGCCAACACGAAGTCGCGCATCATCTCCAAGGGCATTTCGGCGGGCAAGGCGCAGAACACCTATCGCGGACTTGTGTCGGTCTATGGCAAGGCGAAGAACGCCCGCAACTATACCCAGTGCGATTCGCTGCTGATCGGCGGCGCGTGCGGCGCCCATACCGTGCCCTATATCGAAAGCCGCAATCCGACCGCGCGCATCGAACATGAAGCGACCACCTCGAAGATTGCCGAGGATCAATTGTTCTATTGCCTGCAGCGCGGCATCCCGCAGGACGAGGCGGTGTCGCTGATCGTCAACGGCTTCTGCAAGGAAGTGCTGCAGCAGCTCCCCATGGAATTCGCCGTCGAAGCGCAAAAGCTGGTCGGCATCAGTCTGGAAGGCTCCGTCGGTTAGTCATGCTCGAGATCAAGAATCTGCACGTTTGCGTCGGCGACAAGCCCATCCTCAAGGGCCTGACGCTTTCGATCCAGCCCGGCCAGGTCCATGCCATCATGGGCCCCAACGGCTCGGGCAAATCGACGCTGTCCTATGTGCTGGCGGGCCGCGCCGGCTATGACATTACCGAAGGCGCCATTGCCTATAACGGTGAAGACCTTGCCGCGATGCCGCCGGAACAGCGCGCCGCCAAGGGCGTTTTCCTGGCCATGCAGTACCCGGTGGAGATTCCCGGCGTCACCACCATGACTTTCCTCAAGACGGCGCTGAACGCGCAACGCCGCACGCGCGGCGAATCCGATCTCGACGCCATCGGCGTGCTGAAGCTGGTGCGCGCCAAGGCCAAGGCGCTGAATGTCTCGGAAGAGATGCTCAAGCGCGCCCTCAATGTCGGTTTTTCCGGCGGCGAGAAGAAGCGGCTGGAAATCCTCCAGATGTCGCTGTTCGAACCGAAGCTGGCGATCCTGGATGAAACCGATTCCGGCCTCGACATCGATGCGCTGAAGCTGGTGGCCGAAGGCGTCAACGCGCTGCGTTCGCCCGAACGCGCCATGCTGGTGATCACGCATTACCAGCGCCTGCTGGATTACATCGTGCCCGATCGCATCCATGTGCTCGCCGGGGGGCGCATCGTTGCCGAAGGCGGCAAGGAACTGGCACTGGAACTGGAAGCCAAGGGCTACGAGCATATCGTGGGCCAAGACAGCATAAAGAGATCGGCATGACGGCGCTGGCAGCACGCCGCGAAGAAGCCCGCACCAGCTTTGCTGGGCGCGGCCTTCCCACCCGCCGGGTCGAGGACTGGAAATATTCCGACCTCAAATCGGCGCTGGGCGAAGCCGGCCTGGGCGAGGAGGCTGCAGCCACCCGCATCATGGGTCTGCCGCAGGGTCTGGAATTTGCCGATCTGGCCGATCCCCATGCGCCCGCCTGGGTCGCTGCACATCTCGGCACGCTGGCGCGCAATGCTGTCAGCGAATCTTCGCTGGCCTTTGCCGAAGGCGGCATCGCCCTGCGCGTGCCGGCCGGCCAGGCCATCGCCACGCCGCTGGCGCTGGAATTGTCGGGCAAGGGCCATCTGCGCCTGCTGCTGGTGCTGGAAGCGGGCGCGTCGCTGTCGCTGTTCGAGACCGGCGATGCCGCCGGGCCGCGCAATGCCGGAATCGAGATCGTGCTGGGCGAAGACGCGTCGCTGGATCATGTGCGCCTGAGCCGTCCCGTGCCCGGCGTGCAGGTGGAAGAAATCGCGCTCAGCCTTGCCGCCCGCGCCCGCTACAACGCCCATTTCGCCAGCTTCGGCGGTAAGCTGTCGCGCACCGAGCTGACCATTGCGCTGGAAGGCAGGGGCGCGCAGGCGCAGCTCTCCGGCGTCTCGGTGCTGGGCGGCGACGCGCATGCCGACATCACCACCCATCTCATTCATGCCACGGGCAACACCCACAGCACCCAGTTGTTCAAGAAGGTGGCGGGCGGCAAGGCGCGCGCCGTCTATCAGGGCCGGGTGACGGTGGCCAAGGGCGCTGACGGCGCCGACAGCCGCCAGACCGCCAAGGCGCTGCTGCTGTCCGAGACGGCGGAAGCCGACCTCAAGCCGGAACTGGAAATCTTCGCCGACGATGTGAAGTGCGCCCACGGTGCCGCCATCGGCGACCTGGATGCGGATTCGCTGTTCTACCTGCAGGCGCGCGGCATTCCCGAAGCCGATGCCCGCGCGTTGCTGATCCATGCTTTCCTGGAAGATGCGCTGACCAACATCACCCGCGATGATGTGCGCGGCATGGTGCGCAACGCCGTCGGCCAGGCCCTGGCGGCGCTGACATGAGCGCGGCGGCGAAAATCATTCCGGCGTTCGATGCGCAAGCTGCCCGCCGCGACTTCGCCATCCTGGCCAAGCCGGTCTATGGCAAGCCGCTCGCCTATCTCGACAGCGGTGCCTCGGCACAGAAACCCGCCATCGTGCTGGAAACGATGAAGGCCTTCGCCGAAACCGAATACGCCAATGTCCATCGCGGCGTGCATTACCTGTCGGGCGCGGCCACCGATCGCTATGAAGCGGCCCGCCGCACGGTGCAGAAATTCCTGGGCGCAGCAGCTGAGGATGAGATCGTCTTCACCAAGGGCGGCACCGAGGCGATCAACCTGGTCGCCTATTCCTACCTGATGCCCTTGATCCAGCTGGGCGACGAGATCGTCCTGTCGGTGATGGAGCATCACTCCAACATCGTGCCGTGGCATTTCCTGCGCGAACGCCAGGGCGCGGTGCTGCGCTGGGTCGATGTGCAGGAGGATGGCAGCCTGGATATCGCGGCGCTGGATGCCGCGATCACGCCGAAGACAAAACTGGTCGCCATCACCCACATGTCCAACGTGCTGGGCACGCTGACGCCGCTGGCCGAAATCGTGAAGCGCGCCCACGCCAAGGGCGTGCCGGTGCTGGCCGATGGCGCCCAGGGCGCGGTGCACGAGATTGTCGATGTGCAGGCGCTGGATATCGATTTCTATGCCATCACGGGCCACAAGCTTTATGGCCCCACCGGCATCGGCGCGCTCTTTGCCAAGCGGGCGCATCTCAAGACGATGCGGCCCTTCAATGGCGGCGGCGAGATGATCCGCGAAGTGACGCGCGAGCGCATCACCTATGCCGACCCGCCCGCCCGCTTCGAAGCCGGTACCCCGCCCATCATCGAAAGCGTCGGGCTGGCGGTGGCGCTGGATTACCTGTCCGGCTTCGACCGTGCCGCCGTCAAGGCGCATGAACACGACCTGCTCAGCTATGCCCGCGAAGGCGTGCGGCAACTGAACTGGGTGCGGGTGATCGGCGATGCCCCGGGCAAGGGCGCAATCCTGTCATTCGAAGCAGAGGGGATGCATGCGCACGACCTCGCCACCATATTGGATCGTGAAGGCGTGGCGGTGCGCGCGGGCCACCATTGCGCCCAGGTGCTGATGGAACGGTTCGGGGTCACTTCGACCAGCCGCGCCAGCTTTGCCCTCTACAATACCCGCGCCGATGTTGATGCGATGCTGTCCGGGCTGCACAAGGCCCGCGAGATATTGGTCTGAACATGGATAATTCGCTCAGGGAACTGTACCAGGAGGTCATCCTCGACCATTCGCGCCACCCGCGCCATTACGGCGTGCTGGAAGCTGCGACGCACAAGGCAGAAGGCTACAATCCGCTCTGCGGCGACCGCGTCACGGTCTATCTTGTGCTGGATGGCCAGGGCCGCGTCGCCGATATCCGTTTCGAAGGCAAGGGCTGCGCCATCAGCCAGGCCAGCGCTTCGCTGATGACCGATCTGCTGGCGGGCAAGACGGCGGCAGAGGCCGAACAGCTCATGGAAGGCTTCCTGCACATCGTGAAGGGCGAAACGCCCAGCGCCTTGCCGGAAGACGCGCGCGATCACATGGACGTCATGTCGGGCCTGTCGGCGTTCCCCATGCGGGTGAAATGCGCCACCCTAGCCTGGCACACTTATAAGAATGCCGTGGAGGAGGGCGCACAATGAGCGAGCCCGCGCAAACCCCGAAACTCTCCCAGGTCGATCTGGACGACTTCACCGCCAAGCTGGTGACGGCGCTGAAGACGGTCTATGACCCGGAAATCCCGGTTGATATCTATGAGCTGGGTCTTATCTATAAGGTCGATGTTTCCGACACCAAGGACATCGCCGTGGACATGACGCTGACCGCGCCGAACTGCCCCGTCGCCGGCGAGATGCCGGTGATGGTCAAGACGGCGCTGGAAAAGGTCGAAGGCGCAGGCGCGGTGACGGTGAACATGACCTTCGATCCGCCCTGGACGCCGGACCGCATGAGCGAAGAAGCCAAACTCGAACTGAACATGTTCTGAGGCCGATGATGGAAACGCCCACTTCCAATAATAACGTCACGCCCAAGCCCCGCCGGGAACGGCCCAAGCCGGTCCGCCTGACCGATGCTGCCGCTGCACGCATCGCCGAGATCATGGCCGATGCGGAAGGGAAATATCTGGGCGTGCGCGTCGGCGTCACCAATGGCGGCTGCGCCGGCATGAGCTACACGATGGCCTATGCCGAGGACACCAAGCCGTTCGAGGAAGTGATGGAAGAGAAGGGCGTGAAGATCTTCATCGATCCCAAGGCCATCCTGTTCCTGATCGGCACCGAGATGGATTTCGTGGCCGAAAAGATGGGCTCGCGCTTCGTCTTCAACAATCCGAACCAGACGGCGGCCTGTGGCTGCGGCGAGAGCGTCTCGATCACGCCTGCGCAGGCCTGATGGCGAGCGACCCGCATCGCTATGACGACCTGTTCCAGCCCTTTGGCCGTATCGTCATCAAGCGCCTGTTCGGCGGCGAGGGCATCTTCGCCGGGTCGCTGATGATCGGGCTGGTGATGCGCGAACAGCTTTACCTGCGCACCGGCGATAACAGCCTTCCCCGTTTCCTGGCCGAGAAATGCACGCCGTTCCGTTTTGAGAAGGGTGGCAAGACCGTCAGCACCGCCTATTACAGCGTGCCGGACCGGTTGCTGGACGACCCGGAAGAATTCGCGGACTGGGCACGGGATGCCGAGCGCGCCGCTCTGGCGCGCGCCGCGCGGACCAAGCGCTAGGCCGCTGCGTTGTCCAGCGCTGCGATGCGCGTGTCGTTCTGGTTGATCACCAGGTTGCGGCCATTCTGCTTGGCGCCATAAAGGCAGGCATCAGCGCGGCGGATGACGTCCTCGACCGCTTCGCCCGGCGCGAATTCGGATACGCCGATGGAAATGGTGATGGTGCCCAGCACGTCGCCGGTGGACTTCTTCACCAGCTTCTTGGTCTCGACGGTCTGGTGGATCTGGTCGGCGACGCGCGTGGCGGCGTCAAGCCCGGTGCCGCGCAGCAGCACGGCGAATTCCTCGCCGCCATAGCGGGCGGCGGTGTCGCGGCCCTTGACGTTCTCCGCCAGGCAGCTCGCCACCAGGCGCAGGACCTGGTCGCCGGTCTGATGGCCCCAACTGTCGTTGAACTTCTTGAAATGGTCGATGTCGCAAAGCAGCAGCGTCACCGGCTCGGCCGTTTCGGCGCACTGCGCCATCGCGGTGCGCACGGCATCGTCGAACGCCTTGCGATTGGCAATGTTGGTGAGGGGGTCGGTCAGGCTTTCCTTGCGGACATTGTCCAGCTTGGAGCGCAAATCATGCACCTGCTCGGAAGAACGCTGCAGTTCGCCTTCCAGGCTCTTGGTGCGCTCTTCCATGTCGCGCGTGGCGGCCAGCAGGCCATTGACCAGCTTGCGCAAATCTTCCGGCGAACGGCCATCGGCGCCCAGGGCGCCCGAAGCCGCAGACAGCGTGTTCTGGTACTGTGCGGTGTCGCGGCCTGCCGCTTCCAGCTTGCCCAGGACGCCGTTCATCACCTCGTTGATGCCGGTGCCCAAGCTATCCATGGCGCGGGCGGCGCGGGCGCTGGACAAGCAGCGCAGGCGCAGGTCCGACAGGAGTTCCGGCGTGAAGGCCTGGCGGCCGGCGATCAGGCTGCCCATCCCCTGCGAAACGGCAGGGGGCTCGCCCGAGGCATAGGCATAGAAAAGCTCGAAAATTTCCGGGGTCGCGGGCACGCCGCACTCGCTCATGAGTGCAAGCGCCGTCTTGGCGATACCCTGTTCACGATCCGGCTTTTGCATGTCGTTCCCCTTCGCCCAATACGGGGCGCGATGGCCTGATCGTAGGAGGGGGAGCGTAAGAAAGAGTTAAGCCGGGAACCCGCGACGGACAATTTTGCGCCGTAAAGCGGGAAAAAATCCCGAACGCCGTCACTCCCCGGAAGGCTCGGGCTTCCGGGCCACCGGCACCGGGCGCAGCAGGAAGGCGGGAAGCTGGCTGCGGTCCACCGCCTCCGGCTTGGCGGCCTGCTCATTGTGGTGGCGCTGGCTGCCGCGTTCGCGCTTCTCGTGGCTCTGCTTCTCGCTGGGCGAACGGTTTTCCTGTTCGCGGGCGCGCTGGTCACCGCGCGGACGCTGCTCGCGGTTCTCACGCGGCTCACGATGCTCGCGCGTCTGGCGCTCCTCCTGGGGCCGTTCGGCCTGCGGCTGCGGCGCCTGTGCTTGTGCCTGCGGCACTTGTGCCGGCGGTGCGGCGGCAACAGGTGCGGCCGGCGCCGGTTCCAGCGACGCCGTCATGTCATGGTACTTGCCGTCCGGCGGGCGGCGGTCGCGCGGCTTGCCGTCACGGCCGCGATTGCGGTCCTTAGCCCCGCGGCCGCCGTCACGGCCACCGCGTCCACCCTGTTCGCCGCGCGGGCGCACATCGTCGCGCACTTCGATGTCCATCATCTCGCGCCGGGCCAGGGTCTGGCCGGTGATCTTCTCGATGGCGTCGATATATTTCTCGTCGCGCTTGCTGGCTAGCATGAAGGCCATGCCGCTGCGGCCGGCGCGGCCGGTGCGGCCGATGCGGTGGACATAATCGTCGGCATGGATCGGCACGTCGAAATTGAAGACATGGCTGACCGACGGCACATCGAGGCCGCGCGCCGCCACGTCGGAGGCGACGAGGATCTTCAGCTCGCCGGCGCGAAAGCGTTCCAGCGTCCGGGTGCGCAGCGACTGGTCAAGGTCGCCGTGGATCGGCGAGGCGTCGAAGCCGTGCTTGGCCAGGCTCTTGGCCACGACATCGACATCGCGCTTGCGGTTGCAGAAGACGATGGCGTTGTTCAGCGTCGGCTCGGCTTCGCGGATCAGGCGGCGCAGCGCCTCGCGCTTGGCCCAGTCATTCGCCGGGATCATCACCATTTCCTGGGTGATGTTGGTCGCGGTGGTGGCGGGGCGCGAAACTTCGATGCGGGCCGGATTGTGCAGGAACTGTTCGGTGAGGCGCTGGATTTCCGGCGGCATGGTCGCGGAATAGAACAGCGTCTGGCGGGTGAAGGGCAGCTTCTTGCAGATTTCCTCGACGTCGGGAATGAAGCCCATGTCGAGCATGCGGTCGGCTTCGTCGATCACCAGGATGTTGACCTGGGAAAGCAGGATGCGGCCGCGTCCGAAATGATCCATCAGGCGGCCCGGCGTGGCGATCAGCACATCGACGCCGCGCTCCAGCTTCTTGATCTGTTCGTCCATCGCCGTGCCGCCGATCAGCAGCGCGTGGGTCAGCTTGGTGTACTTCGCGTACTTGTTGAAGCTTTCCGAGACCTGGTCGGCCAATTCGCGGGTGGGCTCCAGAATGAGCGCGCGGGGCATACGCGCCTTGGCGCGGCCCTGGGACAGCATCTCGATCATCGGCAGGGTGAAGCTGGCGGTCTTGCCGGTGCCGGTCTGGGCGATGCCGATGACATCGCGGCGCTGCAGGGCCAGAGGAATGGTCTTGGCCTGGATCGGCGTGGGGGTGGTGTAACCGCTCTCGGTCACCGCCTTGAGAATCTCGGGAGAGAGGTTCAGATCATCGAAACCGGGCAGGATTTCGGCGACGGGAGGAGACGAAGTGATCGCGTTATCAATAACTTCGAGGGTTCCGGCTTCCGCGCCGGAGATCGTAACTTGGGTCGTAGCACGCTCCTGAAAAGGGGCGCTGCTTTCGCGCCCGCGTCATCCTCATGCCCATATGGCCGAGGCTATGCAGGGGGACATAAGGAAGATTCCCTGAAAAATCAAGCATTCTGCGGGTTGACGGTTCCCGGCCCGGGTTTAGCTTGCCCGGATGGGGACGGCACGCATCTGGAGTCTGGGCCTGCTGGCGGCAGCGATCTGGTGTTTGTCCGTGTACGGATCAGGTGCGCCCGCGCCGCTCCCTCTGGGCGCACCACCGACGGCATTCTCCGCCGCCCGCGCCGATGCCACCCTGGCGCGCCTGCTGGGCCCGGAGCGGCCGCGTCCCGCCGGCTCGCCCGAAGCCGCCGCCTTCCGCGCCCGGCTGCAGGACGAATTGACGAAGCTGGGCGTGCCGCACCAGGCGATCACGCAGGAGAGCTGTTATGAGCGCCAGGGCCAGCGCCGCTGTCTCACCGTCACCAATATCCGCGCCGTGGTGGTGCCGGGCGAAGCGCCCGAAGTGCTGCTGATGGCGCACACAGATTCGGTGGTGCGCGGTCCCGGCGCTGCCGATGACGCCTCGGGCGTCGCCGTAATCCTGGAAACAATTCGCGCCCTGAAGGCGCGTGGGCTTGAGGGTGCGCGCCCGCTGGCGGCGCTGTTCACCGATGGCGAGGAGCGCGGCCTGTTCGGAGCCTTCGCCTATGCCGCCGATCCCGCCAACATCGCCCGCACCGGCATGGTGGTGAATGTCGAGGCCCGGGGCAATCAGGGCCCCAGCCTGCTGTTCCAGACCCATGCGGGCGATGCGAAGCTGATCGATCTGTATGCCGGTGTCGCGGCGCATCCGGCGGCTTCGTCGCTCTATGCGGAAATCTACCGCGTGTTGCCCAACAACACCGACCTGACGCCGTTTCTGGAAGCGGGCGTCGCCGGGGTGAACTTCGCCTTCATTGGCAATCTGCGGCAATACCATTCTGCCGATGACCGCCGCGCCAATATCAGCCCGGTGACGCTGCAGCATCATGGCGACAATGTGCTGGCGCTGACCGGGGCGCTGGTTCATGCCGACCTCGCCACGCTGCAGGGTGGCAAGGCGATCTATGTCGATGTGCTGCGGCGCTGGCTGCCGCGCCTGCCGGCCAGTCTTGCGCTGCCGTTCTCCGTCGCGGCCTTCCTCGCCATCGTGCTGGCGGGCTGGAGCAGCGTCCGCGAGCGGCGCGGCGCGCATCGGCCGTTCCTGGCCGCGCTGGCGCCCATAACATTGCTGCTGCTCTGTGTGGCGGCGGGCTTCGTGCTGTATGCGCCGATGGCGCTGGCGGGCACGCGGACGCTCAACGTGGCCAGTCCCCTGTTGCAAACTTTGCTGGTGGCGGCAGGCCCCGGCGGGCCGTGGCCGGGCAATCCGGTGTGGTTGCGATTGGCGCTGGGCTTTGGCGTCTGGGCAGCGGCCCTGTGGTCGGCGCGCTGGGCGGGGCCCATCGCCTGCTGGCTGTGGTTCGCCGGTCTGGCAGTGGCCTGCGCCATCTGGCTGCCGGGCCTGTGCCCTTATTTCCTGTTTCCGTCCCTGGTCGCCGCGCCGCTGCTGCTGCTGACATCGCGCGGCGGGCGTGGCCTGGCGCTGTTCGTGGCGGCGCTGGCCGGGATGGTGATCTGGATCGGCTTCCTGGCGGGCGCGGAAGACATCCAGGGCCTGCGCCTGCATCCGCTTTTCACCCTGAGCGCAACCTTCGGGCTGTTGGCGCTACTGCCGCTGATGGCGGGACGGCGGCTGGGCGGCTCGGCATCGCTGTCGGCGCTGCTGGCGCTGGTTTTCGCCGTGATCGCGGGCTTCAACGCCGTCTAGACGTCGATCGCTTCCGCTGCAAATTGTGCGTTTTCCTGGATGAACTGGAAGCGCAGTTCCGGCTTCTTGCCCATCAGCCGCTCGAACAGGCTTTCGGTGGCGGCGATTTCATCATCGGCGATCTCGACCCGCACCAGGGTGCGATGGCCGGGCCGCATGGTGGTTTCCTTCAACTGGGCTGGCATCATTTCGCCCAGGCCCTTGAAGCGGGAAATCTCCACCTTCGATCCGGCGCGGAAGGCGCTCTTGAGCAGGCGGTCGCGGTCGGCCTCGTCGCGGGCATAGACGGTCTTGCCGCCCTGGCTCATGCGATAGAGCGGCGGCATGGCGAGGAACAGTTTCCCGTCGGCGATCAGCCCCGGCATCTCGCGGTAGAAGAAGGTCAGCAGCAAGCTGGCGATATGCGCGCCATCGACATCGGCGTCGGTCATGATGATGACGCGGTCGTAGCGCAGGTCGGTCTCGCTGTATTTCGCACCGATGCCGCAGCCCAGCGCCTGCACCAGATCGGACAATTCCTGGTTCTGCTGCAGCTTGCCCGCCGCAGCAGCGGCCACGTTCAGGATCTTGCCGCGCAGGGGCAGGATCGCCTGGGTGGCGCGGTCGCGCGCCTGCTTGGCGCTGCCGCCAGCGCTGTCGCCTTCCACCAGGAAGATCTCGGTATCCGCCGAAGCGTTCTTGGAACAATCAGCCAGCTTGCCGGGCAGGCGCAGCTTGCGCGTGGCGGACTGGCGCTTGGTTTCCTTTTCCTGGCGCTTCTTGACCCGGTCTTCCGCAGCATCGATCACGAAGTTCAGCAAGCGGTCGGCTTCGGCCGGACTTTCAGCCAGCCAGTGATCGAAATGGTCGCGCACAACATTCTCGACCAGGCGCTGGGCGTCGGGCGAGGAGAGCTTGTCCTTGGTCTGGCCCTGGAATTCCGGCTCGCGGATGAAGACCGACAGCATCGCCATGGCGCTGTCCATGATGTCGTCCGCCGTGATCACGGCGGTCTTGCGATTGTTGACGCGCTCGCCATGCGCCCGCAGGCCCTTGGTCAGGGCGTTGCGCAGGCCCTGCTCATGCGTGCCGCCAGCCTGGGTGGGGATGGTGTTGCAATAGGAGCGGGTGAAGCCGTCATGGGCGGGCGTCCAGGTGACGGCCCATTCCACCGCGCCGCGCGTGGTGTCCTTGTTCTCATGCTTGCCCGCGAAGGTGCGGTTGGTGACGGTCTGCGCCTTGCCGACTTCGCCCGCCAGGTAATCCGCCAGGCCGCCGGGAAACTTCAGCACATCCTCGACCGGGGTCGCGCCGCCATCGCTGAGCAGCGACGGATCGCACTTCCAGCGGATTTCCACGCCGCGAAAGAGATAGGCCTTGGACTTGGCGGCGCGATGCAGCCGCGCAGGTTCGAACTGGAGATGGCCGAAAATCTTCTCGTCGGGCTTGAAGCTGGTGATGGTGCCGCGCCGGTTGACCGCGCCCAGATCCTTCAGCTTGCCCACGACATGGCCGCGCTCGAAGCGCAGCTTGAAGGCATGCTTCTCGCGCGCGACATCGACCTCCATCCATTCGGACAGGGCATTGACCACCGAGGCGCCGACGCCATGCAGGCCGCCGGAGGTCTCATAGGCCTTGCCGTCGAACTTTCCGCCGGCATGCAGCGTGGTCATGATGACTTCCAGCGCCGTCTTGTTCTTGTACTTGGGATGCGGATCGATGGGGATGCCGCGGCCATTGTCGCTGATCACCAGCACATTGCCCGGCTTCAGCTCCATCTCGATGCGGCTGGCATGGCCGGCCACGGCTTCGTCCATGGAATTGTCCAGGATTTCCGCCGCCAGGTGATGCAAGGCGCGCTCGTCGGTGCCGCCGATATACATGCCGGGGCGGCGACGCACGGGCTCAAGCCCCTCCAGCACCTCGATGTCCTTGGCGGTATAGGCCTTGGACGCGGCGGCGCCGGTGTCGAAAAGGTCAGTCTTGTCCTTGGCCATCGCCGTTAACGCTTCGAATCGCGGAAATCCTGCCGAAACTAGCGCAAGCGGTTGTCCCAACGCAGCTTTTTCCGCACGGCAAGCCGTTTTTAACACATGCGAGAATAATGTGCGGCCATGCTGTCGCCTGCTGTCCGGAACGCCGATCCGCGCATCCTGAAGAGCCAGCTGGACGTGATCGCTGCGATCGACCGTTCGGCCTGGATCGTCACGCCTGCCTGGGCGCTGATCCTGGGCCTGATCGCTTCCAATGCCCTGATCCCGTCTCTGGGCGCCGTGCCGCTGGCGCAGGCGCTGTTCTTTCCCCTGGCGATCAGCATGGCATCTTTCGCCACCTACAGCCTGTATGATCGCTACCGCGCCGAAGCGCCCGGGGCGCTCGTCCGCCTGCAGGTCTGGCGGCACCGCTTCATGCTGGCCCAGATCGCGGTCAGCGCCGCCTGGGGCCTGCTGCCCTGGCTGTTGTGGGAGCCGGGCAACGCCGTCAACCACATGTTCCTGGGCGCGGCCGTCGTTTCGGTCGTCGCCGCTCTGCTGGTCAGCCGCGGCAGCAACATGGACATGTACCTTGCCAGCCTGGTGCCGCTGGCCTCGATGATGATGGTGCGCTTCCTGTTTGGCGACCTGGCGATGGACATGGTGATCGGCCTGCTGACGCCGCTGGTGGCGGTGCAGATGTGGATGACCGGCCGCCCGCTGATCAGGCGCATGGAGGAAGATTCCCGCCTGCGCTTCAAGGTCGAGGACCTGGCCCGCGAGCTGGAAGAGACCCGCGACGACGCCCTGCGCAAGCGCTTCGAGGCCGAGACCGCCAATGCCTCCAAGACCGCCTTCCTCGCCAATATGAGCCATGAGCTGCGCACGCCGCTCAACGCCATCCTGGGCTTCTCCGAGATCATCAGCCAGGAATGCTTCGGCCCGGTGGGCAATGCCCGCTACAAGGATTATGTCGGCGACATCCATTCTTCCGGCGCGCACCTGCTGTCGCTGATCAATGACCTGCTCGACATCGCCAAGATCGAGGCGGGCCGGATGGAGATCGCACCGCATCCGCTCGATGCCCGCCGCACCTTCGACATCGCCCTCAAGCTGATCGCCAGCAAGGCGCGCGAGAAGGGCCAGTCCCTGACCATCGCCGTCGATCCGTCCGCCCCGGCGCTGCATGGCGACGAACGCGCCATCAAGCAGATCCTGATCAACCTGGTGTCCAACGCGGTGAAATTCACGCCGGAAGGCGGCCGCATCGATGTCGTGGCCTCGATGGCACGCGATGGCGGCTTCCAGATCCTGGTCAAGGACAATGGTCCCGGCATTCCGCGCGACAAGCTCGACAAGATCTTCACGCCCTTCAGCCAGGTCGATAACCGCTATGACCGCCAGGCGGGCGGCACCGGCCTGGGCCTGGCGCTGGTGCGCGGCCTGGCCGAGCTGCATGGCGGCCGCGCCTGGATCGAGAGCGAGTTTGGCAAGGGCTGAAGCGTTTTCGTGAACCTGCCGGTGTACGCGCCCGGGCAGTCCAGCGCGGTCGCCTGAAAAGAAAAAGCCGGGCACGAGGCCCGGCTTTCCCAATTCGCGTCGGACTGAAATCAGACCGAATAGTACATCTGGAACTCGATGGGGTGCGGCGTGTGCTCGAAGGCATACACTTCTTCCATCTTGAGTTCGACATAGCTGTCGATGAAGTCCTGGCTGAACACGCCGCCCTTCTTGAGGTAGTCGTGGTCGGCCTTGAGGCTGTCCAGCGCTTCGCGCAGCGAGCCACAGACCTGCGGCACCTTCGCCAGCTCTTCCGGCGGCAGGTGGTAGAGGTCCTTGTCCATCGGACCGCCCGGATGGATCTTGTTCTCGATGCCGTCCAGGCCGGCCATCAGCATGGCGGCATAGGCGAGATACGGGTTCGCGCCCGGATCGGGGAAGCGAACCTCGACGCGCTTGCCGTTGGGCGAGGGCGAGAACGGGATGCGGCAGGAGGCCGAACGGTTGCGGGCCGAATAGGCCAGCAGCACCGGGGCTTCGAAGCCGGGGATCAGGCGCTTGTAGCTGTTGGTCAGCGGGTTGGTGAAGGCGTTCAGCGACTTGGCGTGCTTGATGATGCCGCCAATGTAGTAGAGGCACAGGTCCGACAGGTCGGCATAGCCCGAACCGGCGAAGAGCGGCTTGCCGGCCTTCCAGATCGACTGGTGGACATGCATGCCCGAACCATTGTCGCCATAGATCGGCTTCGGCATGAAGGTCGCCGTCTTGCCATAGGCCTGGGCGACCTGGTGGATGACATACTTGTAGATCTGCATGTAGTCGCCGCACTTGGTCAGCGTGTTGAACTTAAAGCCAAGTTCATGCTGGGCGCTGGCGACTTCGTGATGGTGCTTTTCCGGCTGGATGCCCATGTCCTTCATGATCGCCAGCATCTCTCCGCGCATGTCCTGCTCGGAGTCGATCGGCGGGACGGGGAAGTAGCCGCCCTTCACCTTGGGACGATGGCCGAGATTGCCTTCCGGATACTCGGTGCCGGTGTTGTTCGCACTCTCCTTGGAGTCGACATAATAATAGGCCTTGCCCATCGAGACTTCGAAGCGGACATCGTCGAAGATGAAGAACTCGGCTTCCGGGCCGAAATAGGTGGTGTCGCCGACGCCCGAGGAGTTGACGTAGTTCTCGGCAGCCTTGGCGATGGAGCGCGGGCAGCGGCCATACATCTGGCCAGTCATCGGCTCCAGCACGTCGCAGATCAGGATCAGCGTGGTCTGGGCGAAGAAGGGATCGATCACCGCAGTGTCCAGATCCGGCTTCAGCAGCATGTCGGACTCGTTGATCGCCTTCCAGCCGGCAATCGACGAACCGTCGAACATGGTGCCTTCGTTCAGGAAGTCGTCATCGACCATCATCAGGTCGAAGGTGACATGGTGCCACTTGCCCTTGGGATCGGTGAAACGGATATCGACGTACTTGATTTCCTTTTCCTTGATCAGCTTGTGGATGTCGGCGGCGGTCGTCTTCTTGTCGGCCATTGTCTGTCTTCCCTTCAACGTTGATCTGGCTTGTTTGATTGTCGCTCCGGCGCTTGCCGGCGCGACCGCCCCCACCGGGCGGGTTTGCGATTAGATGGCGTCGGCGCCGGATTCCCCGGTGCGGATGCGGATGGCTTCCTCGACATTGAGGATGAAAATCTTGCCGTCGCCGATGCGGCCCGTCCGCGCAGCCTTCTGGATGGCCTCGACCGAGGCTTCCAGGCGGCTTTCGGGGATCACGATCTCGATCTTCACCTTGGGCAGGAAATCCACCACATATTCGGCACCCCGATAGAGCTCGGTGTGACCCTTCTGGCGGCCAAAGCCCTTGGCTTCGGTGACGGTAATGCCCTGGACGCCGACTTCCTGCAGCGCCTCCTTCACTTCGTCGAGTTTGAACGGCTTGATGATGGCTTCGATTTTTTTCATGTCTGCTCCTTCGCGTGGGCGGCTGCCCACGGCGTCTGTTAACGCTTAAGCAGGACTTGTGCCGATTTTTCGAGCTACTATAGTATAATAAAAACAAAGACTTGGTTATAAGTGGCGTTTGCCGGTCAATTGCCGTGCGGCCTAATAAACAAGCACATTGCATATATTTTGACCAACGCGAAGTTGGGCGAAGCGCCCGATTTGTGAGCCGTGGGGCGGGCTGGCTATGGTCGGTTCCATGTCCCGCGCGCTCAACCCGGTTCTTGCCGGGCTTCCCACCACCATCTTCACCCACATGTCCGTCCTGGCGGCGGCGCATGATGCGGTCAATCTGGGGCAGGGCTTTCCCGATACCGATGGTCCCCTGGGCATCCGCGAGACGGCGGCGCGGGCGCTGCTGCAGGGCCCCAACCAGTATGCGCCGATGCGCGGCGTGCCCGAATTGCGGGCCGCCATCGCCGCGCATGCCCAGGCCCATTACGGACTGGCCTATGATCCCGACAGCGAAGTGATCGTCACCTGCGGCGCCACCGAAGCCATCGTCGCGGCCTTGCTCGCGGTGGCGCGGCCGGGTGCCGAAGTGGTGCTGGTGGAGCCGACTTATGATTCCTATCGCCCCATCGCCGAGGCGGCGGGGCTGACGGTGAAAAGCGTGGTGCTGTCGCCGCCGGACTGGCGCCTGACCGATGCGGCGCTGCAGGCCGCCATAAGCGACCGCACCGCTGCCATCCTGATCAACTCGCCGCAGAATCCCATCGGCCGGGTGCTGACCCGCGCTGAACTGGAAAGCGTGGCACGCGCGGCGGGTGCTGCCGACGCCGTGGTGATCTGCGACGAGGCCTATGAGCATCTCGCCTATGACGCGGCCCATGTTCCGCTGGCGACCTTGCCGGGCCTGCGCGAACGCACGTTGCGCATCGGTTCGGCGGGCAAGATCTTCTCGCTCACCGGCTGGAAGATCGGCTGGCTGACCGGGCCCGCCAGCCTGATGGACGCGGTGACCAAGGCGCACCAGTTCCTCACCTTTGCCATTCCCGGGCCGCTGCAGCAGGGCATCGCGCATGGCCTTCGCCACGAGATGGCTTTTCCTGCGGCTCTGCGCGAACGCCTCAAGGCCAACCGCGATTTCCTCGCCGCCGGCCTGTCGCGGCTGGGCTTCGATGTGCTGCCCTGCGAGGGCACCTATTTCCTCGTCGCCGGCATCACGGGTGTGACGCAGGAAAAAGACCTGGCCTATTGCGAACGGCTTGTGCGCGAAGCGGGCGTGGCGGCGATCCCGCTGTCCGCCTTCTTCCAGGACGGCAAGGTGGACACATGCTTGCGCTTCGTCTTCTGCAAGGAACGCCCCGTGCTGGAAGAGGCGCTGGCCCGGCTGGCGCGCTATCTGGGATAGGCCGTGCGGGCTGTCCCCACCGGCTGCGTTGATCGCAAACGAAAATCGCCCCGGATATCCACCGGGCGCGGGCCCTGCGCCTGCGCTAGGATAGCGCCACGCTTCCGGGATGGAAGACATGAGGCCGGCAAAAAAGATGCGGTTGATTTTTTTGCGGTTCAAATGGGAGTGGGAGCAGACAGTGAAGGATATCAAGACGTTGGTTGCGGAAGGTGTTGGATAGGGATGGCCGCTAAGGTGCTTTCCTGCGCGCAGATGGCCGCTGCCGACGCCTTCGCGGTGAAGGCGGGCGTGCCGTCGCTGACGCTGATGGAGAATGCGGGCCGCGCCGTTGCGGATGCCATCGTGGCGCGTTTCAGGCCCTGTCCGGTGGTGGTGCTGTGCGGCCCCGGCAACAATGGCGGCGACGGCTTTGTCGTGGCGCGGCTGCTGGATGAAAGCGGCTTCACCGTGCGCGTGGCGACAGACGGTGGCCACAAGGGTGATGCCGATGTGATGGCCGCGAAATGGAGCGGCGAAACAATCGCCCTGACGCCCGATGCGCTGCGCGGGGCGCGGCTGGTGGTGGATGGATTATTCGGCGCGGGCCTGTCGCGGCCGCTGGAAGGCGCGGCGGCGGCAATGGTCGAGGCACTGCATGATCTGCCGGTGGTGGCGATTGATATTCCCAGCGGTGTTTCCGACGATACCGGTCAGGCTTTATCTTTGGTCGCTCCGGCTCGCGCCGACGCTCCGGCGGCGGTGCATGTGACGGCGGTACTGACCGTCACCTTCCACGCCAAGAAGCCCGGCCATCTGCTGCTGCCGGGCCGCGCGCTGTGCGGCGAGATCGTGCTGGCCGATATCGGCATCCCGGCGGATGCCGTCGCCACCCAATTGCACGAGAACACGCCCGCGCGATGGACATATCCCTGGCCGCGCGCCGACGGACACAAATATGATCGCGGCCATTGCGTCGTGGTCAGCGGCGGGCCGACCGCGACGGGCGCAGGCAGGCTGGCGGCGCGTGGCGCCCTTCGCATCGGGGCCGGGCTGGTGACGGTGGCCTCGCCGCCGAACGCCGTGATGGTCAACGCGGCGCATCTCACCGCCATCATGCTGCAACCCTTCGACGGCGCCGAGGGACTGGCAAAGTTGCTGCAGGACAAGCGCCTCAACAGCATCGTGATCGGACCGGCCTTTGGTGTGGGCGGTGAAACAAGAGAGATGGTGATGGCGGCGCTGGCGAGCGGCGCAGCCTGTGTGCTGGACGCGGATGCGCTCACCGCCTTCCGCGACGATCCCGGCGCGCTTTTCGCACGCCTGCATGACCGTTGCGTGCTGACGCCGCATGACGGCGAGTTCGAGCGGCTCTTCCCCGGCCTGCGGGAAGATGGCGACAGCAAGGTCACAGCGGTTCGCGCCGCCGCCGCGCGGGCAGGCTGCACCTTGCTGCTCAAGGGCGGCGACACCGTGATCGCGCAGCCAGATGGCAGGGCCGTCATCAACGCCAACGCGCCTGCCTGGCTGGCCACCGCCGGGGCAGGGGATGTGCTGGCCGGCTTCATTGCCGGTCTGCTGGCACAGAGCGTGATGGGGTTCGATGCCGCCTGCGCCGGGGCCTGGCTGCATGGGGACGCCGCTTTTCGTGCCGGTCCCGGCCTGATTTCCGAGGATTTGCCGGAATTTTTGCCGGAAAGCCTGGCGGCTCTAGCCTCCCTCCATGACACTTGATATAGGGGCCCGCTTCGGCGCGGGAATCCTGCGCCAAGGGCGGACATGGCGGAACTGGTAGACGCGCTGGATTTAGGTTCCAGTGACGAAAGTCGTGGGGGTTCAAGTCCCTCTGCCCGCACCAGTTTCAAGACAGATAGATAGAGTAAGGACGTTCGAGATGCAGATCACCCAGACGCTTTCCGAGGACCTTCGCCGCCAGTTCACCGTCACGGTGTCGGCCAGCGAGCTGGACAACCGCGTCACCAAGCGTCTTGAGGACATGAAGGGCAAGATCAACCTCAAGGGCTTCCGTCCCGGCAAGGCGCCGCTCTCCCACCTCAAGAAGCAGTTCGGCAAGTCCGTGCTGGGCGAGGTGGTCGAGGAGGCCGTCAGCGAAGGCAGCCAGAAGGCGATCACCGACAACGCCCTGAAGCCCGCCATCCAGCCGCGTGTCGAGCCGGTGGGTGACATCAATGCCGTCGTCGATGGCAATGCCGATCTCAGCTTCACCGTCACCGTGGACCTGATGCCGGACTTCACCCCGACCGACGTCTCGACCCTGAAGGTAGAGAAGCTGGTCAGCGATGTCAGCGACGCCGAGATCGATGAGGCGGTCGAGCGCATCGCCAAGAATGTGCGCGGCCATGCCAAGCGCGCCGATGGCGAGCCCGCCCAGAAGGACGACATGGTCGTGATCGATTTCGTCGGCAGCGTTGATGCCGTCGAGTTCGAAGGCGGCACCGGCAACGATTTCAACCTCACGCTCGGCTCGGGCCAGTTCATCCCCGGCTTCGAGGACCAGCTCATCGGCGCCAAGGCCGGTGACAAGGTCGATGTGAAGGTGACGTTCCCCACCGAATATCATGCCGCCAACCTGGCCGGTAAGGACGCGCTGTTCGTCGTGACCGTCAAGGAAGTGCAGGCCCCCGAAGAAGCCAAGATCGACGACGCCCTGGCGCAGAAGCTGGGCCTGGACACCGTGGCGACGCTGCGTGACCGAGTCCGCGACCAGATCAAGAATGATTATGGCCAGGCCACCCGCATGCACCTGAAGCGCCGCATCCTGGATGCGCTGGACAAGGTGCATGACTTCGCGCTGCCGCCCGCGATGGTGGAAGCCGAGTTCGGCGCCATCTGGGCCCAGGTCGAGGCCGAGCTGGCGCGCGAAGGCAAGACCGCCGCCGACGAGGGCAAGAGCGAGGACGAACTCAAGGCCGAGTACCGCAAGATCGCCGAGCGCCGCGTGCGCCTGGGCCTGGTGCTGGGCAAGCTGGGCGAGCAGAACGGCATCACCATCACCGGTGAGGAAGTGAACCGCGCCATCACCGAGCGTGCCCGCCAGTATCCGGGCCAGGAGCAGCAGGTGTTCCAGTATTACGCGCAGAACCAGCAGGCCCAGGCCGAGATCCGCGCCCCCCTGTTCGAGGACAAGGTGGTGGATTTCATTGCCGAGCTGGTCCAGGTCTCGGAGAAGAAGGTCGCCAAGGACGTTCTCTTCGCCGATCCGGAAGATGAAGTCGCCTAAGGCTTCGGCCCACGCCTCGTATTTGGCGGCAGCAACGCTATATTAAGCGGAACCGGCCAGTTTTCCGGTTACTGTCTGCTCACGAATCAAAAGGCGCCCGTCCAATGGCCTACGACAACAAGCCGCTCGAATTCTACAACAACACCCTGGTTCCCATGGTGGTGGAGCAGACCGCCCGCGGCGAGCGCGCCTTCGACATCTATTCCCGCCTGCTTAAGGAACGGCTGATCTTCATCACCGGGCCGATCGAGGATTACGGCGCCAGCCTGCTGACTGCCCAGCTTCTCTTCCTGGAGGCCGAAAACCCCAAGAAGGAAGTGCACATGTACATCAACTCGCCGGGCGGGCTGGTGACGGCGGGCATGGCGATCTACGACACCATGCAGTATGTGCGGCCCAAGATTCACACCTACTGCATTGGCCAGGCGGCTTCGATGGGCTCGCTGCTGCTTTGCGCCGGCGAGCAGGGCCATCGCTATGCCCTGCCCAACGCCCGGGTGATGGTGCACCAGCCCTCGGCCTCCTTCTACGGCCAGGCGGCCGACATCGCCCGCCACGCCCAGGAGATCGTCAAGCTGAAGCGGCGCCTGAACGAGATCTACGCCAAGCATACCGGCCAGTCGGTCGAAGCCATTGAAAAGCTTCTGGACCGCGATACCTACATGACGGGCGAGGAAGCCAAGGGCTTTGGCCTGATCGACAACGTCATGGAACGCCGGGCCGATGCCGGTGAAGCGGCGGATCAGGGCTGAAATCCGCCATTTCCGGGCTGACCCCGCTGGCGCAGTGGTCTTCCGGACCTGGCAAAAGTTCCCTTTTGCTCCGCGTTTTTAAGGGCTTGACCGGTTTTAAACAAATCTTGATCCGGCCAGCCTTAGCATGGTCGAATGTTGGGACGGCGGGGTGCTTCGGCTTCCGCCCATTGTGCAAAGCAGCAAACGCCTCCGCGTGGAAGCTGCCCCGCCCCGCGAAGGGGGCAAAAGGGTCGAAAGGGCCCGGTGGATAGAGATGAGCAAGGCCAGCGGCGGCGAGTCGAAGAACACCCTCTACTGCTCTTTCTGCGGCAAGAGCCAGCATGAGGTGCGCAAGCTCATTGCGGGCCCGACCGTGTTCATCTGCGATGAATGCGTCGAACTCTGCATGGAAATCATCCGGGAGGAGAACAAGACCTCCTTCATGAAGTCCAAGGAGGGCGTGCCCACGCCCCAGGAAATCTTCAAGGTCCTTGACGACTATGTCGTCGGCCAGAGCCATGCCAAGATGGTGCTCTCGGTCGCGGTGCACAATCACTACAAGCGCATCAATTCGTCCGGCAAGAACGGCGATGTCGAGCTGGCCAAGTCCAACATCATGCTGATCGGCCCCACCGGCTGCGGCAAGACGCTGCTGGCGCAGACGCTGGCGCGCATCCTGGACGTGCCCTTCACGATGGCCGACGCCACCACCCTGACCGAAGCGGGTTATGTCGGCGAGGACGTCGAGAACATCATTCTCAAGCTGCTGCAGGCCGCCGACTACAATGTCGAGCGGGCCCAGCGCGGCATCGTCTATATCGACGAAGTCGACAAGATCAGCCGCAAGTCGGACAATCCCTCCATCACCCGCGACGTCTCGGGCGAAGGCGTGCAGCAGGCGCTGCTCAAGATCATGGAAGGCACCGTCGCCTCCGTGCCGCCCCAGGGTGGCCGCAAGCATCCGCAGCAGGAATTCCTGCAGGTCGACACGACCAACATCCTCTTCATCTGCGGCGGCGCCTTTGCCGGTCTCGACAAGATCATTGCCCAGCGCACCCAGGGTTCCTCGATGGGCTTCGGCTCCAACCCGAAGGGCCCCGACGAGCGCGGCACCGGCGAGCTGCTGCGCGAGGTCGAGCCCGAGGATCTGCTGAAGTTCGGCCTGATCCCGGAATTCATCGGCCGTCTGCCGGTCATGGCGACGCTGGGCGACCTGCAGGAGCAGGCTCTGATCGAGATCCTGACCCGCCCGAAGAACGCGCTGGCCAAGCAGTATATGCGCATGTTCGAGATGGAAGGCGTCAAGCTGCGCTTCCAGGAAGAGGCGCTGCACGCCATTTCCAAGCGCGCCATCCAGCGCCGGACCGGTGCCCGTGGCCTGCGATCCATTCTGGAAGGCATCCTGCTGGAAACCATGTTCGAGCTGCCGACCCTGCAGGGTGTGCAGGAGGTCGTCATCACCGCCGATGTGGTCTATGGCAAGGCGCGCCCGCTTTATACCTATTCGGACAAGATCGAGGCCCAGAAGTCGGCTTCGTAAGCCGGGATCGGGCATTGCGACAGGGTTAAAGTTCCCGGCGTTTCCGCTTGCTTGCCTGTGCATGGCCAACGCCTTGCGATGCTTGCGTCAATCGCTGCCTTGAAACCTTTGTGCAAGCGGCCCACTTTATTGTGTCCGGAGTCGGCCAAACCCTTCCGATCAAAGAAGGCAGGCGGCTTCTTCACCAACCTCTTCCGTGCCCAGGTGGGGCGGAAGGGCGGACATAGATACCCGGTTTTCTGGCCGGGCAGGAGCACGACATGGCGGACAATTCCGCGAAAGATTCCCCGAAGGACGCCTCCAAGGAGGTCACGACCATCACCGCGCCGGTGCTGCCGCTGCGCGACATCGTCGTCTTCCCGCACATGATCGTGCCGCTCTTTGTCGGCCGCGAGAAATCGGTGCGCGCCCTTGAAGAGGTGATCAACGAGGAGGGGCAGATTCTCCTGCTGACCCAGAAGAACGCCGCCGAGGATGATCCCACCGCCGACGGGCTGCACACCATCGGCACGATGGCGACCGTGCTGCAGCTCCTCAAGCTGCCGGACCAGACCGTTCGCGTGCTGGTCGAGGGCAAGTCGCGCGCGCTCGTGAAGGGCTTCACCGGCCGTACCGAGTATTTCGAGGCCGAGCTGGAAAAGCTGCCCGAGGACGCGCCTGGCGCGCAGGAGACCGAGGCGCTGATGCGTACGGTCAAGACCAACTTCGAGCAGTACATCAAGCTCAACAAGAAGATCCCGTCCGAGACCCTGGCTGCCGTGGCCGGAATCGAGGATGCGGCCAAGCTTGCCGATACCGTCGCCTCGCATCTGTCGGTGAAGATCGGCGAGCGCCAGGCGTTGCTGGAAACGCTGAGCACCACCGAGCGGCTGGAGAAGATTCTCTCGCTGATCGAGGGCGAGATCGGCGTGCTGCAGGTCGAGCGCAAGATCCGCAGCCGCGTCAAGCGGCAGATGGAAAAGACCCAGCGCGAATATTACCTCAACGAGCAGTTGAAGGCGATCCAGAAGGAACTCGGCGAAGGCGACGAAGGCCGCGACGAGATGAACGATCTGGAAGACCGCATCCGCAAGACCAAGCTGTCCAAGGAAGCGCGCGAAAAGGCGCAGGCCGAGGTCAAGAAGCTGCGCTCGATGTCGCCCATGTCGGCGGAAGCCACAGTGGTGCGCAATTATCTCGACTGGCTGCTGTCCTTGCCGTGGGGCAAGAAGAGCAAGGTCCGCAAGGACATTGCCGGCGCCGAAGGCGTGCTCAACGACGATCACTATGGCCTGGACAAGGTCAAGGAACGCATCCTGGAATATCTCGCCGTGCAAAGCCGCGTCGGCAAGATGAAAGGGCCGATCCTGTGCCTGGTCGGCCCTCCGGGCGTCGGCAAGACCTCGCTGGGCAAGTCCATCGCCAAAGCGACGGGCCGCGAGTTCGTGCGGATGTCGCTGGGCGGCATGCGCGACGAAGCGGAAATCCGCGGCCATCGCCGGACCTATATCGGCTCCATGCCGGGCAAGATCGTGCAGTCGCTGAAGAAGGCGAAGACGAGCAATCCGCTCTTCCTGCTGGACGAGATCGACAAGCTGGGCGCCGATTACCGCGGCGACCCGTCCTCGGCCCTGCTCGAAGTGCTGGACCCGGCGCAGAACGCCACCTTCAACGATCATTACCTGGAGGTCGATTTCGACCTGTCGGATGTGATGTTCGTCACCACGGCCAACAGTCTGAACATGCCGCAGCCTTTGCTGGACCGCATGGAGGTGATCCGCATCGCCGGCTATACCGAGGATGAAAAGCTCGAGATCGCCAAGCGCCACCTGGTCCCCAAGGCGGTGGAGGAGCATGGCCTCAAGACCGAAGAATGGAAGATCACCGATGCCGGTCTGCGCGACCTGATCCGCTACTATTCGCGGGAAGCGGGCGTGCGCAACCTGGAGCGCGAGATCGCCAACCTGGCCCGCAAGGCGGTGAAGGAGATTCTCTCCACCAAGACCGTCGCGGTCGAGGTGACGCCAGACAATCTGGGCACCTATGCCGGTGTTCGCCGCCATCGCTATGGCGAGATCGAGGGCGAGGACCAGGTCGGTGTCGTCACCGGGCTGGCCTGGACCGAGGTCGGCGGCGAGACGCTCACCATCGAAAGCGTCATGCTGCCGGGCAAGGGCCGTTTCCAGGCCACCGGCAAGCTGGGCGAAGTGATGAAGGAATCGATCGACGCGGCGCGGTCCTATGTCCGCTCCAAGGCGACCAGCTTCGGCATCGCGCCGCCCAAGTTCGAGAAGATCGACATCCATGTGCATGTGCCCGAAGGCGCCACGCCCAAGGATGGTCCCTCGGCGGGCCTGGCAATGGCCACCTCGATCATCTCGGTGCTCACCGGCATCCCGGTGCGCCGCGATGTGGCGATGACGGGCGAGATCACCTTGCGCGGACGGGCGCTGCCCATCGGCGGCCTGAAGGAAAAACTGCTCGCGGCGCTGCGGGCGGGGATCAAGACGGTGATCATCCCGAAGGAGAATGAAAAGGACCTGGCCGAAGTGCCCGACAATGTGAAGAGCGGCATGACGATCGTGCCGGTCAGCCATGTCGGCGAAGTGCTCAAGGTCGCGCTGGTGCGCGAGCCCGAAGCCATCGACTGGGTGGAACCCGAGGCCCCGGTGCTACCCCGGGTGGCGCTGGACGAGGGCGACCCCGATCCGCTCGTGACCCACTAGAAGTTGAACAGGAGCGTTGGCCCGGAAAAGTGGAGTTCCGGTTTTGCGCAGGTCACGCGACCAAAACCTGAAGTGAGGGCCCGGAAGGAACTTCCGGGCCCTCATTTTTGGCCGATTTTCGCGTAAAAATCCGGATTTCAGCGGTTTTTCGCCTTGCCCGCCTGCATGCCCCCCCCCTAGAGTCCGGCCAGCAGGGAAGAATCACAACAAGGAGCCATCCGTGAACAAGAACGATCTGATCCAGAAGCTTGCGGATACGACTGGTCTGTCCAAGAACGACGCCGCCAAGGCGGTGGATGGCACCTTCGACCTCATCGCCGCCACCCTGAAGGAGGGCGACGAAGTTCGCCTGACCGGTTTCGGCGTTTTCGTGGTCGCCACCCGCGCCGGCGGCAAGGGCCGCAATCCCCAGACCGGCGAAGAGATCACCATCAAGCCGTCCAAGACGCCCCGGTTCCGTCCGGGCAAGCAGCTCAAGGACTCGCTGAACTAGCATCCGGCTTTCGCGACGCCGCGCGGGATGAGAAATTCCCGCGCGGCTTCGTCTTTTGTGGCCAGCCGGTTTTCAGATTGGGGCGGTTAGCTCAGTTGGTAGAGCATGTCGTTTACACCGATAGGGTCGGCGGTTCGAGCCCGTCACCGCCCACCACAATTCCAGCCCAAAGCCCGACTTCCGTCTCTCATTTCCGGTGCAACTTCCCGTTGGCAATTTCCACCGGAGGTATAGGCTTGCGCCAATAATACCACCGGCCCGAAGGCCGGGGATTTCGGGAGTCACGCAACCAGCTTCATCATCGGGAGGGCATAATCATGGATGCATCGCGCAGGATGTTTGTCGGCATGGGCGTCGCGGCTGCGGCCGTGGCAGGGTCGGCCTTGAAGGCCTCGGCGGCCACAGACCCGATGAAATCGCCTTTCAACAAATTCTGGATCGCCGCCGTCACGCCAGTTGATCGCAACGGCAATTTCGACAACAGCGCCAACGACGCCATGCTGGCCTGGTGGAAGGCGCAGGGCGCCGACGGCGTGCTGCTGCTGGGGACCACGGGCGAGGCGCAGTCCTTCTCCATCGCCGAGCGCAAGAAGATTCTGGAGCAGGCTTCGAAGAACAAGCACGGCCTGGACTTCATCGTCGGCACTGGCGCCAGCAATTATCCGGACGCCATCGAGCTGAGCCGCCACGCCGCCGACAATGGTGCCGACAGCGTACTGATCACGCCGCCCTTCTATGACAAGAACCCCAATTCCAAGGGTGTGCTGGCCTATTTCGACAAGGTCTTCGCCCAAGTGAAGACGCCGGTGCGCTATTATCACATCCCGCGCACCACGGGCGTTCCGATCGAGGACACCAGCGCCTTCTTCACGGCGCTGGCCCAGCATCCCAACCTTGTGGGCGTGAAGGATTCCAATGGCGACGCCAAGGAATTCGATCTCATCACGGCGGCGATGCCAAACCTCAACGTCGTCACCGGCACCGACAACCTGATGGAGAACACGCTGTCCAGGGGGCATGGCTGCATCCTGGCCTCGGGCAACATCTTCACTAAGCAGAACGCCGCCATCTATGCGGCGCATCGCACGAATGGCGACTGGAAGGGCGCGCTGGCCCGTGCCGGCGATGCGCAGAAGGCGTTCCGCGCCACGGTTGGCGCCGGCGGCGAGGAAGTGAACAAATATGCCCTCAGCCTTCTGCTGAACCGGCCGCAAATCTATTCGCGCGCGCCGACAGTGCCACTGGACGAGGCGCTGAAGCCCAAGATCGCCCAGGCCGTCAGCCAGTTGAAGACGCTGGGCTAGACAACCAGACCGGTCGCTTTTGTCATTCGCAAGCAGGGCCGCATCAGGCTAGGTTGACGGCATGAAAATGCGTCTCCCAGTCTTTTGCGGCCTTGTCCTGTTGTGTGCCTGTGGCGGCGGTGAACCCACACCACCACGATGGAACCCTTACGCGGCTGGTCCGCCGCGCCAGGAAGTCGTCAATGGCGGTCCCGTCGCCGCCATGAAGAAATACGATGCCAACAATGATCGCATCATCACGCGCGAGGAATTGCTGACGCGCCTGCGGGCCGACTTCGCCCTTGCCGATACGGCCAGGACCGGATGCCTGGGCGATGTGCAGGTTCTGGCCATCAACCAGCAGCGCATCGCGGAAGACCAAAGCACCGCCACGCCGCTGCAGGACTGGAACCAGGATGGCTGCGTCAATTTCCAGGAATTCGCCACCGCCCCGGTTTCGCTCTTCGACCAGTTCGACCGCGATGGCGATGGCCGGATCACGGCCCTGGAACTGGAGCCGCGCGGCGCGGGCAGGGGCGCGCCGGGCGAGGCCGCCAGCGGTGCGGACGGCGAAGAGGCAGGCCGTGGCGGGCGCGGCGGCCGGGGTGGACGCGGCGGCCCACCGCCCTGATCCGGCGGTGCGATAAGCCTTTCTTGACTTGGGTTGGTGGCTCCCCTACATCGGCCCCCTTCGCGTGAATGCGGGGGCGTAGCTCAGTTGGTTAGAGTGACGGCCTGTCACGCCGTAGGTCGCGGGTTCGAGCCCCGTCGCTCCCGCCATTTCCTCTCCGGAATGGCATTTCAGGAATGCTTCAGTGGCCGTCGCTGCGCGGCTGATGCATCTCTCATTATTTGCGCTCCAAACCATCACTTTTTAAGAACCATTCGCAACTGATGGGGTGGTTTCCACCGCCTTCTTCGCTTCCGCGCGCGGAAGACAACTTTCCGGTTTTTCTACGGCGAATCATCCTTTAAACCGCGTGCGCGGGGTGTACTGCACCCGCGAAATGGCATTGGTCCATCCGCAGGGGCGCGCGAAGACGCCGGACGGGATCAAGGGGTTAGGCATGGAACAGTTTCTGCTCGGCTATCTTCCGATCCTGATCTTCCTCGGGATCGCGGGCGTTCTCGGTGGGGCGCTGATCGTGGTGCCGCTGGTTGTCGCCCCTTCCAAGCCCGACCCGGAAAAGCTTTCCGCCTATGAGTGCGGCTTTCCCGCCTTTGGCGACGCCCGCATGAAGTTCGACGTACGCTTCTACCTGGTCTCGCTGCTCTTCATCATCTTCGACCTGGAAGTCGCTTTCCTTTTCCCCTGGGCCATTACCCTGACCGAGAACGGCGCCTTCGCCTTCTGGTCGATGATGGCGTTCCTGGGCGTGCTGACCGTCGGCTTCATCTATGAATGGAAGAAGGGCGCGCTCGAATGGGAGTGATCCTCACGCCGCACGGCACGGCAGCCCGCTCGGGTGTCGAAGCTGCCGCGCCGCAGATTTCCGACAACGATCCCTATTTCAAGGCGCTGCAGCAGGAGATGGCCGACAAGGGCTTTCTCGTCACCAGCTCCGAGGCGCTGGTCAACTGGGCCCGCACCGGTTCGCTGATGTGGATGACCTTCGGGTTGGCCTGTTGTGCCGTCGAGATGATGCAGGCCTCGATGCCGCGCTACGACCTGGAGCGTTTCGGTATCGCGCCGCGCGCCTCACCGCGCCAGAGCGATGTGATGATCGTCGCCGGCACCCTGACCAACAAGATGGCTCCCGCGCTGCGCAAGGTCTATGACCAGATGCCGGAGCCACGCTACGTCATCTCGATGGGCAGCTGCGCCAATGGCGGCGGCTATTATCACTATTCCTATGCGGTCGTGCGCGGCTGCGACCGCATCGTGCCGGTGGATATCTATGTGCCGGGCTGCCCGCCTACTGCCGAGGCGCTGGTCTATGGCATCCTGCTGCTGCAGCGGAAGATCCGCCGCACCGGCACGATCGAGCGCTGACATGGCTGATCTCTCCGCTCTCGGCCAGTCCATCTCTGCAGCGCTTCCCGGCGCAGTCGCCGCCGTGTCGGTGCTGCGCGGCGAGCTGACGCTGGAGGTCGCGGTCGAACAGATCGTTCCGGTGATGGCGCATCTGCGTGACGCCGCCGATTGCGAGTTCAAGATCCTGGTCGATGTCTGCGGCAATGACTGGCCGCAGCGCGAAAAGCGCTTCGATGTCGTCTATCATTTGCTGTCGCTGACGAAGAACCAGCGCATCCGCATCAAGGCGCAGGTGGGCGAGGGCGAAGCCATCCCCTCCATCATCGCCGAATATCCCACCGCAAGCTGGTTCGAGCGCGAAGCCTTCGACATGTACGGCATCATGTTTGCCGGCCATCCCGACCTGCGCCGCCTGCTCACCGATTACGGCTTCTCCGGCTATCCGCTGCGCAAGGATTTCCCGCTCACCGGCTATGTCGAGTTGCGCTACGACGAAGAGCTGAAGCGCGTTGTCTACCAGCCGGTGCAGCTGGTGCAGGAATTCCGTGACTTCGATTTTATGAGCCCCTGGGAAGGCGCCCCGCATATCCTGCCGGGCGACGAGAAGGCGGCAATGGCACCGGGTGTAACCTCCGGCGATCCGGGCAAGAAGCCATGAGTACCGTCACCATCGACAACAATATGGGCGCCGAGACGCAGGAACCGTCGCTGACGCTGAATTTCGGTCCGCAGCATCCGGCGGCGCACGGTGTGCTGCGCCTGATCCTGGACCTGGACGGGGAGATCGTCACCCGTGTCGATCCGCATATCGGCCTGCTGCATCGCGGCACCGAGAAGCTGATCGAGCACAAGACCTACCTGCAGGCGCTGCCCTATTTCGACCGGCTCGATTACGTCGCGCCGATGAACCAGGAGCATGCCTATTGCCTCGCCATCGAGAAGCTGGTCGGGCTCGAGGTTCCCAGGCGCGGCCAGTATATCCGCGTGCTCTATTCCGAGATCGGCCGCCTGCTGAACCACCTGCTCAATGTCACGACGCAGGCGATGGACGTTGGTGCGCTGACCCCGCCGCTCTGGGGTTTCGAGGAGCGCGAGAAGTTGATGGTGTTCTATGAACGCATCAGCGGCAGCCGCATGCACGCGGCCTTCTTCCGCGCTGGTGGTGTCCACCAGGACATGCCGCCCGGCCTGGCCGAAGACATCCTGAAATTCTGCGATCACTTCGTCACCGTGCTGGACGATATCGAAACGCTGCTGACCGAGAACCGCATCTTCAAGCAGCGCAATGTCGATATCGGCGTCCTGACCCGCGCCGAAGCCGAGATGTGGGGTATGTCGGGCGTGATGCTGCGCTCCACCGGCCTTGCCTGGGACCTGCGCCGGGCCCAGCCCTATGAGTGCTACAACGATTTGGAGTTCAAGATTCCGGTCGGCAAGAATGGCGACAATTACGACCGCTATGTCATGCGCATGGAAGAGATGCGCGAGTCGACCAAGATCATGCGCCAGTGCATCGAGAAGATGCCGGCCGGTCCGGTGGTCTCCACCGACAACAAGATCGTGCCGCCGCGCCGTGGCGAGATGAAGGCTTCGATGGAGGCCCTGATCCACCACTTCAAGCTCTATACCGAGGGCTATCATGTGCCTGCGGGCGAGGCCTATGCGGCGGTGGAAGCGCCCAAGGGTGAGTTCGGAGTCTATCTGGTGGCCGACGGCTCCAACAAGCCGTATCGCTGCAAGATCCGCGCGCCCAGCTTCGTGCACCTGCAGGCAATGGATTATATGTGCAAGGGCCATATGCTGGCCGACGTTTCCGCGGTGCTGGGTTCGCTCGACATCGTGTTTGGCGAGGTGGACCGGTGAGCAACAATCTGATCGTCGCGAGCAGGCAGCTCGACGCCTACAACGCCCAGGACCTGGACACCTATGTCTCTTATTTCACGGAAGACTGCATCGTTTCCGGCCTGAACGGAACGCCCACCGAAATCAGCCGCGAGGCCATCAAGGCGCGCTATGCCAAGGCCTTCGCAACTTTCCCGCAGAACAAGGCCTGGCTGAAAGGCCGTGTCGCCGTCGGCAATACCGTGATCGACCATGAACTGGTCGTGCGCAGCCCCGGCGGCGAGGAATTCGAGATCATCGCCATCTACACTTTCCGCGACGGGCTGATCGCCCGCGTGGATTTCGCGAAGTAACCCAAGGTCAATAATGTCGCTGCGCCGCCTCGCCCCGCCCGATGTCCAGCCTGCCGGTTTCGCCTTCAATGCGGCGAACACCGAGTGGGTCAAGACAACCATCGCCAAGTATCCGGCGGGCCGCCAGGCCAGCGCCGTGATCCCGCTGCTGTGGCGCGGCCAGGAGCAGGAAGGCTGGGTCTCGCATCCGATGATCGAGGAGATCGCGAAGATGCTCGCGATGCCGTCCATCCGCGTGCTGGAAGTGGCGACCTTCTACACCATGTTCAACCTCGAGCCGGTGGGCACCTATCTGGTGCAGGTCTGCACCACGACGCCTTGCTGGCTGCGCGGTTCCGACGCCGTGGTCGAGGCCTGCAAGACGCACATCCATCCCCATCAGAAAACCGTCTCGGAAGACGGCAAGTTCAGTTGGATGGAAGTGGAATGCCTGGGCGCCTGCGTGAACGCGCCAATGCTGCAGATCCACAGCGATTTTTATGAAGACCTGGATGGCCCGCTGACCGAGAAGCTGATCGCCGACCTGCGTTCGGGCAAGGCGGTCAAGGTCGGCCCGCAGAATGGCCGCCGCGTTTCGTCGGAGCCCGAAGGTGGCGCGCAGGCGCTCAAAGATGCGGCGCTCTATGACGGTTCGATCATCGGCAAGCATGTGCCGAAGGCGCCACCACCGCCGCCCCCGCCACCCGCCGACCCCAAGAAGCCGGGAACCGCCTGATGCTCGCCGACAAGGATCGCATCTTCACCAACCTGTACGGGTTCGAGAGCCCGGGCCTCGAGGGCGCGCGCAAGCGCGGCCAGTGGGACAATACCAAGGCCATCATCGACCTGGGGCCTGAGACCATCGTCGACATCATGAAGAAGTCGGGCCTGCGCGGGCGCGGCGGCGCGGGCTTCCCCACCGGCCTGAAATGGTCCTTCATGCCCAAGGAAGTGAAGGAGCGGCCGCATTATCTGGTCGTCAATGCCGACGAATCCGAGCCGGGCACCTGCAAGGACCGCGACATCCTGCGCAACGATCCGCACACGCTGGTCGAAGGCTGCCTGGTGGCAAGCTTCGCGATGCGCGCCCATGCCTGCTACGTCTATCTGCGCGGCGAGTTCATCCGCGAGCGCGAGGCACTGCAGCGCGCCGTCGATGAAGCTTACGCGGCGAGGCTGATCGGCAAGAACAACGTTCATGGCTGGGATTTCGACCTCTATGTCCATCATGGGGCTGGGGCTTATATCTGCGGCGAGGAAACCGCGCTGCTCGAGAGCCTGGAAGGCAAGAAAGGCCAGCCGCGCCTGAAGCCGCCTTTCCCGGCCAATGTCGGCCTGTATGGCTGCCCCACCACCGTCAATAATGTCGAAAGCATCGCGGTGGCGCCGACCATTCTGCGCCGTGGCGCCGACTGGTTCGCTGGCATCGGCCGCCCCAACAACACCGGCACCAAGCTGTTCTGCATCTCCGGCCATGTGAACAAGCCCTGCAATGTCGAAGAGGAAATGGGCATCCCGCTGCGCGAGCTGATCGAGAAGCATTGCGGCGGCGTGCGCGGCGGCTGGGACAATCTTCTGGCCGTGATCCCTGGCGGCGCTTCGGTGCCGCTGCTGCCCAAGAGCATCTGCGACGAGCAGCTGATGGATTTCGACAGCCTGCGCGCCGTGCAGTCGGGCCTGGGCACCGCCGCCGTGATCGTGATGGACAAGTCCACCGACGTGATCAAGGCAATCCAGCGCCTCTCATACTTCTACAAGCACGAAAGCTGCGGTCAGTGCACGCCCTGCCGCGAAGGCACCGGCTGGATGTGGCGCGTGATGACTCGCATGGTGAAGGGTGACGCCAAGGTGGCGGAAATCGACCTGCTGCAGGAAGTCACCAAGCAGATCGAAGGCCATACCATCTGCGCCCTGGGCGACGCGGCGGCCTGGCCGATCCAGGGCCTGATCAAGCATTTCCGGCCCGAGATCGAAAAGCGTATCGCCGAATTCTCAAAAGTGGCGGCGGAGTAGGTCATGGCCTCGCGCAAGCTCATCGTCGACGGCAAGGAAATCGAGGCGGAAGAGACCATCACGCTGCTGCAGGCGTGCGAGCAGGCGGGCGCGGAGATTCCGCGTTTCTGCTATCATGAGCGCCTGTCGGTGGCCGGCAATTGCCGCATGTGCCCGGTGGAATGGGTCGGCGCGCCTAAGCCGCAGGCGTCCTGCGCGCTGCAGGTGAAGGACATCTTCCCCAACAAGGAC
>CANHNJ010000002.1 GCA_947462105.1 Alphaproteobacteria bacterium
CGGAGACTTGCCCTGCGATATCAAAACCTCAATCTGGCGCAGCAAAATCACAATCTGCTCCGCGCTAAAACGCTTCTTCGGCATAGCCAGGTTCCTTTCCAAGTCAGTTTCTCTCAAACCGCTTGGTACAAAAAGACCCGGTCAGGTCAGCGCACAGGAAGGGGAGGTGCCCGTAGCTGGCCAGCCGCGTAGCGGCGGTTAAGCCAGCGAAGGGCGGAGGGGTTTTATAAATACGGCATGAGCAGCCGCGCGGCGGCATCGCGCAGCTGCAGCCAGATCGGACGGGCCAGCAGCGCTTCCGGCTTCAACCTGTGGCCACGGGCAATCTTGGCGTCGATCAGCATGTCCAGCACCTGGATGAAGTCATGATCGTGACATTCCAGGTCGAATTCGAAGTTCAGGCGCAGGCTCCTGGTGTCCCAGTTGGAACTGCCGATCACCGCCCATTCGCTATCCACCGTCATCAGCTTGGAATGGTCGAAGGGGGCAGGGCTGAGCGTGAAATGCGCCTCGATGTGGCGGAAGAAGCGCACATGCGCGCGTATGGCCCAGTCCATGATGCGCTGGTCGCTGACTTGCGGCAGCACGATCTCCACGGTCACGCCGCGCAGCACCGCCTGGGCAATGGCGAATTGCAGCCGCCCATCGGGCAGGAAATAAGGCGTGACGATGCGCACGCGGCTCCGCGCCACGCTCAGCGCCGCGCCCAGGATGTTTTCCAGCCGGTAAAGCTCGTCGTCGGGACCGGAGGAAATGCCACGGGCGAAGACCGGGCCATCCGGCGGCAGTTCCGGCCACCAATGGGCCTCATCCAGATCGTTGCCGCTGGTGAAACACCAGTCGCGGGCGAAGGCTTCCATCGCCGCGCGCACGGCTGGTCCCTTCAGGCGGAAATGCGTGTCGGTGACCGGATGCGGCGGCTCCAGCGCGCGGATATTTTCGCGCCCGATATTCATCCCGCCCAAAAAGGCGGTGGCGCCATCCACCACCAGCAGCTTGCGATGGTTGCGCATGTTGAGGAACGGCATGCGCCAGGGCAGCCAGGTGTGCAGGAAGCGCTCGGCGCGCACGCCGCCCCGGCGCAGGCGGCGGATCATCGGCGCCCGCAGGTGACCGGTGCCGACGCTGTCCAGCAGCACCCGCACATCGACGCCGCGCGCCCGCGCCGCGATCAGGGCATCGACAAAGCCATTGCCGGCTTCGTCGTCGCGGAAGATGTAGCTGGCCAGGGCGATGCAGGATTTCGCGTTGCCGATCGCCGCCAGCATCTTGGGATAGGCCTGGTCGCCGTCCTGCAGTATGGTGAGCCGGTTGCCCGGCCGCAGCGGGCGGCCGGTGATGCGTTCACCGATCTGCGCCATCAAGGCCACGGGCTCGGGCAGGGCCGGTGTTTCTTCCGGGCCTGACCGCCTGCTCCGCCGGCCCCGCCGCCGGGCCAGCTTCAGTGCCCGCCGCGTCACCCGGTTGACGCCGAACAGGAAATAGAGCGCCCCACCCAGGATGGGCGACAGCCAGGCGGCGGCGATCCAGCCCAGGGCGGCGCGTACATCACTCTTCTTCAAGAGGACATCGATGGTGACGCTGGCCGCGATCACCAAGTAGGCAGCGGCCAGCACATATTCCACGGCGGGAAGGGCCAGGATCTGGGAAAAGGTCATCCGTCTTTCTATCCCAGAACCGGCCCCCGCAAAGCCGGGCAGGAGGTGAGGCATGATGCTGCTTGCAACCGGGTGATGCCCAGCTAGTTAAATATAACGTCCTGGAGCGTGATTGGTTTGCCCCCCCCTTCGTCCGAATCCCCCATTTTGGCAGCCAAGCTGCGCGTCATCAGCTGGAATCTGCTGCGGCGGGTGGGCGCGCGGGCTGAGGATGTGGCGGGGCTGATCCGGACCCATCGTCCCGACCTGCTGCTGCTCCAGGAAGCGACCGAAGAGATCGAGGCGCTGCCCACCCTGGTGGGCGGCCATTTCCATCGTCACGGCATGGCCAAGCGCATCTACGGGCTGGCGGCCTGGAGTCCCGAACCCTTCGACCCGACGCTGGCCCTGCGGCTGCCGGAATCGGTGATCCCGGGCCGGGTGCCGCCGCGCCTGGCGCAGCTGGTGAAATTCCGCGGCATCCATTTCGCCAATGTCCATCTCAGCCACGGCCAGTTTCTCAACCGCTGGCAGATTTTCCACATCGCCGAGGTGCTGGAAGGCCCCGCCGCCATCATCGGCGATTTCAATGCCGTGGGCGCGATCCCGCTGCCGGGCTTCCGCGATGTCGGCCCGCGCCGCCGCACCCATCGCGCCGGCAATGTGATGGCCCTGCGGCTGGACCGCTGCCTGGCGCGCGGGCTGGCCTGCGATGCCTCCGAGGTGCTGGAGAAGGGCGCTTCCGACCATCATCCCATCGTGCTGGATCTCAGCGTCTCCCAGGCGGTCCTGCCCAACCTGCTGGAAAACCTGATCGCCCGCCGCCGGGCACGGCGGCAAAGCCGATAAAACAAGCGTTTTTCGCCGTTTTGCTGCCCCGCGCCCGGACCGTTACACTCGTCCCATGAGCAAACCCCGCATCGCCATCACCATGGGCGACGCCGCCGGCGTCGGTCCCGAAATCGTGATGAAGGCGCTGGCGCATCGCGACGTCTATGACGATTGCCGTTCCTTTGTGGTGGGCGATGCACTGCGGCTGGCCGAGGCCGGGCACATTGCGGGCGCGGCACTTGCCATCCGCATGATCGCCGATGCCGGGGAGGCGCGCTTCGAACCGGGCACGGTGGATTGCCTCGACATCAAGCTGCTGCCGCCGGGCCTGCCCTTCGGCATGATCTCGGCCGTGGCCGGCCATGCCGCGCATGAATATGTGCGCACCGCCACCGAGCTCGCCCTGGCGGGCAAGATCGAAGCCCTGGTCACGGCGCCGCTCAACAAGGAAGCACTGCAGGCGGGCGGGCATGATTATCCCGGCCATACCGAATTGCTGGCAGCGCTGACCGGCACGCCCGAAGTCTCGATGATGCTGACCGGGCCAGGCCTGCGCGTCATCCTGGTGACCTCGCATATGGGCCTGCTGGCGGCCATCGACGCCGCCATCGCCCTGGCACCCAGGGGCCTGTGAAGATAACAGCCATGCCGTGCCTGCAGGTTGCGCCCCAAGGCTGCCCGGCTATTGTTTCGCACGGAGCAGGAAACCTTTCCCCATGACCGCCCGCCTGGACGGAGATTTCGACTACATCATCGTGGGCGCGGGCTCGGCAGGCTGTGTCCTCGCCAACCGCCTGTCCGCCGACCCGTCAAAGCGGGTTTTGCTGCTGGAAGCGGGCGGCGAACCCGACTGGATCTGGTTTCACATTCCCGTCGGCTATCTCTACCTGATCGGCAATCCGCGCTCCGACTGGATGCTGCAGACCGAGGCGGATACGGGCCTGAATGGCCGCACGCTGAACTATCCGCGCGGCAAGGCACTGGGCGGTTCTTCCTCCATCAACGCGATGCTCGCCATTCGCGGCCAGGCGGCGGATTACGATCACTGGCGGCAGTTGGGCTTGTCTGGTTGGGGCTGGGACGATGTGCAGCCGCTCTTCCACAAGCTGGACAACAGCTTCCTGGGCGACAGCGAACATCACAGCACCAAGGGTGAATGGCGGGTCTCGGCGCCCCGTGCCCGCTGGCAGATTCTCGATGCCATCGCCGACGCGGCTGAAGAGATGGGAATTCCCAAGACGAACGACTTCAATACCGGCGACAATGAAGGCGTCAATTATTTCCATGTAAACCAGAAGAATGGGCGGCGCTGGAACACCGCCCGCGCCTTCCTCGATCCGGTGCGTCTGCGCCGCAACCTGCGGATCGAGACCGGTGTGCTGGCCGACCGGCTGGTGTTCGACGGCATGCGCGTGAAGGGTGTCCGCTTCAGCCAAGGGGGGCAGGACTTCGTGGCCGAAGTGAAAAGTGAAGTCATTCTTTCGGCAGGCGCCATCGGCTCGGTCGAGATCCTGCAGCGGTCCGGCGTTGGCCCGGGTGCCTGGCTGAACGCACTGGGCATCCCGGTTCAGCATGCGCTGGAAGGCGTGGGCCGCAACCTCCAGGACCATCTGCAACTGCGCGCCATGTACAAGGTATCGGGCACCAAAACGCTGAACCAGACCTATTACAATCCGCTGGGCCGGGCCTGGATGGGAATTGACTATGCCTTGCGGCGGCGCGGCCCCATGAGCATGGCGGCCTCGACCATGGGCATCTTCACCCGTTCCGATCCGGCGCAGAGCCGCCCCAATATCCAGTTCCATATCCAGCCCCTGTCGCTGGACAAGTTCGGCACGCCGCTGCATCGCTTTCCCGCCATCACCGTCAGCCCCTGCAATCTGCGCCCGAGTTCACGCGGCGAAGTGCGGCTGCGCGCGCGTGATCCCCACGCCAAGCCCATCATCGCGCCGCATTTTCTTTCCACCGAGGAAGACCGCCGCATCGCCGCCGATTCTTTGCGCGTCACCCGGCGCCTGATGCAGCAGCCGGCGCTGGCACGCTTCCGGCCGGAGGAGTTTCGCCCGGGCCCCGCAGTGGGCGACGGCACCGAGGAACTGGCGTATGCGGCTGGTGATGTCGGCACCACCATCTTCCATCCCGTTGGCACGGCGAAGATGGGCCTGGCCAGCGATCCTATGGCGGTGGTGGATGAACGCCTGCGCGTGCATGGCCTTGCCGGCCTGCGCGTCATCGACGCCTCGGTGATGCCCAGCATCACATCCGGCAACACCAATACCCCCACTATCATGATCGGCGAAAAGGGTGCGCAGATGGTGCTGGCCGATTCCCGGAACTGAAATAACAGGAGAAGAAAATGAGCACTCGCATCACACTTGAACAGGCCAATACGGTCATCGCTGCCGCCTTTGCCAAGGGCAAGGAGCTGAATCTCAAGCCGCTCAGCGTGGTGGTGGTGGATGCGGGCGGCCATGTGCAGGCCTTCCAGCGCCAGGATGGCGCGTCCTCGATGCGGCTTGGCATCGCGCTGGGCAAGGCGGCGGGCGCACTGGCGCTGGGCGTTTCCTCGCGCAAGATCGCCGAGATGGCGGCGGAACGTCCGCCCTTCTTCGCCGCCGCTTCCGGGCTGGTGCCGCATGGCCTGATCCCCGCTGCGGGCGGCGTCATAGTCAAGGGTTCGGATGGTTTTGCCATCGGCGCGGTCGGCATCACCGGCGACACCTCCGACAATGACGAGATCTGCACCCTGGCGGGCATCGCCGCTGCCGGGCTGACGGCGGCCTGATGCAGGCGGCGCTCACCGCACGCTATGGCGCACAAATGCCTGCGCCCGGCGTCTGGAACGAGACGCTCGACCTGCTGCTGGCGCATCGCTCGGTGCGTCATTACCTGCCCGATGCCCTGCCCGATGGTGCGCTGGATGCCGCCATCGCGGCGGCGCAATCGGCCTCGACCTCGTCCAACCTGCAGGTCTGGAGCGTGATCGCGGTGGCAGACACCGCGCGCAAGGCGCGTCTTGCGGGCCATGCCGCAGGCCAGGCGCATGTGGCAAAGGCGCCGCTCTTGCTGGTCTGGCTGGCCGACCTGGCGCGGCTGCGCAGCCTCAGTGCACAGGCCGGCGAGCCCGGCGAAGGGCTGGACTATTTCGAGGCCTTCCTGCTCGCATCGGTGGATGCGGCGCTGGCGGCGCAGAACGCGGCCATCGCCTTTGAATCGCTGGGGCTGGGCTGCTGCTATATCGGCGGCCTGCGCAACGACGCGGCTGCGGTTGCCGCCGAGCTGGCGCTGCCGCCGGATACCTTCGCCCTGTTCGGCATGACGGTGGGCGTGCCCGATCCGGCGCGCCCCGCAGCGGTCAAGCCGCGTTTGCCGCCAGACGCGATCCTGTTCCGCGAACAGTATCAGTGGAGCACGGCGCAGCAGGCCGCCATCGCCCAGTACAATGAACGCCTGCGCCTGTTCCAGCGGGCGCAAAAAATGACCGAGCAGGACTGGACCGCGCAGGCCACGGGGCGCGTGCGCGACGCGAAGGCGCTGACAGGCCGCCATGTCCTGCGCGATTTTCTCAATCGCGCAGGCTTCAAACTCCGCTAGGAATTTGTCAGTCCGCGCATGTCGCGTAACGCCTGGCGTACTGACCAGGTGCGCGGCGTGTGGCCGCTGAAATCGACGCCGTCGCTGGACCGGAATTGCATGTTCCAGATCACCGCGAACAGTGAGATGCCGCAGACCAGGAACCAGGCGATCGAGAAATCCGCCAGCGCCGGGGTGGCATGGCCGCGCGCCGCCATCGCGCCTTCCAGGCCCATCGCGGCGACGCAGATGCCCACCGACAGCATCAGCTGCTGGAAGGTAGTGTAGAAGGCGGTCGCACTGCTCAGCTTTTCCGCCGCGACCTGGTCATAGGCGATGGTGTTGTAGGCGGTGAACTGGAACGACATGAAGAAGCCCGATGTCACCAGGATCGCGAACATCAGCGCGAAGGGCCAGCCCGGCTGGAAAAAGGCGCAGAGGCCGTAGCAGAAGCAGGCCAGGAGGCCGCCCACGATCAGGCTGTCGCGAAAGCCGAACTTGCGCAGCACATGCGGCGCCACCGCCTTCATCAGGATGGAGCCCAGCGCGGTGGCCAGCGTCATCAGGCCGCTCTGCGCGGCGGAGAGGCCAAACCCCAGCTGCATCATCAGCGGCAGCAGGAAGGGATGCGCGCCCTGTGCGATGCGGGTGACCGAACCGGCGATCAGCGAGGTGCGGAAGGTGCGCACCTGCATCAGCCGGGGATCCAGGATGGGTTCGGCCACGCGCCGCGCCCGGCGCAGATAGACAAAGCCCGCTGCCAGTCCCAGCAGGATCAGGCCAATGCCCGCACCTGTCTGGCCGGGATGGCTCACCAGCTCCAGCCCGAACAGCAACGGCCCCAGCGACAGCGCCGTCAGGATCATGCCCGCGCCGTCGAAGCGCGGCGCTTCGCCGGGAATCTCGGCGATGAAACGGCCCACCAGCGCCAGCCCCGCCGCGCCGATGGGCAGGTTGAGGAAGAAGATCCAGCGCCAGTCGAAATAGGTGACGATGAAACCGCCCACGGGTGGGCCCACGATGGGGCCGATCATGGCCGGCACCAGCACCCAGGACATCGCCTGCACCATCTGCCGCTTCTCGATATTGCGGAACAGCAGCAGCCGCCCGATGGGAATCATCATCGCCCCGCCCATGCCCTGCACGAAGCGCGCTGCCACAAGGAAGCTGACATTGGGCGCAAAGGCGCAGGCCGCCGAGGCCAGCGTGAACAGCAGGATGGCGGCGCGGAAGATGCGGCGCGGGCCGAAGCGATCCGCCATCCAGCCGCTGGCAGGAATGAACACCGCCAGGCTGATGAGATAGGAGGTCAGCGCGATGGAGAGGCTGGGGGCGCTGACGCCAAGGTCGTGCGCCATGTCGGGCAGGGCCGTGGCCAGGATGGTGCCGTCCATCTGCTCCATGAACACCGCCGCGCCCACGATCAGCGCAATGGTGCGGAAATGGGGGCGCGGGGCGGTCATTGGTATGACTTATACCGGATGGCGGCGGGCGGGAAACGCGCTCCTTGCGCGTCAGCCCTGCGCCCGGTTTTGGGCCGTGAAGCGTTGCACCAGCCAGCGCCCGGCGGTGCCCGGCGGGGTGTCGCGCCGCCACACCGCCTGAAAGCGGTAATCCGCACCGGCCAGGCCGCCGGTCTTCAGCAAGACCAGCCGCCGGGCCTTCAGATCGTCGCGCACCAGGAATTCCGGCATGTTGCCCCAGCCCAGTCCCGCCAGCAGCAGCGCATGCTTGGTGGAAAGATCGGCCAGCCGCCAGCTATGGGCGGCCAGCACGCCAAAATCGCGTCCCGCCGTCAGCGGCGTGCGATCGCTCAGCACCAGCTGGATATGATCCTGCGGCCGCTCCCGGCTATTGCGGCGCGCCAGCGGATGGCCCGGCGCGGCCACCGGGATCAGCCGCACCACACCGGCGGGGGCCTGCTCCAGTCCGGTGGCGTCGATATTCTCGGTATGGGTGACGCCCAGCACCGCTTCGCCGCTGCGCAGGAGCTGGGTGACGCCGCCTAGCGCCTCCGCATGCAGGCGCAGCGCCACGGTGGGAAATGCGGCGCGGAAGCCCGCCAGCGCATCGACCAGCCGGTCATGCGGCAGCATCACATCCACCGCCAGCGCCACTTCGGCTTCCAGCCCCTCGGAAAGACCGCGCACCCGTGCCTTCAGTCCGTCCAGTTGTTCCAGCACCGCACGGGCATCCGCCAGCACGGCTTGCCCGCCCCGGGTCAGGCGCGGACGGCGGGTGGTGACGCGCTCGAACAGCTTCAGGCCCAACTGGGCTTCCAGATTGTCGATGGCATAGCTGACGGCGGAGGTGGCGCGCCGCAGCCGCCGCGCAGCGGCGGCCAGGCCGCCTTCATCGGCGACGGCGATCAGGACCTGCATCTGGTCGATGGTGGGGGTACCGGGACCGCGCATCACTTTTCATATAAGTGGAATAATCACTTCTATATTATACATATTTATTGGAATGAGAAGCCTTCCTACAGTGCTGCCGTTACCGCCTGTCTTGAGGGAAAGCATCATGTCCAAGGTTCTGGTTCTCTATTATTCGAGTTACGGCCATATCGAGGCTATGGCCAACGCCATCGCCGAAGGCGCCCGCGCCACAGGTGCGCAGGTCGACCTGAAGCGGGTGCCGGAAACCGCGCCCGAAGCGGTTGCCAAGGCGGCGCATTTCAAGCTCGACCAGGCGGCCCCGGTCGCGAAGATCGAGGAACTGGCCGATTACGACGCCATCGTCATCGGCGCGCCGACCCGCTTCGGCCGCATGCCGTCGCAGATGGCGGCCTTTCTCGACCAGGCGGGCGGCCTGTGGGCCCGTGGCGCGCTGAACGGCAAGGTCGGCGCGGCCTTCACCTCCAGCGCCACCCAGCATGGCGGCAATGAAACCACGCTGTTTTCCATCCTCACCAACCTGCTGCATTTCGGCATGGTGATTGTCGGGCTGCCCTACAGCTTTGGCGGCCAGATGCGCATCGACGAGATCACCGGCGGCGCGCCCTATGGCGCCACCACCATCGCCGGCGGCACCGGCGAACGCCTGCCCAGCGAGAATGAACTGGCGGGCGCCCGCTTCCAGGGCGAGCTGGTGGCGAAGACGGCGAGCGAGCTGGCGGCCTGAGACTAGCCGACGATGGGCTGGTGCTTCAGGTGGTGCGTCTTCTCGTTGCGCCACTCGTTCAGCACCAGCAGCAGCGTCACCAGGTCGAACAGGGCGAAGACCAGCACCCAGTTGGACCAGTGCTCGGCCAGGTGCCATGACATGAAGGCGAGGAAGCCCAGCAGGATCACGGTGGCGACGGGATAGACCCAGCGGCCGCGCCCGGTCAGCAGCACCAGCGCCAGCCCCAGCTTCAGCAGGCCGTGCAGCAACAGGTAGATCACGACAAAGTCGATGGAGGTGCCCAGCAGCTGCGATGCGCCGTTGCGCAGCAGATGCATGAAGCCATTCTCGGTGGCGTGTTCGGTCAGCTCTGGCGCTGCCAGCATCATCAGGAAGGAATTGAAGCGCACAGGCCCGGTGATCAGGACGGCAAGGCCCAGAATCGTCTCGATCGCCCCATCGATGCCCTTGACGGCGATGGTGACGACATAGGCGAGGTGAAAACGAGGATTGGGCTTGGCCACGACGCGCTCCGGGGTCGAAGGCGATTAGCGGAGAGATCCGGATGGGGCAAGTGTAATCCGGGCAATCGCGGAAACCCGCCGCAAATTCGCCTGCCTTGCGGGCGGTTGCGCCCGGCTTCCATCCCGGCTTGGATAAGCGCATGACGGATTCGACGAAGCGGCCAGCCTCCACCCTGATCCTGCTTGGCGCCACGGGCGACCTGTCCCAGCGCATGCTGATCCCTTCGCTGTTCGGGCTGCATGCCGAAGGCCTGCTGCCGCCCGGTTTTCGCCTGGTCGGCGCCGCCCGCCGCAGCATGAGCGACGCAGAATTCCGCGACTTTGCGCGGGCTGCCGTGACCAAGTACCTGCCGCGCGACCGCCAGAACGAGAACAAGCTGAACCAGTTCCTCGAAGCGCTGCACTATCACAATGTCGATCTGGGCGACCCGGCCTGTTTCGAGCCGGTGCGCGTCCTGTTGGGCGAGGCGGCGCAAAAGCCTATGGGCGTGTTCCTGTCCATCGCGCCCAGCCTGTTCGTCAACGCCGTGACAGCGCTGAAGCAGGCGGGCATGGCGGGCGCTACTGTCCGCGTCGCGCTGGAAAAGCCGCTGGGCGAGGATCTGGCTTCCAGCCGGGTGATCAACGACACCATAGCCAGCCTGTTCCCGGAAGACCGCACCTTCCGCATCGACCATTATCTCGGCAAGGAGACGGTGCAGAACCTGCTGGTGCTGCGCTTCGGCAATATCCTGTTCGAGAAATTGTGGAACGCGCAGTATATCGACCATGTCGATATCACCGTCGCCGAAACGGTTGGCCTGGAAGGCCGCACCGCCTATTTCGACGGCGCCGGCACGCTGCGCGACATGGTGCAGAACCACATGCTGCAATTGCTGGCGCTGGTGGCGATGGAGCCGCCGGGCCAGTTCGACTCCGGCGCGGTGCGTGATGAAAAGGTCAAGGTGCTGCGCGCCCTGCGCAAGCTGACGCCCGAAACGGTGAAGACCCACACGGTGGTCGGCCAGTATGGTCCCGGCGCCATCGGCAATGCCCGGGTGCAGGGCTATGCCGAGGATCTGGGCAAGCCGTCCGGCGTCGACACTTTCGTCGCCATCAAGGCCCATATCGACAATTGGCGCTGGCAGGGCGTGCCATTCTACCTGCGCACCGGCAAGCGCCTGCCCGCGCGCAAGACGGAAGTGGCGATCCAGTTCAAGCCGGTGCCCCATTCCATGTTCGCCACGCGCGGCGGCAAGCTGGATGCCAATCGCCTGCGCCTGCGGCTGCAGCCGGAAGAAGATGTGCGCCTGTCGATGATGGCCAAGGTGCCCGGGCTGGACCGCGAAGGCATGCGGCTGGAGGAAGTGGCGCTGGACCTGTCGCTGGCCAACGCCTTTGGCAGCCATCGCCGCCGCATCGCCTATGAGCGGCTGCTGCTGGATTTCGTCGAGGGCGATTCCACCCTGTTCGTGCGCCGCGACGAGGTCGAGGCGCAGTGGAGCTGGATCGACACCATCAATGGCGGCTGGGCCAAGGCCGGGATCAAGCCGCAGGTCTATGATGCCGGCAGCTGGGGCCCCGATACCGATTTCGGGAACAAGGAACAGAATGGCGACTGGCACGACTAGCCATGTTCCGGCTGCCGCCCGCCCGCCTTTCCTGTCAATGCCGGCAAAGGCTTGATTGAGGGCTTGCCACCTTGGAAACGAGCTTTCATGCTCCGCCCCGCATGAACCGCCTTGGCACCGGCGCCTCCTCGCGCCAGCCCACCTCCACCGCCGGTCTCGACGAATGGGCGCCTTCGCTGCTCAAGGCGCAGCTTTATGGCCGCCTGCTGGTGGACATCATCATTGGCGCCTTGAAGCCGGGCGAACAGCTTGACGAGAATGCGCTGGCCCGCCGCTATGAAGGCGGCCTGGCCGGTATCCGCGACGCGCTGGCCCGGCTGGCGCTGGAAGGGCTGGTGGTGCGCAAGGCGCGCGTCGGCACCACGGTGGCGCCGCTCGACCTGATGGAGGCGCGCGACGCCTTCGAGGCCCGAAGGCTGGTGGAAATCCATTGCGCCGCGCTGGCCGCCCAGCATGCCGGCAATGACGAGATTGCCGCCATCCGCGCCACCCTGGCCGATGGCGAGGCGGCGGTGGAAAACAACGATGCCCGCGCCCTGGCGGCGATGGACGAGGCCTTTCATGTCGCGGTGGCCACGGCCAGCGGCAACCGCACCTTGGCCAAGATGGTGGTGACGCTGCATCACCAGACCGCGCGCTATTGGCTCACCACCATGAAGGCGCCGTCGCGCACCGAAAGCCTGCAGGCGCTGGAAGAGCATCGCAGCCTGGTGGATGTGATCGCCGCCCATGATGTCGAAGCCGCGCGCGCCGTGATGGAAAAGGTGCTGGGCGATTTCCCCGGCGATACGATGCGCGTACCGGGTTCGTAGGCAGATGACGCCTGTCCGCGCCTGGATGACGCTGCTGCTGGTCAGCGTCCTGTTCTTCATCATCACGGCTGCCACCTTCACATCGCTGGGCCTGGTCCTGCCCGCGATGGTGGGCGAGATGGGCTGGAGCTGGAGCGAGGCGGGCGCCGGCTTCTCGCTGCTGGGCGTGTTCTGCGGCGTCACATCCTATGTGCCCGCAGCGATCATCCGCCGCTTCGGCGTCCGGGCGAATTTCCTGATCGGCGTGGCGGTGATGGCGTGCGCCTTTGCCTGCCTCGCCCACACGCAGGGGCTTATGGTCTATCTTGCCGGCACGGCGCTGGCCGGTTTCGGCTTCACCCTGCTGGCGACGGTGCCGGGCACCTATCTGCTGACGCGGCTGTTCGCGCGTCCCAACTTCGCGTTCGGGCTCTATTTCACCATAGGCGGGCTGGGCGGCGTCGCCGGACCGCCGCTCTATTTCTGGCTGGCGGGCGCGCAGCAGGACTGGCGTCATTTCTGGATGGGCGTCGGTCTGCTCACCATCCTCTGCGGCGGGGCGGCGGCGCTGTTCAGCGATACGACGACCGATGTCAGCGCCGGGACAGAGGCCGATCCCGACATCAGCACGGAAAGCTGGGTGGCGCGGGCGGCGATGGCGACGCCGCAATTTCTATTCCTGGCTATCGCCTACAGCGCTTTTCTCATCGTCGGCATCACGGCCAATGCCACCAGCGTGGGGCACCTGACCGAGGCGCGCGGCGTCAGCGCCGTCACGGCGGGCACGATGATGAGCGTGGAGGCGCTGGTGAACGCGGCAGCGCGTTTCCTGGGCGGCGTGCTGGGTGCGCTGGTCGGCGCGCGCCTGCTGCTGGTGGCCTCGCTGCTTTCGCTCGCCATCGGCATGGTGGCGCTGGCCTTTGGCAGTTCGCTGCCGGTGCTGCTGGTCTATGCCGTGGGCGTCGGCCTGGGCTATGGGCTGACATTCTTTGCATCGACGATCCTGTTGCTGGAATATTTCGGGCGCAAGCCGAACCTGGAGCTGTTCTCCATCGTCAACCTGATCTCGACGGTCGGGGCGGCGGCGCCCTGGGCTGCCGGGTTGACGCGCGACCAGAGCGGCAGCTTCGTGCCTTTTTACATGCTGCTGGCGGTGCTGATGGCGATGATCGCCGCCGTGGCGCTGCTGCTGAAAGCCCCGCACGCGAGGACGCCATGAAGGAGTATGGCGTGTTCTTGCCTGTGGCGCCGCGAAGCACGCGTGAGCGTGTTCGCCAACAAAAAACGTTCGCCACATGAGCGCAGCACCCAAAGAGTATGGCGTGTTCTTGCCTGTGGCGAACGGCGGATGGATCGTCAGCAACACCACGCCGACACTCGATGGCGGCTGGCCGCAGAACCGCGATGCCGCCATCGCGGCGGAACAGGCAGGCTTCGATTTCGCCATGGCGATGGGAAAATGGCGCGGCTTTGGCGGTCAGACCGATCACTGGGGCGCCAGCCTGGAAGCCGTCACCATGCTGGCGGGCATCGCGCCGCTGACCACGCGGATCAAATTGTGGGCGACGATCCACACCATTCTCTTCCATCCGGTGGTGGCGGCCAAGATGATCGCGACCCTGGATCATGTTTCCGGCGGGCGCGCCGGCCTCAACATCGTGGCGGGCGCGTATCGGGGCGAGTTCGCCCAGATGGGGGCGTGGGACGATACCCTGACCCACGACACGCGCTATGACCTGGCGCAGGAATGGACGCAGATCGTCAAGCGCCTGTGGTCGGAGCCGCGCGTCGATTTCCACGGCGCGCATTTCGATCTTGCCGACTGCGTCTGCGAGCCCAAGCCGCTGGCGCCGCCCCGCCTGATCTGCGCCGGCATGTCGCCGCGCGGCTTCGATTTCTCGGTGCGCGAGGCCGATGGCTGTTTCATTGGCGGGCGCAACGAAGACGAGACCCGTGCTGCGTCGCTGCGCGCCAAGGAACTGGCCGCCAGCCTGGGCAAGACGATCCGCACCTATACGATGGTGACGGTGGTGTGGGGCGAAACCGATACGGGTGCCGAGGCAAAAGCCGCGCGCTATCGCGATGGCCTGGACGAGGGCGCGGTGGCCGGCATGCTGGAAAGCTATGGCGCCGCCGGCAACGCCATGACGGCGCGGGCGCAGGGCGCCTTCATGACCCAAACCGCCATCGGTGCGCCCGCCACGGTGGCGCAGAAGATCGCAGCCTTTGTGCGCCACTGTGAACTGGATGGGCTGATGTTCATCTTCGACTATTATCCGTCCGGGCTGGCGATTGCGGGCCGCGAGATCCTGCCGCGCCTGCGGGCGGCATTCGCATGACGAGCCCGGCGCTCAACCCGCAATGGCTGACGCCGCAGCGCACCGCGCTGCTGCTGATCGACTACCAGGTGGATTTCGCCTGGCCCGAAGGACAGATGGCGCGGGATGGTGCCGATATTGGCCCCGCCCTGCGCGCCGTGGCGCAGGCCGAGACGCTGGCCGAAGCCGCGCGCGCCGCAGGCGTGCCGCTGGTCTTCACCCGCTCCATCGCCTGGCCGCAAAGCGATGGCCCGGTGGTGGCGGAAGCCAGGGCGCGGCGTGGCGAAAGCGATCGCCCGCGTCTATGTATAGAAGGCACGTCCGGCGCCGCCTTTGTCGGGCCGCAGCCGCGTCCCGGCGAACTGGTGGTGAGCAAGCACCGCTACAGCAGCTTCCACGGCACTGGGCTGGATACGGCGCTCAAGGCCAAGGGCATCGACACGCTGGTGATCGCCGGACTGACCACCGAGTGCTGCGTCCAGTCCTCGGTGTGGGCGGCGTTCGAGCGCGGCTTCCATGTCTTCATCGCTGCCGATGCCTGCGCCGCCTATGAGGATGACCTGCATCGGGTCGCCCTGAAGGCGATGGAACTCAGCGGAGCCAACCTGGCCGCCGCCGCCGATTTCCGCGCCGCCTGGAAATAGAAGAAATTTCATAAGGTTATGACGGAATAGGTGCCATGCGCTGGGTCCGGCTTGCCTTCCGGTTGTGAAATGTTAGATGACATTTCAGATGAAGCGCCTGGTTTCCCTCTTTCTTTTTGCCGCCACCCCGGCCTTTGCCCAGGAGACCGTGCTGGTCCTGGCCGATCCGGTGCGGCTGCTCGATGGCGGTGCCAGCGAGGCGGGCACGGGGCTCAACCTGTCGCTCGGCAAGACGCCCCGCGCCACCTCCCAGGTGAGCGAGACGACGCTGTCCCGCTATGGCGTCACCGGGCTGGATGACCTCACCGCCATCACGCCCAACGCCTATACCGCCAGCTTCTATGGCGTCGATGGGGCGGTGAACCTGCGCGGCACGCTGGCCGAGAATTACTTTCGCGGTTTCAAACGTGCCGAGAACCGGGGCACCTATGCCACGCCTCTGCAGGGCGAGATCACCATCCTGCGCGGCCCGCCCACGCCGGTGATGGGTGCGGGCAAGGTCGGCGGCATGGTCGATTTCGCACCCGCCGCCATCTATCACGACAGCATCACCGTCACCTATGGCGCGTATGAACAGCGCAGGCTCGCGGCGCAGGCGGGTATCGGTATCTCCATCGCTGGCGCGGAAGGCCGCCTCAGCGCCCGCGCAGATGTCGAAGACAGTCACAGCTTCTATCGCGGCCTGCATCCGCGCCGCCAGTCGCTCTCGCTGAATGCCGATTTGGCGCAGGGGCCCTGGTCGCTCTCCGCCGATTATCTCTTCTTCCATGCCGATGGCGAAGTGCAGACGCCGGGCTGGAACCGCCTGACACAGGCGCTGATCGACGATGGCACCTACATCACCGGCCGTGATACCTCGCTCGCCGACGCCGATGGCAATGGCCGCCTTACCCTGAACGAGCTGGGCGGCAATCCCTATTATTACGATCCCGCCTTCCGCCCGTTGGCCATTCCCGGCGGCATCGATGCCGCGCACAAGCTGGATACGGGTCTTGGCACAACGCGACTGTCACGCCGCACCGTCCATGTCGCGGACGCGGATTTCTCGCGCACCGACACGCATACGGCCTTCCTGGAGCTGCGGCATGTGCTGGGTGATGACACCTTCCGCCTGCAACTGTTCGGCGACGCGCTGGATAATGACCGCTTCGTCTCTTACGGCTTTCCGGCCTTGGTGCGTGCCCGCATCGGCGAGGCGCGGCTGCGCTACGATTTTGACCGGACATGGGGCGGCATTTCCGCGCGCACGGTGCTGGGCGCATCATATCGTTACACCAGCGCCCGCGACCGCCAGAGCTTCAACAGCGGCGTCATCGCGCTCGACCGGCGCGACCTGAGCGTGGGCGCGACGGCGAACGACATCATCGACTCCCCCTTCAACACCGACGCGTCCGGCACCATAGGACTGGGTTGGGAAAGCGATCTGGAAAGCAGCATTGGCACTGCCGGGCTCTTCGCCTATTCCGACCTGTCACATGGCAAGCTGCATCTGCTGCTGGGCGGACGCTATGACGATTTCAACGGCCGCAGCCGCGATAGCGGCGTGCTGGCCTATGCGCCGCCGGCGGGCAGCGCCAATGGCGGGCGCTTTTCGTGGTCGGCCAGTCTCTCTTTCCAGAGCCAAAGCGGCCTGACGCCCTATGTCACCCATGCGCGCAGCAACGCGCTGGAAGCCGGGCAGGCGGGCGAGATTCCCACCACGCTTCTGGTGAGCGGCGGCTGGCTGTCGTCTTCCACGCTCGACGAAGCAGGCGTGAAGTATGCCGCGCCCGATCTGGAAGCCGGGCTGTCGCTTTATCGCCAGAGCCGCACCAGGCTTTCGCAGCTCGGCGGCGTCCGCGTCACCGGCACGCGGGGCGAGGGCGTCGAGCTGGAACTGCGCTGGCTGGCCAGCGACCGGCTCAGCGCCACGCTGGCGGCTTCCTTACAACGCACCGTCATCAAGGGACCGGACACCAGCTTCGCCTATGTTCCGGCGCGCAGCCTGGGCATCTCGCCCGTCAACGGCTTCGGCGGTTCTTACATCGTGTATGACTTCTCCACCCTGAAGGGCGCGGGCGATTACGACAATTCGCTGATGCCCAAGGTGGTGATCAGCCCGGCCCTGGCCTGGAGTGATGCGACGTGGGGCGCGGTGCTGGCCGCAACCTATGTCGGCGAGACGCGCCAGACCGTGCCCGATCCGGTGATCTTCCCGGCCTATGTGACCGTCAACGCCTCGGCCTATCTGCGCTGGGAAAGCTGGACGGCTGCAGTCAATCTCGACAATGCGCTGGACACGCGCTTCTTCACGCCCGACGCGGATGTCTATGCCAATCTCGGCGCCCTGCCGGGGCTGGGGCGGCGCTGGCGCGTGTCGCTGACGCGATATTTCTGATCGCGTTGCCCGCCGCCCGGGCAGCGGATATGAATGCCGCCATGCACTGGAACAGGTTTCTCATCGCCATCCTTGCGGGCGTCGCCATCGCCACCGGCCTGGTGCTGGTGTTCCAGCGCTGGCCGCACCTGGCGGAATCGCCCTGGACGATGCTGGCGCTGTTCCTGTTCGCGATTCTCTGTTCGCGCCTGATGCGGAGGTTCATTCGCAAATGAACGGCAAGGTCGTTGTCACAGGATTCCTCTTCGTCGTGGGCGCGTTCATCCTGTTCGCGATCCTGTTCGGGCTCTATCCGCCCGCCGCCAACTCCTACTGGACGCTGGCAGGCTTCGCGCTTTATGCCGTGATTGCCGTCTGGACGACGCGGCGGATGCGCCGCTAGCGCGTCTTCAGGATTGCCGCAGCGCCGTCAGCAGCTCGGCATCGGGATAGCCGTCCGCCAACAGGCCACGGCTTTTCTGGAAGGCGCGCGTTGCGGCGCGGGTCTGCCGCCCCAGCACGCCATCGACGCCGCCGGGATCGAACCCCGCCGCCGCCAGCCTGCGCTGGAAATCCATGCGCTCATCGCGTGACAGCAGGCGTTCGCCGCGCGGCCAGCTTCCCTTCACGGCGGGCAGGCCCGCAATGCGATCGGCCAGCAGCGACACCGCCAAGGCGTAGGACGCGGCGTTGTTGTATTTCAGGACCACGTTGAAATTCGGGAAGATCAGGAAGGCCGCGCCCTTCGCGCCTGCGGGCAGGTAGATCGCGCCCTGGCCATCGGCGGGCAGGGCGTTGCCGCTGATGCGGGTCAACCCACGCCGCCGCCATTCGCTGAGCGGCTTCACGATCTCGACATCGGCGTCTTCATACGCGAAGCCTTTCGGCAGCTTCACTTCCATTGCCCAGTGATCGCCTTTGCGCCAGCCCTGGCTCTTCAGAAGGTTGGCGGCGGAGGCGAGCGCATCGGCGGGCGAATTCCACAAATCGATGCGTCCATCGCCATCGCCATCGGCGGCGTATTTCAGGAAAGTGGTGGGCGTAAACTGGGTCTGGCCGAACGCGCCCGCCCAGGAGGATTTCATCTGGCTGACGGGATAATGCTGGTCCTGCAGGATGCGCAGCGCCGCCAGGAATTCCTCGCGCCCGAATTGCTGGCGCGGTCCCTGATAGCCCAGCGTCGCCAGCGCCGCGAAAAGATTGTAGCCGCCCTGGCCACGGCCATAGTCGGTTTCCATGCCCCAGATCGCCAGCAGGATCTCGCGCGGTACGCCCGAACGTTCGGCGATGCCGTCCAGCGTGCTGCGCACCTGGGTCTGCATGAATTGCCCGTCCTTGATCCGGCGCGCCGACACCGCGCCATCGAGATAGGCCCAGACCGGCCGCGAGAATTCCGGCTGGTTCTCGTTCGCGCTGGTGATGGCGGCCAGCGGGGCCAGGCCGGCCGTCGCGGCGCTGAAGGTCTGCTCGCTGATGCCCTGCGCCCGCGACGCCACCCGCATTTGCGCCAGGAACCGTTCGAGGGCCGTGGGTGGCGGCGGGGCCGCAAGGGGGATGACCGCCGCCGGGCGGGCCGGGGGGGAGGCCAGGGCGGGTTGGGCTGCCGAGGGCCGCAGGGGCGGCGGGGGCGGGGAGACGGCGCAGGCCACCGCCAGCAGCAGGCCAGTCAGGGCGGCCAGAGTCTGGAGATAGCTGGGGGCGCGGCGCGGCATCCCCTTACCCTAGCATCGTTTTTTGGCCCGTCTGTCCCGGATTTTTGCCGGTATTCCGGGGTTTTTGCCATGATGCAGGGGCTGGTTGACTTGGGGGAGGCCGCCGCATAGTTTCCGCGCCTTCTCGCCGGAAAGCCCGGCGAAATCCCGGTCTTAAAGGCGTGCCATGAAAGTTCGTAACTCCCTCCGTTCGCTCAAGAAGCGCGACAAGGATTGCCGCATCATTCGCCGCAAGGGCCGGGTTTACGTCATCAACAAGAAGAATCCGCGCTTCAAGGCTCGCCAGGGCTAATCGGACGCGCTAACTCCACAGCACTTGGAGTATCTGCGCCTTGGAACTGCCTCCTTCCGACCAATCCATTCTCCAGAAGCGCGATGCAATCGTTGCCGCGCTGAAGGCCATCGTGCCCGATGGCGTGGTGGACGATGCCGCCGGCCGCCAGGTCTTCGATTGCGACGCCCTGTCCGCCTACACCCAGCAGCCGCTGGTGGTGGTGCTGCCCAAGACGCGGGCGCAGCTGGTGGAGGTCGTCAAATACGCCCATGCCGAAGGCATCCCGATCGTGCCGCGCGGCGCGGGCACGTCGCTCTCCGGCGGTTCGCTGCCGCGCGAAGACGGCATCCTGCTCGCGATGGGCCGCATGAAGTCGATCTTGGAGATCGACTATGAGAATGGCTGCATCACGGTCGAACCCGGCGTCACCAACCTGAACATCACCAAGGCGGTGGATGCCAACGGCTTCTATTACGCGCCCGATCCGTCCAGCCAGATCGCCTGCTCCATCGGCGGCAATGTGGCGGAAAATTCCGGCGGCCTGCACTGCCTGAAATACGGTCTCACCACCAACAATTTGCTGGGCGTGGTCTTCATCACCCCCGATGGCGAGGAAGTGCGGCTGGGCGGCAAGTCCGGCGCGCAGGGCGGGCTTGATCTTCTCGGCCTGATCACCGGTTCGGAAGGCCTCTTGGGCACGGTGGTGGAAGTCACCGTCAAGATGCTGCGCAAGCCGCCGGTGACGCGCACCCTGCTGGGTTCGTTCGACACGGTGCAGAAGGCCGGTGAATGTGTCGCCGCCATCATCGCCGACGGCATCCTGCCCGCCGCCATGGAATTCATGGACCGCCAATGCATCGAGGCGATCGAGGCCTATAACGCGCCCGGCTATCCGGCGGGCTCCGCCGCCATCCTGATCATCGACGCCGATGGCGTCGAGGCCGATGTCACCGACACCGTCCAGCGCCTGGTCGCGGTCATCGCCCGCGTCGGCGGCATCTCGGTGGAAGCCACCGACGAGGCCCAGCGCGTGCGCATGTGGTCGGGGCGCAAGGCCAGCTTCGCCGCGATGGGCCGCATCCAGCCCGACATGATCTGCATGGACGGCACCATTCCGCGCAAGAAGCTGGTGGAAGTGCTGGATGGCATGGCCAAGCTGTCGGAACATTACGGCCTGGCCTGCTGCAACGTTTTCCATGCCGGCGATGGCAATTTGCATCCGCTGATCGTGTTCGACCAGTCCAAGCCGGGCGAATTCGAGAAGGCCGAAGCCTTCGGCGCCGATATCCTGCGCCTGTGCGTCAAGGTCGGCGGCGTGCTCACCGGCGAGCATGGCGTCGGCATCGAGAAGCGCGACCTGATGCCCGAAATGTTTACCACCGAGGAGATGGAGCAGCAGGGCCGGGTCAAGTGCGCCTTCGATCCGGGCGGCCGCTACAATCCGGGCAAGGTCTTCCCGACCCTGTCGCCCTGCATCGAGCAGGGCCATCTGCACGTTCATGGCGCGCAGCTGCCGCACCCGCATTTGCCGCGCTACTGATGACCAGGATTTCCAACGAATCCCAGGTGGTTGATTTCGTGCGCCAGGCGCGCGCGGAGAAAAAGCCGTTCGAGATCGTCGCGGGCGGCACCCGCCGTGGCGTCGGCACCGTGATCTCTGCATTGCCGCAGCTCGATGTCTCGGCCCTCAAGGGCATCGTCAATTACGAGCCGGAAGAACTGCTCTGCACTGTCGCGCCCGCCACGCCGGTGCCGGAAGTCGAAGCGGTGCTGGCGCAGCGCGGCCAGCGGCTGGGCTTTGATCCGGCCGACTGGTCCGGCGTGCACGGTATTGGCGGCACGCCCACCATCGGCGGCGCGGTCAGCATCGACGCCTTCGGTCCGGGCCGCCTGCTGCGCGGCCCCGCCCGCGACTCGCTGCTGGCCTATCGCGGCGTCAACGGCCTGGGCGATACCATTCGCGGCGGGGCAAAAGTCGTGAAGAACGTCACCGGCTTCGACATTCCCAAGCTGATGTGCGGCGCCTTCGGCACCCTCAGCGTCCTCACCGAACTGACCTTCCGCGTCTATCCGCGCCCCGGCCACGCCGCCGTGCTGGCGATCCGGGATGTCGGCCCGCTGGAAGGCTTCGCGCATCTGCGCAAGATGGCGCGCAGCGCGCTGGAGCCGTCGGGCCTGGCCTATCTGCCGCCGGGCAACACGCTGCTGTCCGATGTCGGTCGCGGCGCCGCCATCATCCGGCTGGAAGGCGAACAGCAGCCCCTGGCGGAAAAGATCACCATCGCAAAGGCGCTGCTGGGCGTGGCGCTGGATGATGTCGCAGACGGCATCGCCCTGTTCGCACAGATTCGCGATGGCGCGATGTTCGCGAACAGCGGCCTGGAAATCTGGCGCATGATGATCGCGCCGGCTGATGCACCGCGCCTTGCCGCGCAGATTGCCGCCCCGCTCTGGCTGGGCGACCAGGCGGGCGGCTTGCTGTGGCTGGCGGCCAGGCCGGAAAGCGCGAGCCTGATCCGCAGCCTCGCTGCCGCCAATGACGGCCAGGCCATGCTGCTGAAAGCGTCCGATGCGCGCCGCGCCGAACTGGGTCTCTATGCGGCGGCCCCGCCCGCACTGGCGAAGCTGCGCGCCGGTATCAAGAGCGCCTTTGATCCCGACGGCCTGTTCAATCCGGGACGAATATAATGCGAAACGAATTCACCGCCGAACAATGGGCCGATCCGGAGCTGAAGCCGGCCGCCACCCAGATCCGCAAATGCGTGCATTGCGGCTTCTGCACCGCCACCTGCCCGACCTATGTCGTGCTGGGCGACGAGCGCGATTCCCCGCGCGGCCGCATCCAGTTCATGCAGAAGATGCTGGAGGAGGGTGGCACCCCGTCGCACGAGGCGGTGCATCACATTGATCGCTGCCTGTCCTGCCTCAACTGCCGCACCACCTGTCCGTCCAGCGTCGATTACGCCCGGCTGGTGGACAAGTCGCGCGCCTATATCCAGGAAAACTACAAGCGGCCGCTGGGCGACCGTTTCATCCGCTGGCTGATCGCCTCCGTCTTCCCCTATCCGGCGCTCACCAAGGTGATGCTGGGCCTGGTGCCGTTGGGCAAGATCGCCGCCAAGGTGATCCCGATGGGCCGCCTGGAAGTGATGATGAAGAAGGCGTCGGCGCCGCGCGGGCCCGAGCTGCTGACCAAGCCGGAAAAGCCGCTCAAGCGCATCGCCATGCTGCCCGGCTGCGTCCAGAAGGCGGTGATGCCGCAGATCGATGCGGCGGCGTCGCGCGTACTGTCCCGCCGTGGCATCGAGCTGGTGCCGCTGGAAGGCGCGGGCTGCTGCGGCGCGCTCTCGCACCATCTGGGCCGCGAGCATGAATCCCAGGAATTCGCCAAGAAGCTGATCACTGCCTGGGAAGCCGGCCGCTATGACGGCGTCTTCATTTCGGCCACCGGCTGCGGCGGCTATCTGAAGGAATTGCAGCATGTCTTCCCGGGGGATGCCGAGTGGCAGCCCCGCGCCGAGAAATTCGCCGCCGCTTTTGTGGATTTCGTCGAGCTGGTGCCGCCAACCATCGTGACGCCGCCGCAACCGCTGCGCGTCGCCTATCATCCGCCCTGTTCGCTGCAGAACGGCCTGAAGCTGAACGGCAAGAGCGAGGCGCTGCTGGCCGCCGCCGGCTTCACCCTGACGCCCTTCCTGGAATCGCATATCTGCTGCGGCTCGGCCGGCAGCTATTCGATCCTGCAGCCGGAACTGTCGAACACCCTGCGCGAGCGCAAGCTGGGGAATATCATGGCCGGTACTCCGGACGTGATCGTCTCGGGCAATATCGGCTGCATCCAGCAGCTCACCGACGGGGTGCCGGTCCTGCACATCGCCGAATTGCTGGACTGGGCCGAAGGCGGCCCACGTCCTGACGTCATGAAGTAGGCTGCCGTACTGGTTTTGCCACATTCCTGGTCCTAGGATGGGGCCATGCGCCCCGCCTGGACCGCTCTGTTTTTCGCACTGATGCTTGCGCCCGCCCTGGCGCAACCAAAAGCACAGATCGACCGCTGGTTCGCCGATCTCGCCAAGGCGGAAACCGCCGAAGACGCCAAGCCCATCGAAGACAAGATCGACGCCGCCTTCCGCCAGTCGGGCAGCGCCAGCCTCGACCTGCTGATGACCCGCGCCAAGCAGGCGGTGGCCAGCGGCGACAGCAAGACTGCCGCCACGCTCACAGCCGCCGTCAACAAGCTGGCGCCCGATTTCGCCGAAGGCTGGCGCCTGCGCGCCGTGCTCGACGCCGCCGCCGGCAATGACGGCGCCGCCATGATCGCGCTGCAGAAAGTGGTGACGCTCAACCCGCGCCATTTCAGCGCCATGGCCGACCTGGCGGGCATGCTGGAAGACTATGGCGACAAGAAAGCGGCGCTGGCGCTCTATCGCAAGGTGCTGGGCCTCGATCCCCGCCACGAAAGCGCGGTCGACCGCGCCCGCGCCCTGGAAAGCGAAGTGGAAGGCCTGGGCATATGAAGCGTTGGGTTTTCGCGCTGCTGCTGCTGCTGGCTTTGCCACTATCGCAGCCGGGGCAAGCCCAGACGCTGACGCAGCGCATGGCAGGGTCCTGGTTCGGCACCGGCCAGCCCGATGACCGCAGCGAGATGTTCATCGACACGTTCAACGCCGATGGCAGCTTCCGCAACCAGCATCGCTGGTGCCGTCAGGGCAAGGCCAGCGACCTGTCCGAGACCGGGCGCTGGCGTGTTGTGGGCAACATCCTCAACATTTCCATCGCCACCGTCAGCGGGCAGCCGCAGCCGCGCGAGGACCGCTATCGCATCAATGCGGTGGACGGGAAGACGCAGGACTACACATTCCTGGCCAACAGCTTCAACTACAAGGCGCGCAAGGTGGATGGAAAATTCCCGATGCCGCCCTGCGACCTTTCCAGCTGACATGCGCAAATTGCTGTTCTGCGCCTTGCTGTTCGCGACGCCGGTGCAGGCGGCGGAGAGCTGGTATGTGGGCCGCTGGTTCGGCAGCGGCCAGCCCGGCGACAAGAGCCAGATGTGGCTGGAAACCGGCACGGCCGACGGAAAATTCCATGTCCAGCACCGCGCCTGCCGCATGGGCAAGGCGATTGACAGCATCCAGGATGGCACCTGGTCGCTGGCCGGCGACATGCTCACCGTGCGGATCGTGCAGGTGGACGGCGCGGCGGTTCAGCCCCGTGCCGATGTCTATCGCATCCTCAAGCACGATGCCGGGACGCAGACCTATCGCTATGAGCCGACCGGCTTTGTCTACAATTCGCGCAAGGTGGACGGCAAATTCCAATTGCCGCCGTGTGACTTGTCCAGTTGACCCCCTCCGGTTTCAGCTTTCGCTCGGCTCTCTCCGGCCGCCTTCGCACGCTGAAACCACCTCCCCCTAAAAATGCGCTGCGCGCATGAAGGGGGAGGCGGGCCTGAACTATTCCTGAAACCTACTTCTTGATCGTGACGGTAGCGACGCGCAGCAGGTTGGTGCCGCCAGACTTGCCGAAAGGAATGCCGGCGGTGATGACGATATGCTCGCCGATATCGGCAAAGCCTTCCTGGATGGCGATGGCGCAGGCCTGATCCACCATCTCATCGACGCTGTTGATGTCGGGCACGACCACGGCATGGGCGCCCCAGACCAGCGCCATCTTGCGCGCCGTGTCCACCGACGGGGTGGCGACGATGATCGGCGCCCGCGGCCGCTCGCGCGCCGCGCGCAGGGCGGTGACGCCGGTGGTGGTCCAGCACAGGATGGCGCGGGCATCGATCGTGTCGGTCACGGCATGCACCGCCGCCATGATGGAGCCGGGCACCGTGCTGTCGGGCTCGCTGCGCTGGCCTTCGATGATCTGGCGATAGAGCGGGTCGCATTCCACGCTTCTGGCGATGCGGTCCATCATCGCCACCGCAACCTCCGGATAGGAGCCGCTGGCGGATTCCGCCGACAGCATCACCGCGTCGGCGCCTTCGAAAACGGCCTGGGCCACGTCGGAGACTTCGGCGCGGGTGGGCACGGGGGCGCTGATCATGGATTCCAGCATCTGGGTCGCCACCACCACCGGCTTTCCGGCCTTGCGGGCGGCGCGCACGATCTGTTTCTGCAGGCCCGGCACCGCTTCCAGCGGCATTTCCACGCCCAAATCGCCACGCGCCACCATCAGCGCATCAGATTCCTTGAGAATGCCTTCCAGGCTTTCGATGGCCTTGGGCTTTTCGATCTTGGCCAGGCAGCCGGCGCGGCCCTTCACGAGTTCCTTCAGCTCGATCAGGTCTTCGGGCCGCTGCACGAAGGACAGCGCGATCCAGTCCACGCCCAGCGCCAGCGCGGCGTCGAGGTCAGCGCGGTCCTTGGGCGTCATCGCCGACATGGGCAGCAGCGTGTCGGGCATGTTGACGCCCTTGCGGTCCTTGATCTCGCCCGCCACTTCCACCGACGCCTCGGCGAAATCGTCGCCCCGGCGTAAGAGGCGCAGGCGCACCTTGCCGTCATCGATCAAGAGGGCGTGCTTCTGCTTGATCGCCTGGAAGATTTCCGGATGCGGGATCGGGATTTCTTCCGGGTCACTCGCCGTCTCGCCCAGCACCAGGCGGATCTTCTCGCCCTCGACCAGCATGCGCTTGCCGCCGGGAATGGTGCCCAGCCTGATCTTGGGGCCCTGCAGGTCGCAGAGGATGCCGATATGGCGGCCCATTTCCTCCGACAGAGCCCGGATCGCGCCATGCATCTGCTTCAGCATGTCGTGATTGGTGTGGCTCATGTTGATGCGGAAGATGTCCACGCCCGCATCGAACAGCTTGCGCATCATCGCCGGGTTGTTGGAGGCAGGGCCCAGCGTGGCGAGGATCTTGGTTTTGCGGCTGCGTCTCATCTCGGTTCCCGTATTGTTTTATTGGCCAATGTTGTTTCAGTTGGAAAGCGTTTGCGTCCAGTCGGGCTTGGCGCCGGTATCGACTTCGGAAAAGCCGCGACGGTCGAGGCCGCGCCTGGCGCAATCCGCGCGGCCTGTCGCCTTGAAGCGCTTGCCCGGCGCGACGCAGAAACCGGTCTTGCCTTCCCAGCTGCCGGCGCCATCGGTGGCGTAGAAATAATAATAGCGTGCCTGCAGCGGGCCGCTGAGCAGCGTGGCGCATTGGGCGGTCGCCACGTTCCACCAGCCTTCCGACGTCCATTGCTGTCCGTCGAAGCGCCCCAGCGCCACCCGCACTGTCGCCTTGGTCTTGTTGCAGAGATTGAAGGCGGCCATGGCGGGGCCCAGGAAACCAGGCGCCAGCAGCAGTCCGGTAGCAAGGAGGACGACGTTGCGCATGCCGGGCTGGTGTGACCCGAACCGGGTTCGAGGTCAATATTTAAAGGTTTGCAGAGCACCGGAAATCCGCTTTCGAGGGGGCGGTCCTGCCCTTATAACCCGTAACCATGACGGCTTTTGAGCAGGTCGCTGCCAGCGATCCGGTTTCGCCCCTTTTGTTCCTCTGTGACCATGCGTCCGCAGCCCTGCCCGAGGGCCACGGCCTGCTGGGGCTCGACCCCGCCCTGTTCCAGACCCACATCGCCTATGACATCGGCGCCGCCCAGGTGACGCGGGCGCTGGCCCGCCGGTTTGGCGCGGCGGCGCTGCTGGGGCGCTGGTCGCGGCTGCTGATCGACCTCAACCGTGGCGCCGACGATCCCACCCTGGTGATGAAGCTGTCGGATGGCAGCCTGATCCCGGGCAATCGCGATGCCGGGCCGGACGAAGTGGCGCGCCGCCTGCGCGATTTCCATGAGCACTATCATGCGGCGGTCACGGCGGAGCTGGATCGCATCGAGACCTTCCTCCCCAGCGCGCGCGATAGCGCGCAAGCGGGGGAGGTGCCCGTAGCTGGCCCTCGGGCCAGCGAAGGGCGGAGGGGGCAAAGCAGAGCTGCAATCATCTCTGTCCACTCTTTCACCCCCGTCTGGAAGGGTCAGGCGCGACCCTGGGAAGTGGGCGTGCTGTGGGACACGGACAAGCGGCTGGCAAAACCGCTGATGGCACGGCTGTCGCAGCACGCGTTCCTCTATGGCGACAATGAGCCTTATTCGGGTGCGCTGGAAAATGACTGCCTCAACCGCCACGGCACCAAGCGCGGCCTGCCCCATGTGCTGGTGGAAATCCGCCAGGACCTGATCGCCACTGACGTGATGGCGGAGAATTTCGCCGGCCGCATCTATCACACGCTGGCAGCGGCGATTGCCGACATGGAGAGAACCCGATGAGCGACATGGAACTGGAAGCCGCGGTTTTCCGCCGCCTGGTCAAACATCTGCAGGACCATACAGATGTGCAGAATATCGACCTGATGATCGCGGGCGGCTTCTGCCGCAACTGCCTGGGCGACTGGTATGCGCAGGCCGCTGCCGAACAGGGCGTGGCCCTGAGCAAGGAGGAAGGCCGCGCCCGCGTCTATGGCATCCCCCAGCCGGAATGGAAGGCGCAGCACCAGAAAGCGGCGACGCCGGAACAACTTGCCGCTTTCGCCGCCAGCCAGAAAAAGCACGGCTAACCCCGTGTCATGGCCCGCGAATGCGGGCCATCCAGGTTGTGGCCGCACATTTGCTAACAGGTTCGCGGCATCTGCTTTTCTTCCGCGTTGCGCCGCGAACAGACCCCGGTCTAAGGTCCGCGCCTTCCACATTTTTCGAGTACCGTCATGGCCAACAAGACTGCCTTCGCCAAGGATCAGCTCAAATCCTTCATCGACCGCATCGAGCGGCTGGAGGAAGAACGCACCGCGCTCAGCGCCGACATCCGCGAAGTGTTTTCCGAGGCCAAGGGCACCGGCTTCGACACCAAGATCATGCGCCAGATTATCAGGTTAAGAAAACTCGATAAGGCCGAATACCAGGAACAGGAAGCTATGCTTGAGATGTACAAGCAAGCTATGGATATGTGACGTCAATCTGCCTCGACATACTTTGGCAGGGTGCCGTTTTCGACAAGCTGCGCTTCTATTAAGCGCGCCGCCGTTTGAAGTTTTACGCGTCGGCGGCTTATTACGAAGATATACTTCTCCAGGTCCTCCAACGCAGGCCTGAAGTCTTCTGATGCGCCGCGAAGGCGGAAAATGCGGTCAACTGTCGTATAAGTACGATAAATTTCGCTTGTTACAAAAGCTGCAATTTCCGGTTTAAGTCTGGAAGCAGCTCTAACGCGCTGCAACAAGTCATCAAAGAAATGAGATGAGATAACCTCACGGAACTGGTCCAGAGGCATATCAATTTTCTCTCTGCCGGAATTGGACAGCTTCTCCTTCATTCTGGTTAGGACCTTCAGGGTAAACTCCAGTTCCGAATCGCAGTGATCCAGCCAGAAGCAAAGTTCGATAGATTCCGCAGTTCGCTCTTCCGTCCGCGCCTTCTCATCCTTCAGACGGGCCAGATGGTCTTGGTAATACGCACCAAATATAAGCGCCGCTGCCGCGACTAGGGCGGCGGTAAACGCGCCGTAAAACTCTGGTGCATTCTCCCCATCTAGAGCAAATAATGATGGTGCAAGAATCAGTGTGGCGATGAGTGCCAGCCCTATCGTCACTGTAAATAAAGCGCGTTTCATCGCAGTCCTCGGCCAGACGCTCGAGTGTAGGGTATCAGTATGATGCGGCTGTTCAATTGTACCTTGTTATGCCTTTTGCTCCTGACGGGCTGTGACGCGTCTGTGCCCACGGTGCAGCAGGATGTGCGCGATTTCCTGCAACGCCTCAAGGATTGCCAGCACTGGATGGGCGAGGAAGGCTATGACGCGGCCCGCCGCGCCGAGATCAACGCCGCCTATGCCAAGTTGCGCTGCGCCACGCTGGACGCCGACGAAAAAACCTTGAAAAGCCATTATGGCGGCAATCCCGCGCTGCTGAAAGCGCTGGATGCCGCGCGCCGCCCGGCGGATTAAGGCTTCACGTCTTCGGTCAGAACCTCGAAACGCAGCAGCTTGGCGGTGCCGAAGGCTGTCGATATGGCCGCATCGGTGGCGTCCCGCCCCCGCGCCATCAGGATGCGGCCGATGCGCGGCTGGTTGTGGCGCGCATCCACCGTGTGCCAGCGCCCGTCCAAAAAGACCTCGAACCAGGCGCTGAAATCCATCGGCGCAGGGTCCACCGGAACACCGATGTCGCCGAGATAACCGGTGCAATAGCGGGCCGGAATGTTCATGCAGCGGCACAGCGTGATCGCCAGATGGGCGAAATCGCGGCAGACGCCGACCTGTTCTGCATGGCCTTCCGATGCCGTGCGGTCGGCCCGGGCATGCTGGTAGCCAAAGGTGAGCCGGTGGTGCGTGTAGTCCAGCATGGCATGAACGCGCGGCCAGCCGGTTTCAATATTGCCGAACTGGCCCCAGGCCAGCGTCGCCAGCCGGTCGGTATCGCAGTAGCGGCTGCCTAGAAGGTAGACGAGCACGGCATCGGGCAGGGCGTTGACCTGAGCCTGCCCAGCACCCCAGGGCAGCGATTCCTGCACGCCGCTGTCACGGATGCGGAAGCGGTTGGACAGCCGCAACGCGCCGCCGGGCGCCACCAAGCGGGTGCAGCGATTGCCGAAATCGTCGATATTAGGTGGTGTAAGGCGTTGGTGGATAGGTCTGCAGGTTCTCGGGCTGCTCAAGATCGGCCTCGCGCTCGGGCCGGACATGCACCTGCAACATCATCGGCGTTGGCGCCGGGCATTCAAAGGCCAGGTCGAAGCCTGCACGGATCAGCAAAAAAGAACCCCTCGACGTTACTGCCCTGCAGTAATGCACGCCGCGCCTGCGCGATCCATGCGCCGGGGAATTCTTTTGCGGATCTTCGGCCTACAAAAGAAAAGAGCGGCATTGCTGCCGCTCTTTTCCCGTCCGATAGAGGTCGGGCTTAGGCGATCTTGCGCAGGCCGTCGCTGACGGGTTCGGCGGTGTCTTCCGCCACCTTGGCCATCGGCTCGTTCTCGATGTCCGGCTCCAGGCCGAATTCCTTCAGCTTGCGGTAGAGGGTCGAGCGGCCAATGCCCAGGCGGCGGGCCACTTCCGACATATGGCCTTCATAGCGGGCGATGGCGGTCTTGATGATTTCCGACTCCATCTCCTCGAACTTGCGGATATGGCCACCGGCATCGGTCATCGAGAGGGAGTAGGGCGAGGCCAGGGTGCGGCCTGCCGGGGCAGCGGTTTCGCCACCCGTGGCGGGCATGTAGCTGTTCTGGCGGCTGACCGTTTCGACGCCCATCGCGGCGGTGATCTACGGGAAGTCGCAGACATCGAGCGAGGCGCCGTCGCACAGCACCACGGCGCGGAAGATGGTGTTCTCAAGCTGGCGGACATTGCCCGGCCAGGCGAAGCGTTCGATCAGTTGCGAAGCCTGCGGCGTCAGCCCGGCCACCGGCTTGTTCTCTTCCGCCGCGAAACGCTCGATGAAGAAGCGGGCCAGCGGCGCGATATCGCCCGGGCGGTCGCGCAGCGGCGGCACCATGACGGGGAAGACGTTGAGGCGGTAATACAGGTCTTCGCGGAAGGTGTTGGCCTGCGCCATGGCGCCCAGGTCGCGGTTGGTGGCGGCGATGATGCGCACATTCACCTTCACCGGGCGCTTGGAGCCGACGGGATCGACTTCGCCTTCCTGCAGCGCGCGCAGCAGCTTGACCTGCATGTCGAGGCGCAGTTCACCGATCTCGTCCAGGAACAGGGTGCCGCCATCGGCTTCCTGGAACTTGCCCAGATGCTTGTCGGACGCGCCGGTGAAGCTGCCCTTCTCATGGCCGAACAGGATGGATTCGATCAGGTTTTCCGGGATCGCGCCGCAATTGACGGTGACGAAGGGCTTGCCGGCGCGGGCGCTGGTGCCCTGGATGGCGCGGGCGATCAATTCCTTGCCGGCGCCGCTTTCGCCTTCGATCAGGACGGGAATGTCGCTCTGCGCGGCGCGCGCGCCCAGGCGGAACACCTGCTTCATTTCCTGGCTATTGGCGACTAGGTCATCGAAGGTCAGCGTGTTGCTGGACTTCTTCTTCAGCACCTTCACTTCGCCCGACAGGGTGCCGATCTTGAGCTGGTTGCGGATCGAGACCGAAATGCGTTCCGGTGAGGCGGGCTTGACCAGGAAGTCGTTGGCCCCGGCGCGCATCGCTTCGACGGCAGAATCGATGCCGCCCTTGGCGGTCAGCACGATCACCGGCAGTTCCGGCATGGCGGGACGCAGCTTGGCCAGCACTTCGATGCCGGTCATGTCCGGCATGACGAGGTCGAGCAGCATCAGGCTGATCTGGTCGCCCTTGGGCCCGGACAGCAGGTCGAGCGCGGGCTGGCCGCCCGGCGCGGTCACCACGGTCATGCCGCTGCGGGTGATGGCGGTTTCGAGCAGCCGGCGCTGCACCGGATCGTCATCCACAACCAGAATGGTCTGCGCCATTGCGATACAAGCCTCGTAATTCGAGGCGATACTGCAGCGCTGCCGGTAAACGCGGCGTTTAAGTCTGTGCTCAAATGGGTCAGAATTGCGCGGCCGTGTGCACCAAAACCCCCGAAAAAGGGCCTTTCCAAAGCCTTAACAAGCCGGGTTGCCCCTCACAGACCTTTTGCTATAGTCCGACGAAATCGCGCCCAAAGGCGCTTCGTTGGGGAATATAATGGCATCCGACTACAAGCCCGGCCACATGGATATCAGCCAGCACAAGAAGACCTATCATGGCTTCCTGGTCGGCTCGAAGTGGACCTTTATCCTCTGCGTGGGGATCATGGTTTTCCTTGCCGTCTTCCGCACCAACTAAGATCTGACGGGGGCTGGGGTCATGAAGCTCGCGGTCCCCAAGGAACGGCGCGACGCCGAAACGCGCGTCGCCGCCACGCCGGAAACCGTCAAGAAGCTCAAGGCCCTTGGCCTGGACGTCACGGTGGAAACCGGCGCGGGCGCGGGTGCGCGCATTGCCGATGCCGATTATGAAGCCGCCGGCGCCACCATCGCGCCCGATGCGCGCAGCGCTCTGGCCGATGCCGACATCGTGCTCAAGGTGCGCGGCCCCGATGCGGGCGAGATCGCGCTGCTGAAAAAAGGTGCCGTGCTGGCGGCGTCGCTGTCGCCCCACACCGAGAAAGACGCCGCCGCCGCGCTGGCCGCGCAGGGCGTCACCGCCTTCGCCATGGAATTCATTCCGCGCATCTCCCGCGCCCAGTCGATGGACGTGCTCTCCTCCCAGGCCAACCTCGCCGGCTACAAGGCGGTGATCGATGCCGCCGCCCAGTTCGGCCGCGCCATGCCGATGATGATGACAGCGGCGGGCACCATTGCGCCAGCGCGCGTGCTGGTGATGGGCGTGGGCGTGGCCGGCCTGCAGGCGATCGCCACGGCCAAGCGCCTGGGTGCCATTGTCAGCGCCACCGATGTGCGCCCGGCCACCAAGGAGCAGGTGGAATCGCTGGGCGGCACCTTCGTCGCGGTGATGGACGAGGAATTCAAGAACGCGCAGACGGCGGCGGGTTACGCCAAGCCGATGAGCGAGGAGTATCAGGCCAAGCAGGCGGCGCTTACCGCCGAAACCATCAAGAAACAGGACATCGTCATCACCACCGCGCTGATCCCGGGCCGCAAGGCGCCGATCCTGGTGACGGAAGCGATGATCCAGTCGATGAAGCCCGGTTCGGTGATCGTCGATCTGGCGGCGGGCGCGGGCGGCAACACGCCGCTCAGCAGGCCGAACGAAGTCATCGAGGTGCATGGCGTCACCATCATGGGCCACACCAACCTGCCGGGCGCGCTGGCGACCGACTCCTCGTCGCTCTATGCCCGCAACCTGTTCAATTTTGTTTCGCTCATTGTCGACAAGAAATCCGGCGCCTTGAACCTGGACTGGAACGACGAGATCGTGGCCGGCTCCGGCCTGACGCGTGACGGCGCCATCGTCCATCCGTCGCTGAAGGGGTAAATCATGGAAGCCATCGATCCCTTTGTCTTCCGGCTTTCCATCTTCGTGCTGGCGATCTTTGTCGGCTATTTCGTGGTCTGGGGCGTGACGCCCGCGCTGCACACGCCGCTGATGAGCGTGACCAACGCGATTTCCTCGGTGATCGTGGTCGGCGCGCTGGTGGCGGTGGCCGTGCCGGTGGTGAACGACGCCTCCTGGATTTCCAAGGGCCTGGGCTTCTTCGCGCTGATCTTCGCCGCCGTGAACATCTTTGGCGGCTTCCTGGTCACTAGCCGCATGCTGGCGATGTACAAGAAGAAGGCCAAGTAGGATGTCTCAACTCGACATCGCCGCCCTTCTTTATCTCGCTGCCGGTTCGCTCTTCATCCTGGCGCTGAAGGGCCTGTCCTCGCCCGCCACCAGCCGCACCGGCAACCGCAACGGCATGATCGGCATGGTCATCGCCGTGCTGACGACGCTGTGGGTCTCGGGCGTGGAAGACGCCACCACTTGGGCGCTGGTGATCGGTGGCCTGGGCATCGGTGGCGGCATCGGCGCGCTGATGGCCAAGAAGATCGCCATGACCGACATGCCGCAGCTTGTCGCCGCCTTCCACAGCCTGGTGGGCCTGGCGGCGGTGCTGACGGCGGGCGCGGCGCTCTATTCGCCGGAATCCTTCCACATCGCCATTGACGGCGTCATCCACACCCAGAGCCTGGTCGAGATGTCGCTGGGCGTCGCCATCGGCGCCATCACCTTTGCCGGTTCGCTGATCGCCTTCGCCAAGCTCAACGGCAACATGGGCGGCGCGCCCATCATCCTGCCCGCGCGCCATATCCTCAACCTGGCGATCTTCCTGGCCATCATCGCACTGATCGTGCACTTCACCATCACCCAGGAGATCTGGGCCTTCTGGGCGATCACCGGCCTCAGCTTCGTCTTCGGCATCACCCTCATCATCCCGATCGGCGGCGCCGACATGCCGGTGGTGGTGTCGATGCTGAACTCCTATTCGGGCTGGGCCGCTGCCGCGCTGGGCTTCACGCTGGAGAACACCGCCCTGATCATCACCGGCGCGCTGGTCGGTTCGTCCGGCGCGATCCTGTCCTACATCATGTGCAAGGGCATGAACCGCTCTTTCGTCAGCGTCATCGCGGGCGGTTTCGGCGGCGACAGCGGTCCCGCCGTTGCGGGCGCCAAGGAAACCCGCCCCGTCAAGCAGGGCAGCGCCGAAGACGCCGCCTTCATCATGAAGAACGCCGCCTCGGTCATCATCGTGCCGGGCTATGGCATGGCGGTGGCGCAGGCCCAGCACGCCCTGCGCGAGATGGCCGACAAGCTGAAGAAGGAAGGCGTCAAGGTTTCCTACGCCATCCATCCGGTGGCGGGCCGCATGCCCGGCCACATGAACGTGCTGCTGGCCGAAGCCAGCGTGCCCTATGACGAGGTCTTCGAGCTGGAAGACATCAACTCCCAGTTCGCCCAGGCCGATGTCGTCTATGTCATCGGCGCAAACGATGTCACCAATCCCTCCGCCAAGACCGATCCCAAGTCGCCCATCTTCGGCATGCCGATCCTGGACGTGGAAAAGGCCAAGACCGTGCTCTTCATCAAGCGCGGCATGGGCTCGGGCTATGCCGGTGTCGATAACGAGCTCTTCTTCCGCGACAACACCATGATGCTGTTCGCGGACGCCAAGAAGATGACCGAAGAGATCATCAAGTCCCTCGACCACTAGGCTTTTGCCACGGTAAGCTTCCGCCACAATAAAGGGCAGGGGAGCTCCCATGACGTCAACCACAGACAAAAGCCTGGACCGCAAGCATTTCCTTGTGGTCGGCGGCGCGTCCGCCGGCACGGTGTTCGAGTGGTACGACTTCTACCTCTACGGTTCGCTCGCCACCTACATCACCCGGCACTTCTTCTCCGGCGTCAACGAGACCACCGGCTATATCTTCGCGCTGCTGGCCTTCGCGGCGGGCTTCGCCGTGCGCCCGTTCGGCGCGCTGGTGTTCGGGCGGCTGGGTGATTTGTGGGGCCGCAAGAACACCTTCCTGGTGACGATGCTGCTGATGGGTTTCTCCACCTTCACGGTGGGCCTGCTGCCGTCTTATGAGAGCATCGGCGTCCTGGCCCCGGTGGCGCTGATCACGCTGCGCCTGCTGCAGGGGCTGGCGGTGGGCGGCGAGTATGGCGGCGCCGCGACCTATGTCGCCGAGCATGCGCCCGACGGCAAGCGCGGCTTCTACACAAGCTGGATCCAGACCACCGCGACGCTGGGCCTGTTTCTGTCGCTGGTGGTGATCCTCGCCATCCGGCTGGAGATGGGCAACGAGACCTTCGCCGCCTGGGGCTGGCGCGTGCCGTTCCTGCTCTCGGCGCTGCTGCTGGGCGTCTCCTTGTGGATTCGCCTCAAGCTCAATGAGAGCCCGGTGTTCGCCAAGATGGTGGCGGAAGGCAAGACCTCTGCCAACCCGATTAAGGAATCCTTCGGCAACCGGAAGAATCTCAAGCTGGTGCTGCTGGCGCTGTTCGGCCTTACCGCCGGTCAGGCGGTGGTGTGGTATTGCGGCCAGTTCTACGCGCTGTTCTTCCTGGAACGGGTGCTGAAGGTCGATCCGGTTCTCACCAACGTCCTGATCGCCATCGCGTTGATCCTGGGCACACCGATGTTCGTGCTGTTCGGCTGGCTGTCGGACAAGGTCGGCCGCAAGCCCATCATCCTGGCGGGCTGCCTGCTGGCGGCGCTGACCTTCTTCCCACTGTTCAAGGCCCTGACCGTCGCCGCCAATCCGGCGCTGGCCGCTGCCGCCGCCTCTACGCCGATCACGGTGGCCGCCGCGCCGGGCGATTGCACCTTCCAGTTCGACCCGGTGGGCCGGGCCCAGTTCAACTCGTCCTGCGACATTGCCAAGGGCTGGCTGGCCCGCGCGGGCCTGCCATACCAGAACGAAGTCGCGGCAGCGGGCGCGGTGACGCAGGTGCGCATCGCCGACAAGGTGCTGGCCTCGTTCGATGGCCGCGCCGTGCCGCGCGCCGAACTGGCCGTGCAGCGCGCCGCCTGGGAAAAGCAGGCGGCCGGTTTCGCCGCCGCCGCCGGCTATCCCGCGTCGTCCGACAGCGCCACGGTGAACAAGCCGATGGTGGTGGCGATCCTGTTCGTGCTGATGGTCTATGCCGGCATGGTCTATGGCCCCATCGCCGCCGCGCTGGTGGAAATGTTCCCTGCCAATATCCGCTACACCTCGATAAGCATGCCCTATCATCTGGGCAATGGCTGGTTCGGCGGCTTCCTGCCCACGACGGCGTTTGCGATGGTGGCGGCAACCGGCAACATCTATTACGGCCTCTGGTATCCCGTGGTGGTGGCTGGTGCGACGGTGGTGATCGGGGCGCTGTTCATTCGCGAAACCCGCCATGCCAAGATCGAGGCATGACAGTCCGGGACATCCGCCTGCCGGACGACGAACCCGCCATCCTCTCCTTCATCCAGGGGCTGCAGGATTACGAGCTGGGCTTCGAGAACAACCGCCGCCGCGATCCGGATTTTGTCGCGGATCACTGGCGCGACGCGCAGCATCGCTGCGCTGAAAAGCATGGCGCCATGTTCATCGCCGAGCAGGACGGCAGGCGCGTGGGCTGGGCTTCCGCCTATGAAGAGCATGGCGAGCTTTTCATCGCCGAACCGGAACGCCGCCACGGCTTCATCGCCGAGATTTTCGTGCTGGCAGACGCGCGCGGCCAGGGGCATGGCAAGGCGCTGATCGCGGCCTGCGAAGGCTGGAGCCGCAGCAGGGGGCACACGCTGCTGACCATCGGCGTGCTGGCGAAGAACGCCCATGCCATCCGCGCCTATGAAGGCGCGGGGTATGCGCCTTACACAGTGATTATGCGCCGGTATCTGTAGGCAACATTACAACTTATCCCCGCGCATTCGCGGTGTGCGATACTGCGGCGATAAAGACGCGCGCCACCATTCCTTATCCACACGCTATCCACCACCGCAGGGGAGGGGGTGGAGGCACGAAATGGACAAACGAAGATCGCGCAAGTCCCTGCGCGGTCAGCAGATTGCTGGCGAGTGGGTTACTTCAGGCCGCCCATCTTGCAAACCTCTTTCCACTCGCTATCCGTCACCGGTTGCACCGACAGGCGGAAGCTGGTGACGAGCGACATCTTGGCAAGCTTGGGGTTGGCCTTGGCAGCGGCCAGCGTGACGGGTTCCGGCATGTCCTTCACTGCCTTGACCACCACCAGCCCGAACTGGCCTTTGGCGTCGGTGGGATCGGGCTGGAACTCCTCGATCACTTCGACGATGCCGACCACGGCCTTCTGTTCGTTGGAATGATAGAAGAAGCCCCGATCGCCCTTCTTCATCGCCTTCATGTTCAGCTTGGCGGTGTGGTTGCGCACGCCGCTCCAGGGTTCGCCCTTGGCGCCCTTCTTCTTTTGCTGCTCCCACGACCAGGCATCGGGTTCGCTCTTAAACAGCCAGTACGCCATTGCCCGTTCCCCAGACTATTCCGATGTCAGCTTGCGGTTCATCAGCCGCGCCACCGCCTGCTCCAGCGGCAGCTTGCCGGCCAGAAGGTCTGCCACGGCCTCGGCGATGGGCAGCTCGATGCCCGCCTGTTTGGCGCGCGCCACCAGGGCGGGCGCGGTCGCCACGCCTTCGGCCAGCGCGTGCCCCGGCGCGGAAAGCGACGTGGCCTGCTTGCCGCCGCCCAGTTCGACACCAGCAGAGAAATTGCGCGACGAGCGGCTGGTGGCCGACAGCATCAGGTCGCCCAGGCCCGACAGGCCCATCAGGGTTTCGCGTTTGGCGCCCAGCGCTTCGCCCAGCCGCGCCAGCTCGGCGAAGCTGCGGGCCAAGAGCGCGGCGCGGGCATTCTCGCCCAGCTTCAGGCCTTCAACCACGCCACAGGCAATGGCGTAGACATTCTTGGCCGCGCCGCCCAGCGCCACGCCGGTAATGTCGTCGCCCGCATAAGGCCGCAAGCCCGGCGTGGACAAGGTCGCCTGCAGGCGCTCGGCACCCGCGCCCGCGATGGTGACGGCGGTGGGCAGGCCCAACGCCACTTCGCGTGCGAAGCTGGGGCCGGACAGAATTGCGACGGGATGGCCGGGCGCGGCCTCGGCCAGCATCTCGTGCAGCAGCTTGCCGGTGTCGCGTTCGATACCCTTGGCGCAGATCACCAGCGGCGCATCACCTTTCAGCAGCGGCAGCAGCTGGTTCACCAAGGCGCGCGTCACCTGCGCCGGAACCGCCAGCAGGATGACTTCGCCGCCGGCTGCCACCGACAGCGAGGTGGTGACGGAAATGTCTTCGGGCAGATCGATGCCGGGCAGGTATTTGGGATTCTCGCCGGCGGAAATATCCACCAGCAGGCTGCCATCGCGCGCCCACAGGTTCACGCGCCGCCCGGCCCGCGCCGCCGTTGCCGCCAGCGCCGTGCCCCAGCCGCCTGCGCCCAGCACCGAGACATGGGAATATGCTTGTTCTGCCATAATGAAGGTCGATTTGTTGATTATTCGGTCTGCGGGACTATGTTCTGCACGGATGCGTCTGCCAAGGGCGCTTATGTCACGGTGAGGACGGTATGACGCTTACGCGGCGCGATTTCGCGCTGAATGCCGGGTTGGCCGTCGCTTGCGCCGCCCTGGCTCCGGGCGCAGCGCGGGCCCAGAACAAGGTGCAGATCCAGCGCCGCATCGAGTTCACCGAAGAGCAGCGCGAGGACCTGACCCAGGTCAGCGCCTATCTCAATGCCATCACCACCCTGGCCGCCGAGTTCGTGCAGATGAACCCGCAGGGTTCGATCAGCCAGGGCGTTTTCTATCTCGCCCGTCCCGGCAAGCTGCGCTTCGAGTATCGCGCCCCCAGCCCGACGCTGATCGTCGCCACGGCGGGCTATATCTATGTCCGCAACAGCCGTCTCAACACGGTGGACCGCTACAGCGTCTCGGACACGCCGCTGGGCCTGCTGCTGGCCGACAATATCAACCTGCGCGCCAACGCTGCCGTGCTGGGGATTGATCGCGCGCCCGGCCAGCTCGTGCTGCGGGCCCGTTCCAGCACCAACCGGATGCAGGACAATATCCAGATCGTCTTTGCCACCGCGCCAACGCTGCAGTTGCGGCAATGGACGGTGCGGGACGCACAGGGCGGCAGCACCAGCGTGGCGCTGAGCAATATCCAGACTGGCACGCCGGTCGCGCCGGAAGCCTTCGCCATTCCCGTGAAGGCGCCGACCATCCGCAAGAGCGGCAATTGATTCCAAGGGTCGGGCTGGTCTGTGATCGCGGGGTTGATGACGGGCTGCAACTGCATCGTGTCAACGACGCCTATATCGCCGCCGTGCGTGACGGCGCGGGCGCGCTGCCGCTGCTGATCCCGGCGCTGACGCCGGCCCTGCCGGTGGACGCATTGCTGGCGATGTTCGACGGCTTTCTCTTCACCGGCGCGCCGTCCAACGTGAACCCGGTGCGCTATGGCGGTCCAGGCCCGCGCGACGCGTCACTGCTGGATGATGCGCGTGATGCCGCCAGCCTGCCGCTGATCCGCGCCGCCATCGCGGCGGGCAAGCCCGTGCTGGCGATCTGCCGTGGCTTCCAGGAACTGAACGTGGCGCTGGGCGGCACGCTGCACCAGCATGTCGCGGAACAGCCCGGCCGCATGATCCATTTCGAGGACGAGAGCCTGCCGCTGGAGACACAATGGGGTCCGGCGCATGCGCTGGACATCCTGCCCGGCGGCCTCTTGGCCCGGATCGCCGGGACGGGAAGCGTCACGGTCAATTCCCTGCACCACCAGGGCATCGACCGGCTGGCCGCGCCGCTGCAGGCCGACGCCACCGCCCCGGACGGCCAGATCGAGGCCGTCTCCATGCCGGGCGCGCCCGGTTTCCTGCTGGGGGTGCAGTGGCACCCGGAATGGCGCTGGGCAGAGAACGGCCTGAGCCGGGCGATCTTCTCAGCTTTCGGAAATGCCTTGAAATAACGTAAGTAATTACTTACTGTAAGTTATGGCTTACGAAGATGTGTTCGCAGCACTGTCCGATCCCACCCGCAAGGCGGTATTCGACCGTTTGCGGCACGGCCCCCTGACCGTGGGGGCGCTGGCGGCGGGCCTGCCGGTCAGCCGCCCCGCCATCTCCCAGCACCTGAAGATCCTCAAGGCGGCGGGGCTGGTCACGATCCAGGTCGATGGCGTCCGCCACCTCTATCGCCTGCATGGGCAGGGCCTGGAGGGTTTGAAGGATTATGTCACCACGATCTGGGAAGAGGCCGAAAAGGCGCATCGGGACGAGATTGCGCGCCAGCTCGAGGAGCGGCGCTATGGCTGACGGCATTTCCAGCGGGCCTGAACGGCAGATGAACGGATATGGCAAAATAGATACTGTCACGTTTTTTTTCAATTAAATAAAAAAAACTTGAAACCTGTGACATTCGTGCCTAATTTATTCTTCGAAGGCTGTGGACTGCAGGCTCTGCCCCCGCTCGCTTCGCGGTCCTGCCTTCGACGGAGCAAGGGTGATCCCCTCCCCAAGCTCCTTCGCGCCTTTAAAGCGCATTTGGGCTCCCGGCTTCGCCGGGAGCCCTTTTTTTACGCCGCCACCCGCCGCAAAGTGAGACTCAGCCGCCCACCGCCCGGCACCAGCCGCGAGCTGCCGGGCACGATACGGTCAATGCCGTGATAGGCCAGCCGCGCCGGTCCGCCGAACAGGATGACATCACCGGAGGCCAGCTTGACGCTTTGAGTCTTCCCGCCTCTTGCGGCACCGCCGATGCGGAACAGGCCATCGTCGCCCAGCGAGACGCCCACCACCGGCGCTTCGACATCCTTTTCGTCGCGGTCCTGGTGCAGGCCCATCTTCGCAGCCCCGCGATAGAGATTCAGCAGGCAGCAATCAGGCGGCGGCAGTTGCGCGATATCATCCCACAGGGTCAGCAGGGCAGGCGGGATCGCCGGCCAGGCTTTCCCGGTGACGGGATGAAGCGGCTCGTAGCGATAGCCTGCCGTGTCGGAGACCCAGCCCAGGCGGCCGAAATTGCTTTCCTCCACCGAGAAGGGCTTTGCCGTTTTTGGCATCAGGGGGCGATAGAGCGGCGCCGCTTCCAGCCGTGCCAGCACATCGTCCAGCAGCGTCTTTTGCGCCTGGGGAGAGAAATACGCGTGCCAAAGAAATACGCCGGGCGCCAGCGCAAGCTTCACCATTGATGCGGTGAACGCGTAGGCACGGTGAAGATCCTGTCGTAGAAATCGCTCATGCCGCGCGTATCCAGCCAGGCTTTCAGCTTTTCCGGCGTGTAATCGCGCGCGATCCATTCCGCCAGCGGCACGCCATGCGAATCTTCTGCGGCGAAGTCGAGAAATTGCTTCAGCCAGCGCTGGTGCGTCTTGGGGAAGTGGAGATAGGGCCAGCGGGCGAACTGCGCCCGCGCTTCTGGCAACGCCGCCCAGCCGCCGCGCCAGACCCGGAACAGCGCCATTGCCAGGCTGGTGCGATCCTGCCCACCGGAACACTTGGCGACGAAGGGCTGGGGGCAGGCGGCGAACACCTCCATCAGCCGCACCAGCATCGCGCGCGTCGGCAGCTTGCGTGAATCCATCATGGCGTCGAAATGCGGAATCTGCAGTGCTACGGCGGCGGCGGTTTCGTTCTTCCACCAGGACAGGTCATCATTGCGGCCGCGCAGATTGACGATGCCGCGAATGCCCCGCCTGGCCAGGAAGCGCCGATAGCCGCCTGCCCAGGGTTGGGCCATGCGCGCGGCCGCCCCCGGGACCACCCAGTGGAAATTGTAGAGAATGTCGCCCAGGGACCGCATGCTGGAGTGCCTTGTACGGGGCCGGCTGCCGGACCGCAAAAAAACGCTTGGGAGCCCCAGGAATCCTTCTGCTTGACCCATAAAGGCTTTTCCGTATATTGCGCCGCTCTTCGGGCGACTCCGTCGTACCGAAAACCGTTTATTTTCAAGGAATTAGACCATGTATGCGGTCGTCCGCACCGGCGGAAAACAGTATAAGGTGGCCAAGGACACGGTCCTGAAGGTCGAAAGCATCACGGGCGATGTGGGCTCCAAGCTCGACCTCGAAGTGCTGCTGCTGGGCGGCGATAGCCCCAAGATCGGCGCACCGCTGGTCAAGGGCGCTTCGGTCCAGTGCGAGATCGTCGAGCACGGCCAGGGCGAGAAGGTCATCGCCTTCAAGAAGAAGCGCCGCAAGAACACCCACCGCAAGCGCGGTCACCGCCAGCACTTCACCACGGTGAAGGTGCTCGGTATCACTGCCGGTTAAGGACACACACAAATGGCACACAAGAAGGCAGGCGGTTCTTCGCGCAACGGTCGCGACTCGAACCCCAAGATGCTCGGCGTGAAGCTGTTCGGCGGCGAAGTCGTCGCGGGTGGCAACGTGATCGTGCGCCAGCGCGGCACCAAGTTCTATGCCGGCGAAAATGTCGGCATGGGCAAGGACCATACGTTGTTCGCGCTCGCCGAGGGCCGCGTATCGTTCAAGACCGGTTTCAAGCGCCGTACCTTTGTGTCCGTCGTTCCGGCGAACGGCCCGGCCAAGGTGGCGGCGGAATAACAGGCGGCTGAAGACATAGGCCGCCACAAAACGTGGCGGCCCGTTATGCGAGGGAGATGGTCCGCCATCTCCCTTTTTTATTTCTCGCGCGAAAGGAATATGCGGGGAATGTCATGTGCATTTTGGAGAGCAAGAGACTGAATTTGCGGCCGCCGCGTCCCACGGATATCGAGGCGATGGCGGTGTGGCTGGACGATTATGACGTCGCCAAGAACCTGTCGCGGGTGCCCTATCCCTATAGCGAGGAGCATGCCGAGGAATTCCTCGCCATGCCGCCCGATGGCCGCCATGTCTTTGTCATCGAGCGCAAGCAGGGCGGAACCTTCCTGGGGCTCATCGGCCTGCATCCCGACGAGACCGGGTATGAGTTCGGCTATTGGCTGGGCAAGCCCTATTGGGGCCAGGGCTTCGCCACCGAGGCCGCAGACCGCCTGATGACCTATGCCTTCGAGAGCATGGGGCTGGAAATGGTCCATGCCGGCTGGTTCGTCGACAACCCCGCCTCCGGCCATGTCCTGGCCAAGCTGGGCTTGCGTCACAACGGCTCCAAACTGCGCTTTTCCCGGGCGCGGGAGGCGGATGTGCTCTGCCATGACATGCTGTTGACGCGGGCCGATTTCCTGCGAAAACAAGCGGCTTAGGGAGCGCCGGTCCCGCGAATTTGAAGACTTCACGTCAGGCCGCGCAACCAATAAAGAAAGTTCTCAATGAAATTTCTCGATGTTGCCAAGGTCTATGCCAATAGCGGAGCAGGCGGTAACGGCTGCATCGCCTTCCGGCGCGAGAAGTTCATCGAGTATGGCGGTCCGTATGGCGGTGATGGCGGCCGCGGCGGCGATGTCGTCGCCGAGGCGGTGGAAAATCTCAACACCCTGATCGACTACCGCTTCCAGCAGCATGTGAAGGCCAGGAGTGGCGAAGGCGGCAAGGGCAAGGTGATGACCGGCGCCAATGGCGACGATGCCGTCATGAAGGTACCGGTCGGAACCGAGATCTATGAGGAAGACGGCGAGACGCTGATCGCCGACCTTGCCACGCCCGGCCAGCGCGTGCGCTTGCTCAAGGGCGGCAATGGCGGCTTCGGCAATGCGCACTTCAAGAGTTCGACCAACCAGGCGCCTGACTTCGCCATGCCTGGCCAGCCGGCGCAGGAAGCGATCTTCATCCTCAAACTGAAGCTGATCGCCGACGCTGGGCTGATCGGCATGCCCAATGCGGGCAAGAGCACCTTTCTCAGCCGCGTCTCGGCGGCGCGGCCCAAGATCGCCGACTATCCTTTCACGACACTGGAACCGCAGCTAGGCGTGGTGAAGGTGGATGAAAGTGACTTCGTGCTGGCCGACCTGCCGGGGCTTATCGAGGGCGCGCATGAAGGCATTGGCCTGGGCGACCGCTTCCTCGGCCATGCCGAACGCTGCGCCACAATCTTGCACCTGATCGACGGCACCGGCGACGCGGTGGCTAAGACCTACAAGACCATCCGCGCCGAACTGGAAGCCTATGGCATGGGCCTGGATGAAAAGCCGGAGATCGTGGCCCTGAACAAGGTGGACGCGATCCCCGAAAAGGAACTGGAAAAGAAGAAGGCGGCGCTGGAGAAGGCGTGTGGTCACAAGGTCATGATCCTGTCCGGCGTGACCGGCGAGGGCGTCATGGCCGTGCTGCGCGCCATGATGAAGAATATCCAGAATCGCCGCGCTCATCGCGTGATGCTGGCGGATCGCCATCGTCCCGCGCGCAAGCCCGTCACCCGCGCCGAGCGCCAGACCGTCAATTTCAATGCGCCGGTGGTGCCCAAGTCGATGGCAGCGGAACTGGATCTTGATGTGAAGGTCAAAGTGAAAAGCGCCCGTCCCGTCATCGCGCTCAAGAAAAAGAAGGTGGCGGAAGCCCCGAAGCCTGTGCGCGCACCGCTCAAGAAGAAAAAGGCGGTCAAGAGTGGCGGCCGGGCCAAGGCCAAGCCCAAGCCCGCCAAGCATTCTGCCAAGGCGCGCGCCAACAAGGCAGCGCTGAACAAGAAACGATCGCGGCGATGAGCGACCTGTTTGCCGGCGCCAGGCTGATCGTCGTCAAGGTCGGTTCCGCCCTGCTGGTGGACCGAAACGCCGGCGAGCTGCGCCGTGCCTGGCTGGAATCGCTTTGCGCCGATGTCGCGGCGCTGAAGGCCAACGGGGCGCAAGTCATCCTGGTGTCGTCGGGCTCGATCGCGCTGGGCCGCCGCCTGCTCAAGCTGCCCGCTGGCGCCTTGCGGCTGGAAGAAAGCCAGGCGTCGGCAGCGGCAGGGCAGGTGCGGCTGGCCGAAGCCTATGCCGATATCCTCGCCGGTCATGGCCTTGTCGCGGCGCAGGTGCTGCTGACCTTTGGCGATACCGAAGAGCGCCGCCGCTATCTCAATGCTCGTGCAACGCTGGGCACGCTGCTCGACTTGGGCGCGGTGCCGGTGATCAACGAGAACGACACGGTGGCCACTGCCGAGATCAAGTTCGGCGACAATGACCGGCTAGGCGCGCGTGTCGCCTCGATGATGGGCGCGGATCGGCTGTTATTGTTGTCCGACGTGGACGGGCTCTACACGGCGAATCCGGATCAGGACGCGAACGCGCAGCATATTCCCGAGGTCGTCGCCATCACGCCGGAAATCGAGGCAATGGCGGGCGACAGCATTTCTGGCGTCGGCCGGGGCGGCATGGCGTCCAAGCTGATCGCCGCCAAGATTGCCATGGGCGCGGGTTGCGACGTCATCATCGCCAAGGGCGAGGCACTCAATCCGCTGGCAGGACTTGCTGCGGGTGCACGCCATACCAGGTTCCGTGCGTCGGTGACGCCCGCCGCCGCACGCAAGCGCTGGATCGCGGGTGTGCTGCGCCCTGAAGGTGCGCTGGTGATCGATGAAGGCGCAGTCAAGGCGCTGCAGGATGGCAAGAGCCTGCTGCCCGCTGGTATCCGCCAGGTCGATGGCCGCTTCGAGCGCGGCGATGCCGTGCTGGTGCGCACCCGCGATGGGCGCGAGGTCGCGCGTGGTCTGGTCGCCTACAGCGCGGAGGATGCGGAACGCATCGCAGGCAAGCGCAGCCTCGAAATCGAGGCTATCCTGGGCTATCGTGGCCGGGACGAGATGATCCACCGCGACGACCTCACGCTTACGGGGACCTGAGTCATGAATTTGCAGCATCCTTTAACCGTGGAAATGCATGTGATCGGCCTTGCTGCCCGCCAGGCCGCCCGCGCGATGCGCGAAGCGGGTGATGATGCCAAGACGAAGGCGCTGCGCGTGGCCGCCGCCGCCATCCGCACCAATGCCGCCGCCATCCTGGAAGCCAACAAGGGCGACATCGAGGCCGCGCGCGCCAACAACATGGCGGCGCCGATGATAGACCGGCTGATGCTCAACGAAGCCCGCATCGAAGCGATGGCCAAGGGTATCGAGGTCGTGGCCGAACTGCCTGATCCGGTCGGGCGCGAACTGGCGCGCTGGTCGCGCCCCAACGGGCTCGATATCGCTCGCGTCGCCACGCCCATCGGCGTCATCGGCATCATCTATGAATCGCGTCCCAACGTGACCGCCGATGCCGGCGCGCTGGCGTTGAAGTCGGGCAATGTCGCCATCCTGCGCGGTGGCTCGGACTCCATTCGCTCTGCCACCGCCATCCTGGCGGCGATGCGCGAGGGTCTGGCCGCCGCCGGCCTTCCCGACGCCGCCCTGCAAATGGTGCAAAACACCGACCGCGCCGCTGTCGGCCTGATGCTGGAAGGCCTGGACGGCAATGTCGATCTGATCATTCCCCGTGGTGGCAAGGGCCTGACCGGCCGCGTCATGAGCGAAGCGCGCGTGCCTGTGCTGGCGCACCTGGAAGGCATCGTCCATGTCTATGTCCATGCCGCCGCCGATGCCGCCAAAGCAAGGCTGGTGGTGCTGAACGCCAAGATGCGTCGCACTTCGATCTGTGGTGCGGCCGAAACACTTCTGCTGGACCGCGCCATCCTCGAGACGCTGGGTGTCGACATCCTCAATGATCTCGCTGCAGCAGGTTGTGAAATTCGCGGTGACGATGACGTGCGTGCCGCGTTCCCTGCCGCGAAAGCGGCGACGGAAGCAGACTGGAAGACCGAATATCTCGACGCCATCATCGCCGTGCGCGTGGTCGATGGCGTGGAAGAGGCGATCCAGCATATCGAGACACATGGCTCGCATCACACTGATTCCATAATCACAGAAGACGCTGCCGCCGCCGAGGCTTTCCTGAACAGCCTGGACAGCGCCATCGTGCTGTGGAACGCCTCGACCCAGTTTGCCGATGGCGGCGAATTCGGCATGGGCGCGGAAATCGGCATCGGCACCGGCAAGATGCATGCGCGCGGCCCCGTGGGCGCGGAACAGCTCACCACCTTCAAGTATGTGGTGCGTGGCAACGGACAAACCCGTCCCTAGGAGAGAGTGATGAGAAAGCACCAAGGCGGCTGCCATTGCTGCAAGGTCGCGTTCGAATTCGAAGGCGGTCCGCTTACCGACGGCCTGGAGTGCAACTGCTCCATCTGTGGAAAGAAGGGTGGCATCCTGCATTTTCTTCCCGCATCTGCCTTCACCCTGAAGACGCCGCGCGAAGCGCCGACCACCTACACGTTCAACCGTCACGTGATCGAGCATCATTTCTGCGCGACCTGCGGCGTTTCTTCCTTCGGGGAAGGCACCGACCCCAAAGGCAACCGGATGGCGGCGATCAACCTGCGCTGCGTCGAAGGCGTCGATCCGCACAACCTCAAGCTCAATTTTTTCAACGGGCGCGGCATTTGAACTGGATCGTCCCGCCGGGGCCGGTGGGGCCACGTCTCACCATTGGCCTGCTGGGCGGCTCGTTCAATCCGCCGCATCAAGGCCACCGCTATATCAGCGATGTGGCGAAGAAGGCACTGGGCCTGGATGCGGTCTGGTGGCTGGTGACGCCGGGCAACCCGCTCAAGCGCGCCAGCGAACTCGCCGATCTGCTTACCCGCACGGCGCTGGCGCAGCAGGTGGCGGGGCCGCAGGACACGGTCACAGCCCTCGAAGGCGCGCTGGGCACCCACTACACGGTGGATACCTTGCGGGCGCTGCGGCGGCGTTTTCCCGCCACGCGCTTCGTCTGGCTGATGGGCAGCGACAATCTTGCCGCCTTTGGGCGCTGGAAGGACTGGGCGACCATCGCGGCCGCTGTACCCATCGTGGTGGTGCGGCGGCCGGGTACGGCGCTCGATACCCTGAAATCACCGTTGGTGCGCCGTTTTGGCCAGGCACGGCGGCTGACGGCGGCGCCCTGTGTCCTGGTGCTGGATGGCCCGCGCAGTCCCCAAAGCTCCACGGCCATCCGCATGGCCTTGGAGCCGCGCCTTATGGCGTGATAAACTCTTTTCGCTATCCGGAGTACGCACCCTGACCGTCAAGAAAACGCCTGCGAAGAAGCCCGCCAAGAAAGCCGCCAAAAAGGCCGTGAAGAAGGCTCCTGCCACAAAGGCTCCCGCGAAGAAGGCCGCCGCCAAGGCAGCGCCCGCCAAGAAAAAGCCCGCCGCCAAGGCTCCGATCAAGGCCCCCAGCAAGGCGAAACCCAGGGCCAAACCAAAGGCGAAGGCCAAGGCGCCCGCCCGCAAGAAACCCGCACCCAGGCCGGCGAAGGTCAAGGTCGCGGCGAAACCTGCGGCGCTGACCGACCTGATGAAGCGCATCGTCACGTCGCTGGATGACGACAAGGCGGAGAACATCGTCACCATCGACCTGGAAGGTCGTTCGGCGCTGTGCGATGCGGCGGTGATCGCATCGGGCCGTTCCTCGCGCCATGTCGCCGCCATGGCCGACCATCTGGCGCGCCGGCTGAAGGAAGCGGGCTACGGCTCGCGGCCGATCTCCGGCGCCGGTGCGGGCGACTGGGTTCTGGTCGATGCGGGTGACGTCATCGTCCATATCTTCCGTCCCGAAGTGCGCGAGTATTACGACCTCGAAGGCATGTGGAACGTCGGCGCGCCCGCCAAGGGCTTCTAACTTGCGCCTCTGGGTGATTGCCATCGGCCATGATCGAGGCACGCCGGAAGGCGAGCTGGTCGAGGACTTTATCGGTCGGGCCCAGAAGATGGGCCGCAATCTCGGTTTTCCCGCCGTCGCGGTTGAAGAGCTTGCCGTTTCCAAGGCGCGCGACACCGCCACGCGCATGAAGGAAGAGGGTGAACGCCTGGCCGACCGCGTGCCGGACGGGGCCCACATCGTCCTGCTGGACGCCAAGGGCAAGGGCATGACATCCGAGGATTTCGCCGAGTTCCTGGGCGTGCTGCGCGACGCAGGCACGCGCGATCTGGCTTTTGTGCTGGGCGGGCCCGATGGGCTTGGCGCCTTGCCGGGCAAGAAATCGGGCCGCAGCCTGGCCTTCGGGCCACAGACCTGGCCGCATCTGCTGGCGCGGGCGCTGCTCAGCGAGCAGATCTACCGCGCCATGACCATATTGGCCGGTCATCCGTACCACAGGGCCTGACGCGAAAACGCCGCCGCGATGCGTGTCGCGACGGCGTTTGCGAGGGTGTGAAGTGTCTTAGGTGTTAGCCACCATTGCCGCAGAACTGGGCCTTGACCGCACAATCCTGGGCACCGGATGCCTGGCACTGCGCCAAGCCGAAAGCAGCGGCGGCGAGCTTGTCGGCGTCGGTGACGACATAAGATTGGCGTGCCTGGCCGCTGGTGACCAGCGAACCGCAATTGCCGTTCAGGCTGGTCTTGATGATGCAATTCTGGCCGCCGGACTTCTGGCATTCCGCCAGCGAACGCTGCTCGGCGGTCACCGGGTCACTGAAGCCCCAGGCGGTGCCGTAATTTCCGGTATCGTCGCTCATGGCGAGTGCGCCATAGCTGCCTGCGGCGGGTTCGCTCGCCAGGCCCGGAAGCCCGGGGAGTCCGGCGTCCTTGGGGCCAAAATAGATCCATGAGGCGTAGAACACGCCCACGAACAGGACGAGCAGCAAAAGCCCGCCAAAGATGCTCTTTCTACGATCGCCGACCATGGCAACCTTCTCCACTAAGATTTCGCTTTGAGTGCCTTCAAGTCCTGTACCAGCCGGAAAAGATGAAAATTGCTCCGCTTCGGCACAAAAACGCGCCGTCAATGCTTCCTTAACCATGTCCAGCGATGCTAGCCGCGTCTCAATGGGACTGAGCACCCATGGAAATCAAAGGACCTGGTCGGATTGAAACCGGCGCCGTGCGGCGCAAGACCACCACCGGCAGCAGTGGCGGCTTCACCGTGTCCGACAACCACGAGCCCCAGGGCGCCATCGTCGCCGGGCCCGGCCCCATCGCGGCGCTGGATTCCATCCTGATGCTGCAGGGACTGGACGATTCCACCGACGGCCGTGCCAAGGGCCAGGCCCATGGCGAGCAGTTGCTGAACCTGCTGGATGCGGTGCGCGACGGCCTGCTGGCCGGCGGCATTCCCCGCTCTACCCTCAACAAGCTGGCAGCGGCGGTTACGCGCCGTCACGACGCCTTCGCCGATCCCCAGTTGCAGGATGTGCTCGACCAGATCGAGCTGCGCGCGCATGTCGATCTCGCCAAGCTTGAAGTGTTGGACAAGCGCGTCGCGTAGGCGCCTTACGGCCCGATGAAGGGCGCGAAGCCCCCGAAAATCATCCGCTTGCCGTCGAAGATGTCAGTCGCCATGGTTTCCGTCAGGCGCGGGTCTTCCATCACCTTCTTGTTGCGAGAATCCCGGGTCGCCTTGTCGGGATAGACGATCCAGGAAAACACCACGACCTCGTCCTCTTTCGCCTGGACCGAGCGGGGGAAAGACGTCTGTTCGCCGTAAGGCGTATCGTCGCCGATGCACTCCGCGTAGCCGATGGCGCCATATTCCCGCCAGATCGGCTCGCAGGTCAGGGCAAGCGTCTTGTAGGCCTCGATTTTGGTCTTTGGCACCGCGAGCACGAAACCGTCCACATACGCCATGGCATTTCTCCCTGCTGGTTTCCTGTAAGACGGTTTGGCCGTCTGCGTTCCGACAGGCTGGCAAGAAAAAAGGGCGGTCACAAGACCGCCCTCTGATAGTTTTGCTTCTCAGGTCCGCCTCCACTGCGCGGCGCAGCACGCTTGCGTGTGTGGCCAGCGTAGGGCGGGAGGGGAAAACCTAAACTTCCAGCAGAAGGCGCTGCGGATCTTCCAGGGCGTCCTTGACCTTGACCAGGAAGGTGACGGCCTCGCGGCCATCCACCAGGCGGTGATCATAGGACAGGGCCAGATACATCATCGGGCGGATCTCGATCTTGTCGCCGCCACTCTCATCTTTAACAGCCATGGGGCGGGGCTGGATCTTGTGCATGCCCAGAATGCCCGACTGCGGCGCATTCAGGATCGGGGTCGACATCAGTGAACCAAAGACGCCGCCATTGGTGATGGAGAAGGTGCCGCCCTGCAATTCTTCCAGCTTCAGCTTGTTGTCACGGGCGCGGGTGCCGAAATCGACGATCGCCTTCTCGACATCGGCCAGCGACAGGCTGTCGACATCGCGCAGCACCGGCACGACCAGGCCGCGTTCGGTCGAAACCGCAACGCCGATATCGTGGTAGTTCTTGTAGACGATATTGTCGCCTTCGATCTCGGCATTGATCGCGGGCAATTCCTTCAGGGCCGCGACCACGGCCTTGGCGAAGAAGCCCATGAAGCCCAGCTTGACGCCGTGCTTCTTCTCGAAAATGTCCTTGTAGGCGGCGCGCAGGCCCATCACCGCCGTCATGTCCACCTCGTTGAAGGTGGTGAGCTGGGCGGCGGTGTTCTGCGATTCCTTCAGGCGCAGCGCGATGGTCTTGCGCAGGCGTGTCATCGGCACGCGTTCTTCGCGCGCCTGGTTGGCGCGGGGGCCGGCGGGCGCGGCGACCGGGGCAGGGGCGGCAGCGCGGGCGGCCAGCGCGCCCAGCATGTCGCCCTTGGTGACCCGGCCATCCTTGCCGGTGCCAGCGACGGAAGCAGTGGCGACGCCGCTTTCGGCAGCGATGCGCTGCGCCGAAGGCATGGCCGGGGCGTCCGTCTTGGCGGCGGCGGGCACCGGTGCGGCGGCCTTGGGTTCCTCGGCCTTGGCGGCGGCGGGTGCGGCCTTCGGCGTAGCTCCTGCCTTGCTCTCGGCAATGGCGCCCAGGATCGTGCCCACATTCACGGTGGCGCCTTGGCTAACGCTGATGCTTTCGATGGTGCCGTCAGCGGGCGAGGGCACCTCCACCGTTACCTTGTCGGTTTCCAGTTCCAGCAGGGGCTCGTCGCGCTTGACCGCGTCACCTTCCTTCTTGAACCAGCGCGCCACCGTCGCTTCGGTGACGGATTCGCCCATGGCGGGAACCTTGATGTCAGTGCTCATGGCGTGGTGTCCGTCTGTGGGGAAGGGCCAAATTAGAAACGAAGGGCGTAGTCGAGGAAGGCGGCCAGTTCAGCCTGATGCTGTTTCATCAGGCCGGCGGCGGTGGAGGCGGATTCGGCACGGCCGACATAGCGCGGGCTGGCCTTGCCGCCCAGCTTGGCGACGGTGCCTTCGATGCAAGGACGGATGAAGTTCCACGCACCCTGATTCTTAGGCTCTTCCTGGCACCAGACGATCTCGGCCTTGGGGAAGCGGTTCAGCTCCTGGGCCAGGACGTTTTCCGGGAAGGGATAGAGCTGCTCGATGCGCAGGATCTGGATGCGGTTCTCGCCGCGCTTCTCGCGCTCTTCCATCAGGTCGAAATAGACCTTGCCGGTGCAGAGGATGACGCGCTTGATCTTGTCGTCCGGCGCCAGCTCGATGGTGGTGGCGCCGGGCACGACTTCGGCCTGATCGCGCAGCACGCGGTGGAAGCTGTTGGACGGCAGCATGTCGGTGAGGAAGCTGGTGCACTTTTTGTGGCGCAGCAGCGACTTGGGCGTCAGCACCACCAGCGGCTTGCGGAAGCTGCGGTGCATCTGGCGGCGCAGGGCATGGAAATAGTTGGCCGGGGTGGTCGGTACCACGACCTGCATGTTGTCCTGGGCGCAAAGCTGCAGGTAGCGCTCCAGGCGGGCGCTGGAATGTTCCGGGCCCTGGCCTTCATAGCCGTGCGGCAGCAGCAGGGTGAGACCCGACATGCGCAGCCACTTGCTTTCGCCCGAGCAGATGAACTGGTCCATCACCACCTGGGCGCCGTTGGCGAAGTCGCCGAATTGCGCTTCCCACAGCACCAGGGCCTTGGGCTCGGCGGTGGAATAGCCATATTCGAAGCCCAGCACGGCTTCTTCCGACAGCAGGGAATCGATCACCTCGAAGCAGCCCTGGCCATCACGGACATGCTGCAGCGGGTAGTAGCGTTCCTCGGTCTGCTGATCGACCAGCGCGGCATGGCGCTGGCTGAAGGTGCCGCGCGCCGAATCCTGGCCGGACAGACGGATGTAGAAATCTTCGTCCAGCAGGGTGCCATAGGCCAGCGCCTCGCAGGTGGCCCAGTCGAAGCCTTCGCCGCTTTCGAACATCTTGGCCTTGGCCTCGAGCTGGCGGGAAATGGTCTTGTGCAGGTTGAAGCCTTCGGGCGCGGTGGTCAGCGCCTTGCCGACCGCGCGCAGCTTGGCTTCCGGCACGCCGGTATCGCCGCGGCGGTCGCTGTTCTTGGGCGCGGTCGCCAGGCCCTGCCACTTGCCGTCCAGCCAGTCAGCACGGTTGGGCAGATGCGCCTTGGAGGCGTTGAACTCCTCGTCCAGGCGCTGGATGAAGGCCGCCTGCATGCCGTCCGCTTCCTCGGCAGTGACGGTACCTTCGGCCACCAGCTTCCTGGAATAGAGCTGCAGCGTGGTGGGATGATCCTTGATCACCCGGTACATCAGCGGCTGGGTGAAGGCCGGCTCGTCGGATTCGTTATGGCCGAACCTGCGATAGCAGATCATGTCCAGAACGACGTCCTTCTTGAACTTCTGGCGGAACTCGACGGCGATACGGGTGGCATGCACCACGGCCTCGGGATCGTCAGCGTTTACATGGAAGATCGGCGCCTGCACCATCAGGGCGATGTCGGTGCAATAGGGCGAGGAGCGCGAGAACATCGGCGCCGTGGTGAAGCCGATCTGGTTGTTGATGACGAAATGGATGGTGCCGCCGGTGCGATAGCCCTTGATGCCCGACATCGCGAAGCATTCGGCCACCACGCCCTGGCCGGCGAAGGCGGCGTCGCCATGGATCAGCAGCGGCAGGACCGAACTGCGGGCATCGATGTCGTGCAGTTGCCACTGCTTGGCGCGGGCCTTGCCCAGCACCACCGGATTGACGATTTCCAGGTGCGAGGGATTGGGCGTCAGCGAGAGATGGACCTTGTGGCCGTCGAACTCGCGGTCCGATGAAGCGCCCAGATGGTACTTCACGTCGCCTGAACCCTCGACATCGGAGGGATTGGCGCTGCCGCCCTGGAATTCGTGGAAGAGCTGGCGATAGGGCTTGCCCATCACATTGACCAGCACGTTGAGGCGGCCGCGATGGGCCATGCCCACCACGATCTCGCTCACGCCCAGTTGGCCGCCGCGCTTGATGATCTGTTCCAGCGCCGGAATCGTGGCCTCGCCGCCATCCAGGCCAAAGCGCTTGGTGCCGACGAAACGGGTGGAGGCGAACTTCTCGAAGCCCTCGGCCTCGATCAGCTTGTTGAGGATGGCCTTCTTGCCTTCGGGCGTGAAGCCGATCTGGCCGTCCTCACCCTCGATGCGGCGCTGCAGCCAGGTCTTCTGCTCGGCATCATTGATGTGGAGGAATTCATAGCCGATGGCGCCGCAATACAGGCGGCGCAGCTTTTCCAGGATCTGGCGCGGCGTGGCAGTATCGAAACCCAGCACGCCATCGACGAAGACGGGGATGTCGAGTGTGGCACCGGTGAAGCCATACTGGGTGGGATCGAGCGTCGCCTGCGGCGTCTTCGGCGTGATGCCAAGCGGATCGAGATTGGCCTCGAGATGGCCGATCATGCGATAGGCGCGGATCATCTGCACCGCATGGATGGAATGCTTGGCCGCTTCCACCGTGCTGGCGGCATCGGCAGGCTTGGCGCCCGTGGACGAAGCCTTTTTCGGCGTGGGCGGCGGCGTCTGGCCGGTCAGGGCCAGGGTGGTGTCATCGGTGGGCAGGGTGGGGCGCTTGCCCCGGGCCCAGGCCGGACCCTGGCCCAGCTGGGTGGCAGACAAGTTGCGCTCGCCCAGGCTGGCGAAATAATCAGCCCAAGTCGGATCAACGGAATTGGGATCGGCGAGATAGCGCTCATAAAGCTGCTCGACGAAGGCGGCATTGGTGCCGGACAGGAAGCTGGTCGCTTCCAGAATGTCGTTGGAAGCGCGACCGAGCGCGCTTTGCGAATATTGTTCAGTCATTTCAAGCGCTTAAGCGGGGACTTGTTGGGCCCCTGCCCATCCTGGGTGGCGTTGTGTTGCGCGCGTTTTCTGACGGCGGGTCGTAACGCCTTCTGCCAGCCGATTCAACGGCGAATACCGTTAATATGGGTTCAATAACGCGCAAATGCGACCCGCGCATAACGCGGGTCGCATCGCTCATTCCTTGAAATTGGGATGCTGCCTACTTTCCGTTCAGCAGGTCGACCAGGGTGGTGCCGAGTGCTGCCGGATTGGGCGACACGCGGATACCCGCCGCCTTCATGGCTTCGATCTTGGAGGCGGCATCGCCCTTGCCGCCGGAGATGATGGCGCCGGCATGGCCCATGCGGCGGCCCGGAGGCGCGGTGACGCCGGCGATGAAGCCGACCATCGGCTTCTTTATCTTGGAGCGGCGCACGAAGTCGGCGGCGTCTTCCTCGGCGCTGCCGCCGATTTCGCCGATCATGATGATCGACTGGGTTTCCGGATCGGCCAACAGCATCTCCAGCACTTCGAGATGCTCGGTGCCCTTGACCGGATCGCCGCCGATACCGATGCATGTGGTCTGGCCCAGGCCCGCCGCAGTGGTCTGCGCCACCGCTTCATAGGTCAAGGTGCCGGAGCGCGAGACGATACCGACGCTGCCGCGGCGATGGATGTGGCCGGGCATGATGCCGATCTTGCACTCGCCGGGGGTAATGACGCCGGGGCAGTTGGGGCCGATCAGGCGCGACTTGGAACCGGAGAGAGCGCGCTTGACCTTGACCATATCCAGCACCGGGATGCCTTCGGTGATGCAGACGATCAGCGGGATCTCGGCGTCGATCGCTTCCAGGATGGCATCGGCGGCGAAAGGCGGCGGCACATAGATCGCGCTGGCGTCAGCGCCGACTTTCTCGCGCGCTTCGCGCACGGTGTCGAACACGGGCAGGCCCAGATGGGTGGTGCCGCCCTTGCCCGGCGTGGTGCCGCCGACCATCTTGGTGCCATAGGCGATGGCCTGCTCGGAATGGAAGGTGCCCTGGTTGCCGGTGAAGCCCTGGCAGATGACCTTGGTGTTCTTGTCGACGAGAATGGACATCTTGCTTAACCCTTCACGGCCTTGACGATCTTCTGCGCCGCATCGGCGAGATTGTCGGCACTGGTGATGGCAAGGCCTGACTTGGCCAGTATTTCCTTGCCTTTTTCGACATTGGTGCCTTCCAGGCGCACCACCAGCGGGACACTGAGCGAGACTTCCTTCGCGGCGGCGATGATGCCTTCCGCGATGATGTCGCACTTCATGATGCCGCCGAAGATGTTGACCAGGATGCCCTTCACATTGGGATCGCTGACGATGATCTTGAAGGCTTCCGTCACCTTTTCCTTGGTGGCGCCGCCGCCGACATCGAGGAAGTTGGCAGGCTCGCTGCCGAACAGCTTGATGATGTCCATCGTTGCCATCGCCAGGCCGGCGCCGTTGACCATGCAGCCGATCTCGCCGTCGAGCTTGATGTAGGAGAGGTCGAACTTGGACGCTTCGACTTCCGCCGGGTCCTCTTCGTCCAGGTCGCGCAGCGCCACGATGTCCTTGTGGCGGTAGAGCGCGTTGGGGTCGAAGTTCAGCTTGGCGTCGAGGCAGATGATGTTGCCGTCCTTGGTCACGACCAGAGGATTGATTTCCAGCATGCTCATGTCTTTGGCGACGAAGGCGTCGTAGAGGCTCTTCACCAGCTTGCCCATCTGCTTGGCGGTGTCGCCCTTCAGGCCCAGCGCCACGGCGATCTCGTTGCCGATAAAGGGAGAGTAGCCAGCGGCGGGATCGACCTGGAAGGTCTTGATCTTCTCCGGCGTCGCATGCGCCACTTCCTCGATGTCGATGCCGCCTTCGGTGGAGACGATGAAGGCGATGCGGCTGGTTTCGCGATCCACCAAAGCCGACAGATACAGCTCGCGATCAATCGCAGAGCCGTCTTCGATGTAGAGGCGCCTGACCAGGCGGCCATCCGGTCCGGTCTGGTGGGTCACCAGGGTCATGCCCAGGATGTTCTGGGCCTCCTTCTTCACGTCCGCGATGGATTTCACCACCTTGACGCCGCCGCCCTTGCCGCGGCCACCGGCATGAATCTGGGCCTTCACCACCCAGACCGGGCCACCCAGTTCCTCGGCGGCCTTCACGGCTTCCTCGACGGTAAAGGCAGGCTTGCCCTTGGGCACAGGAACGCCGAATCCGGCAAGCACCTGTTTGGCCTGATATTCGTGGATATTCATGGAGTTAGCCCCGGATAGAACGCTGCGGGTCGCGGCGCGGGCGCACCTTAATCGGGGCGGCGGTGCGGTGCAACAAGAGGCATGTCTCACCTCCCATGCACTCTCAATATGCGAGCGCGGCCAATAGAATATACGAACGCCGCCGGGATCTCTCCCGGCGGCGCGCACAGCCCTTGGGGCTTGTTCTTATCTAGTAGCGGTCGCCGACGCCGCCATAGCCGACGCCGCCTTCCGACGACGAGCTGGACGTGCCGCCCGTGGCGCCGATCACCGTGATGTTGGTGGTGCTGCCGGTATTGCTGGCATTGCCGCCGGTGGCGGAATTGTTGTTCGTGATCTTGTTCGACAGGTTGTTGATGGCCTCGGTCAGGGCAATGGCCGACGCTTCCGACGAATTGTAGTTGTTCGTCGTGTTGGTGTTCGTGTTGTTATTGTTGTTGTTATTATTGTTATTGTTGTTGTTGTTGTTGTTATTGCTGCCGCCACCGCCGTTTCCGCCGCCGCCATTGCCACCCTTGTTGATGACGATGCTCTTGTTGATCTCGATGTTTTTCGAGATGTTGATGTTCTTCGACGCGTCGATGTTCTTGGAGGCGTCGATATACTTGTTGATCGTGATCGGCTTGTAGATTTCGATGTTCTTGGACGCATCAATGTTCTTGGTGATGGTCACCGGCTTGTAGATATTGATGTTCTTCGACGCGTCGATGTTATTCGTCACCGAGACGTTCTTGTTGATCGTCACTGGCTTGTTGATGTTGATGTTCTTGGACGCATCAATGTTATTGGTGACATTCACATTCTTGTTGAACGTGACCGGCTTGTTGATGGTGATGTTCTTGGAATTGTCGATGTACTTGCGATTGTCGACATTGTTGTTGACCGTCAGGTTCTTGTTGAACGTGACTGGCTTGTTGATAGTGATATTCTTGGAATTGTCGACATTGTAGGTGTTGCCACCCTTGTCGCCGCCGTGGCCGCCATTACTGGACTGGGGCTTGTTGCCATACTCGCGCGAGCCGAAATCATTCTCGACCTTGCGGTTGAAGGTGATGGCGCGCTCGGCCTGGATGCGGCTGCCGCTTTCGGTATTGCCACCGGCATTGGGGGCGTTAAACGTCACCGGGCGTTGGGCGTTGATGCGGCTTTCGATGTTGGCGCCGCTGTTGACGCCCTGCGGGCGCTGCACGTTGAACTGGCGCTGCGGCGCGGCGGCGTTCTCGGTGTTGCTGAAGGTGCCGCTGTTCACCTGGCCGGGTGTGGTGACGTTAAGGTTGCTGCTGTTGGGGCGATAGGCATTGACGTTGCCACTGTTGACGTTGTCGCCGCCGCCGAAGTTGCGGTTGACGCCAGTGGGGCGCTGGACGTTGAGGTCCATGCCGCGCGAGCGGGCGCGGGAATTGGATTCGTCGTCGGTCTGGCCGCTGAAGGGGAGGGCGACGTTGATGCTCGAATTGCCGCCATTCGTGCGATTGCCGAAATTGCCCACCTGCGGTTCCGCCACCGGGCCCACGCTCTGCGGGCGCTGCACCTGCGGCATCTGGCAATCCAGGCCGGCAAGCCCCGCGCCGGCGCGATTGTCGATCGGCTTACCCCAGGCTCCGGCATGGTTCGCGCCATCCGCCTGCGCTTCCAGCGGGATGAACGCCATCCCGGCCGTAGCAAGCGAAGAGGTCAAGAACATCAAGTGCTTGAGCGACATTATTCCGTACTCCTGTGTCATCTGGGGCATGAATGACGAGAACGTCAGTTCATGAACCGTGCCACCGGGGCGGTGGCTGATGAGACAAGCGTCCCGTTCTGAAACAACATGCTCCAAAGGGGCGGGACGAGAGTGTTGATGGGCACACCACCGGGGGGAACGAGTGGTGCGGCACAAGCAAAACACGGCATTACCCCAGCCCGTGCATACTTGTGCGCGCCCATATTCCACCAGGATGCATGAGAGCTGCATTAAGGAGTTGGGTTAACCAAAGGTATCAATTGGGACGGTTGCAGACCGTTCGTGGCACGCGCCCTGCTGAGTTCCCCTGCAAGAGGCCGCATTGCGTTCCGGAACGGAGCAGTGTGGCGCGGACAAAAGGAATTACGGGGCCATGAAGCACAAGAATTCGCACTTGCTGGTGGGGTATTGGAGCCGTCTGCGCAAGGGCCGCGATGTGCCCGACCAGACCGATATCGACCCGCGCGCCATCAAGCGCCTGCTCTCCTATACCTTCATCCTGGATTGCGAAAATCCGGGACGTCCCGTTTACCGCCTTGCGGGCACAGCCTTGTGCGAACGCTTCGGTTTTGAATTAAAGGGCACCGGCTTCCTGGCCCATTGGGAAGCGCAATCGGGCCTTTCGCTGTCCACGCTGCTGCGCCAGGCGCTGAAATTGCGCCAGCCGGTCTGCATTTCCTCCGTCGCCGCCACCGCCGACAGCGGCATGGTCGAGCTGGAAACCATCCTGACCCCCGTATCCTTCAATGGCGGCGAGCCCACCCGATTCTTCGGCCTGGTGCAGATGCTGTCCGATCCCACGCCGCTGCTGGGCCGCGCCATCGCCTATGAAAGGCTGGTTTCGTCGGAACTGATCGAGGAAGGCGAGCCCCTGCCGCAATATGACCAGGACGAACCGCCGCCGCCGCCGCCGCCGCCGCAATATGGCCGCCATCCCAAGGCGCCCTATCTGCGCCTGGTGGTTTCGCAGGAAAGCCCGGCATTCCTCAATTTCGGCAGCGGTGACCTGCTGCAATCCATGTTCGATGCCGTGAAGAATTGGCGCGTCGCCGCCAATCCGGAGGACCGGACCGCCTAGAGAGCCAAAGCGCGAATCCCGTTACGGAACGGTGCGGGGCAGCGGGGGCGTCAGGCCGCCGGTCTGTTGCGCCTGCAGTGTGCCGGTCTGGGACCGGTCCACCGGGTCGTTGTGCAGGATGTCGTTCTCGATCCGCGCATCCCGGTTCTTCTGCTGCAGATGCGGAATCTCATAGGCCTGGATCTTGGAACGGAACGCGTCGAACGCTTCCAGGTCGGCGGGCTGGCGCTTGCTGCAACGCTCGAACGATAGCGTCATGGTTTCTTGGCACCACATGTCGAAGTTCATCACCGGAACATCATAGTTGCGGCGGGGCTGTGCGCTCGCGCCGCCGGCAGACACTAGCAGGGCGGCGGCGAACAGGGCGCGGGATGCCATCTGGCTCATACCGTCAGCTTATGTCGAAGGTTGTCCAAAAGAAACAGGCGCCTTGCGGCGCCTGTTTCCATGTCATGCGTGATGGTTGCGCTTACGGCGCCAGGGTGATGACCGAACGGCGGTTCTTTTCCTCGCGGACATTGTCGCCGGTCTGGACGGCCAGGTCGTTTTCGCCAACGCCGGTCGCGGTGATAGCCTGGCGGCGCGCACCCATGTTGACCAGGGCTTCGACCACCACATTGGCGCGGCGGACCGACAAGGCCTGGTTATACGCGGCCGAACCGGACGTATCGGTATGGCCAACGATGTTGATGCGCGACTGGCCGCCGGAACGGGCGCTGTTGATGACGTTGGTCAGCACCGTCAGGTTTTCAGCCGTCAGCGTCCAGGAATCGAAGTCGAACAGGAGGGTGAAGTCGCTGGCCACGGGCGCGGCCACCGGCGCCTGGGTGACAGGTGCAGGCGGCGGCGCGGGGGGGGCCGGGGGCGGGGGCGGGGGGGCCGGACGCAGCGCTGCTTCCAGCGCGGGCAGCGACTGGTCGAGCTGGCTCTTGCAGGCGGCGGCATTGGCCGCACCGGCGGGCACCATCGAGAACAGGATCCAGCAATCATAGTCGGACTGGGCGCGGGCGGCCTGCTCGGCGAAGCGGGCCTTGCCGGCATTCACCGCCGCGACCAGGCGGACATAGACCGGCTTGATCGCCGCATCGGGGGCGGCTTCGGGTGCGGGTTCTTCGCCACCGGCGGCCAGGTCGGCCTTGGCGGTGAAGGCGCGCTGCAGCATCCCGCCGGGGGTGTCGCTGAAGATGTCGAACATGCTGAAGAAGCCGCCATCATCCGTGCTGGGAATGGCTTCGGCCTGGGCCGCCAGGTTGGAATAGGCCACGGCCAGGCCCTGGCTGAAGGGCGTGCCGGACAGCGCGACCGGCTCCGCCTCGCCATCGCCGAACAGGGTCGAACAGGCAGAAAGGCTGATGGCAGAGACACCCAGAAGAGCGAGCGCGGCCAGGCGCGACTTGGAATTTGCGGAAAAACGCATGGAAAAAACCCCCGAAATGACAGCGCGGGCCAAGGGATTGCGCCCCGCCGCAGGAAAGACAGCGCACTCCTATAGCGCGGCCCCAAGGCCTGAAAAAGACCCCAGCGGCCCTGATGTGCCGGAATGGTATAGAGAAGCAGCGCCGCCACCCGCCTGGCCCGGCCCCGAAAACCGGCAAAACTGGCCCGATCAGCCCAATTCCTTGATGGCTTTGGCCCCGCAGTAACGTCCTGTTGACCCTGTTCCCGTACAAAGGCACCGGAAAGCCGCACTTTATAAGGGAGCCGCCCGCCTCAGGCCGGCGTCAAACGACCGTCGCGCACTTACCGCAGCGCAAGACCGGGCGGCGTGAAGCCGCCGCGATGACGCCGATACGCCAGGAAAAGGGCAATGGCAGCTTGCGCGCCCAGCAGTAGGGCGGCAGCGGTCCAGTCGGGTGTCCGCAGGCCGATGGCCGCCAGGCTCAGCAGCGTCGCCGGGGCAGCGAAGGCCAGGATCGCAGGCGCATCGCGCAGCAACAGCGCCAGCGTCAGGGTGGGAATGACGGCGAAGGCCACCAGCAACGGTGCCTGCGGTGCCAGCGTCAGGAAGGCGCCCAGGCCCCAGGCTGCACCCAGATATAAGAGTATGGCGCGCAGGTCGGCAGCCGATCCGGCCATGTCCTTGAAGACCGCGACGGTGCGCAGGTGGCTGACCAGCACCGCACCGATGCCACCCAGCACCAGCAGACTCCAGAAGAAGGTGGGGGCAAGCTCGCCGCCACCCAGCAGGGCCGCCGCCACACCCATCATCAGCAAGGCGCCCGCGGCCGGGACGGCGCGCGACAGCAGGCCGGCGCGGCGCATCGCCATGCGGCTTTCTTCATGCAACTGGGGCAGGCGGCTTAGCGCCGCGTGGGGCAGCGGCGCGGTAATCGGCGCCGGGGCCGGCACAAAATCGGTCGGTGCGGGTTTGAACTCGGGTAACGCCATGCTGCCACCCCCAAAATCACGGCCCAAAAAAGGCCCGACAAGCCTCGGCCCGGCGTGATTAATAATGTCTTAATGGGCACGGATACTATGATTCGCAGGGACCTGGACAGCGCACGGTCATGACCATCGCACTGCCCGTAGAGGCTGCCACCATCACCGTCTTCGACATGGAATACACCGCCTGGGAGTGCTCCATGGCGCGCCATTGGCTGGAGCCGGGGCAGTACAAGGAAGTGGTGCAGATCGGGGCGGTGAAGCTGGATGGCCGCGACCTCTCCATCCTGGGCGAGTTCGATCTTCTGGTGCGGCCCCGCATCAACCCGGAATTGTCGCCCTATTTCCAGAACCTGACCGGCATCAGCAACGCGGATATCGCCCGGCGCGGCGTGGATTTCCTGGACGCCTATGCCCGCTTCGACGCCTTTGCGGGCGATGGCCCGATCATGGCCTTTGGCCATGACGAATGGATCCTGGAAGAAAATTTGCGCCTTTACGGCATCACCGAATTTCGCGCCCTGCCGCGCTTCCAGGATCTGCGCAGCTGGTTCGCCGCCTGCAATGTCGATCCGCGCGGGATGATGTCGTGCGAGATCGGTCCCTCGCTGGGTCTCTCTTTCCAGGGCCGCGCCCACAATGCGCTAGATGATGCCCGCTCCATGGCGATGAGCATGGAAGAGATGGTCCGGCGCGGCGCGGTGCGTCCGGCGGCGTGATGTCTTCTGAAGCCGACACTCTCATCGCCTTGCTGCAGCTCGCCCCGCATCCCGAGGGCGGCCATTACCGCGAAACATTTAGGGACGGCGAAGGACGCGGTCATTCCAGCGCCATCCATTTCCTGCTCAAGGCGGGCGAAGTGTCGTGGTGGCACCGCATCGACGCCGCCGAGGTCTGGCACTTTCATCGTGGCGCGCCGATCGAACTGTCCATCGCGGAAAATTGCGTCGTGACAAAGCACTGGCTGGGCGCGGCGATGGAACAGGGTGAGCAGCCGCAGATTGTCGTGCCGCCCGGTGCCTGGCAGATGGCGAGAAGCCTGGGCGATTACACGCTGGTGGGCTGCACGGTTGCACCGGGCTTCGAGTTTGCCACCTTTGAATTGGCGGCGCGCGATTTCGCGCCCTAATTATATGGGCTTTTAGACAAATCGTGTTTCCCGAAAATCTGCCTAAAATGGCGTGTCAACGGGTGCAAACCCGTTAATCGCGTCTGCATTCTTGCGTTCGATACCGCACCGTTTTTTGCTATCGCTGTCCTCACATTTCCAAGGGGACATTTCCACATGCGCAACATTCTGAATCGCTTCATCGCCGACGAGGATGGCGCCACCGCCATCGAGTATGGCCTCATCGCGGCCCTGATCGCGGTGGTGATTATCGGGGCGTTGACCAACATCGGCACCGGCCTGGACGGCAAGTTCGGCGCCGTCGCAACGGCGTTGCGGTAAAGCGCGAGCCCGGCATTCCGCCGGGCGACCCGCAGCATCCGACAGCTTCCTTCCCCCTTATGCGCGAAGCGCATCCAAAGGGGGAAGGTGCGTCAACGAGGTGTTTGCCGAAGGCAAACCCGAGTTGAGGCGGATGGGGGTTATTCAGAAGAAACAGCGAGCAACTTTGCGAGCTGCGCCGCAACGGCGTGGCTGGAGACGCGGCCGAGATAGCCGTCCGGCGGGGCGATGCGCACCACCAGGTTGCGTCCCGACAGGGCCAGGCCGGGTTTGACGCCCCGCTCCAGCTTCACCGTGCTGATGCGGCGGCCCAGGGCGCGCTTGCCCTCGGTGCTGGCGATCAGGCGCTCGATCCCGAGCTGGGTATTGGCCAGCGCGTCAAAGGCCAGCGCGCGGGTTTCCGGGTTCGACAGGATGGCGGGGTCGATGACGAAGTGCAGCACCAGGTTGCCGGAATAGGAGAAATGCGCGGCTTCGTCGGACAGCGCGCTGCGCAGTTCGGTGGTGCTCACCGGCGCCGGGGAGAGTGCGGGCGCCGCCCCCTGGCGGGTGGCGGGCAGGCCGTTCGGGGCCTCGGCGACATAGAGGGTCACGCCGCCCCAGACCGAGACCGAAAGCGCGGCAGCCCCGGTGTCGTATTTCAGCAGCTTGCCGCCCAGCGAACCGGGATCGACGCTCAGCACGAAACTTTCGGCGGCGCCGGCAAAGCGCAGCAGGAATTTGCCGCGATAGGGGATGACGGTGAATTCCCGGCCTTCACCGGCGCTGTAAAGCCCGGCTTCCAGGGTGCCGGCCCGTTCGGAGGACAGCCGCGCTGCCATCGCGTCGGTCACGCCGGGCAATTGCGCCCTGGCGGGGAATTGCGCCTGCGCTGCCGCGCAAAGCGGCAAGGCCAGCAGAAACGCCGATGTGAGAACCGCTTTCAAGAGCACGCTGCGAAACTATCATCCGGCCTGTGCCGGACCCCTTCACCGGTTAACATGCCTAGGTAATTGGGCAAATTTAAGTTGCTTTCCTGGCCCCAGCCTCCGGCCTTCGCGCCTGCGTGCCGCCCAGGAAATGGGCGGCCTGCGGGCTGCGGCCACCGTCCCCACCCGGCCCGCGGCTGGCGGGACGGCGGGGCAGGGTTTGCCGTGGCTGCGGTTGAGAGGTGAGACCTTTCCCCGCCTTTCCTTCGCTCCCGAATATGCCTAAATCGGGCCGTTTCCACACGATAGGGCCGCCATGAGTCAGGACAGCTTCAAATCCCGCAAGACCTTGAAGGTCGGCACCAAGACCTATGTCTATTTCAGTCTCGCCGCCGCCGAGAAGAACGGTCTGAAGGGGATTAGCAAGCTGCCCTATTCGATGCGGGTCTTGCTGGAAAACCTGCTGCGCTACGAAGACGGCAACACCGTCACCAAGAGCGACATCCAGGCCATCGTCGCCTGGGCCAAGGATCGCAAGTCCGACCGCGAGATCGCCTTCCGTCCGGCCCGCGTCCTGATGCAGGACTTTACCGGCGTGCCCGCCGTGGTTGACCTCGCTGCCATGCGCGATGCCATGAAGAAGCTGGGCGGCGACCCGGAGAAGATCAACCCGCTGGCGGAAGTCGATCTGGTCATCGACCATAGCGTGATGATCGACGCTTTTGGTTCGCCCAAGGCCTTCAAGCAGAATGTCGAGATCGAATATGAGCGCAACAAAGAGCGCTATACCTTCCTGCGCTGGGGCGCGCAGGCCTTCGCGAATTTCCGCGTCGTGCCGCCGGGCACCGGCATCTGCCACCAGGTGAACCTGGAATATCTTGCCCAGACCATCTGGACCCGCAAAGGCCCCGATCCGAAGAACCCGAAAAAGACCGTCGAATATGCCTTCCCGGATTCGGTGGTCGGCACCGACAGCCACACCACCATGATCAACGGCCTGTCCGTGCTGGGCTGGGGCGTGGGCGGCATCGAGGCGGAAGCCGCCATGCTGGGCCAGCCCATCTCCATGCTGATCCCGGAAATCGTCGGCTTCAAGCTGACCGGCAAGCTGCGGGAAGGCTGCACCGCCACCGACCTGGTGCTGACCGTCACCCAGATGCTGCGCAAGAAGGGCGTGGTCGGCAAGTTCGTCGAATATTATGGCGAAGGCCTGGACCAGCTGACGCTGGAAGACCGCGCCACCCTGGCCAACATGGCGCCGGAATATGGCGCCACCTGCGGCTTCTTCCCGATCGACGCCGAGACGCTGCGCTATCTCAAGAACACCGCCCGCGCCAATCCGCGCATCGCCCTGGTCGAGAAATACGCCAAGGCGCAGGGCATCTTCCGCACCAAGAAGTCGCCCGATCCGGTCTTCACCGACACGCTGTCGCTGGACATGACCACCGTCGAGCCGTCGATGGCCGGCCCGATGCGGCCGCAGGACCGCGTGCCGCTGGGCAATGTCGCGGGCAATTTCGCCGAGAACCTGATCGGCACCTTCAAGAAGGAAGCTGACGCCAACAAGCGCGCCAAGCTGGACGGCAGCGAACATTCCATCGGTCATGGCGATGTCGTCATCGCCGCCATCACCAGCTGTACCAACACCTCCAACCCGAACGTGATGATCGGCGCGGGCCTGGTGGCGCAGAAGGCCGTGGCGCGCGGGCTGAAGGTGCGTCCCTGGGTCAAGACCTCGCTCGCCCCCGGCAGCCAGGTGGTCACGGACTATCTGATGAAGGCGGGGCTGGACAAGCCGCTGAACAAGCTGGGCTTCAACCTGGCCGGTTATGGCTGCACCACCTGCATCGGCAATTCCGGCCCGCTGCCCGATCCGGTCGCCAAGGCGATCACCGAGGCCGACCTGGTCGCTTCGGCCGTGATTTCCGGCAACCGCAACTTCGAAGGCCGCGTCCATCCGCAGGTCCGCGCCAACTACCTGGCTTCGCCCATGCTGGTGGTGGCCTATGCGCTGGCCGGTTCGGTCAACATGGACCTGACCAAGGAGCCGGTGGGCTACGACAAGGACAATGAGCCGGTCTATCTGAAGGACATCTGGCCGACCCAGAAGGAAGTGCGCGCCGCCATCGCCAAGTCGGTGAAGCCGGCCAGCTTCAAGGCCAAGTATGGCCAGGTCTTCAAGGGCGACACCAACTGGCGCAAGGTCAAGCTGGTCAAGGGCAAGACCTACCAGTGGGATGCCGCTTCGACCTATGTGAAGAACCCGCCCTATTTCGACGGCATGACGGTCAAGCCCGCCCCGGTGCAGGAACTGACCGGCGCCCGCGTGCTGGCGGTGTTCGGCGACAGCATCACCACCGATCACATCTCGCCCGCCGGCAACATCAAGGCCTCGGCCCCCGCCGGCGTCTATCTGGCGGCACGCAAGGTCGATGCGAAGGACTTCAATTCCTATGGCGCCCGCCGCGGCAATGACGAAGTGATGGAGCGCGGCACCTTCGCCAATATCCGCATCCGCAACGAGATGATGGGCGGCAAGGAAGGCGGCAACACGCTCTATTACGCCGCGCCCAATGCCGAAGGCGCCGCGATGAGCATCTTCGACGCTGCGCAGGCCTACAAGGCGGACGGCCATGCCACCATCGTGATCGGCGGCAAGGAATACGGCACCGGCTCCAGCCGCGACTGGGCCGCCAAGGGTCCCAAGCTGCTGGGCGTGCTCGCCGTCATCACCGAAAGCTTTGAGCGCATCCACCGCTCCAACCTGATCGGCATGGGCATTGCGCCCTTCTGCTTCGAGCCGGGCAAGACGCGCAAGGATTACGGCTTTACCGGGCGCGAGATCGTCTCGATCCCCGGCCTGTCGGGCGCGCTCAAGCCGCGTCAGAAGATGGAAGCCGTGGTGCATCGCCCCGATGGCAGCATCGACAAGATCCCGCTGCACCTGATGATCCTGACGGCGGACGAAGTCGGCTATTACCAGAATGGCGGTATTCTGCCCTACGTGCTGCGCAACCTGCTGGTCGCATAAGGCGCGGGTCTTTTGCGTCGTAGGTGTGTCGCGCGTGCTCACGGGCCATAAGCCCGCTGCGCGCGACGCTCCTGCCTACGCCGCAAAATTCCTCGCGCCTTTTTGAGTTATCTGCTCATCATAATTGATGGCATTTGATTCGACCCTGGCGGCAGCGCTGTTTGCCGGACTGTTCGCACTCTTCACGGGCGTGGTGACGGCGGCGCTGCTGCCCCTGGCGTTTGGCGGCGTGGCCATGCTGCTGTCGGGCCGCATTTTCACCATGCTGCCGGGCCTGTTGCTGCTGGCGGCGGCCTGCGCCGGCTTGAGCGCCGGGCTGGGCGCAGCCCTGCTCAGCCTGCTGGCGGCGGCGTTATTCGGTGCGGCGCAACCGGCGCGTGTCGAGCAGGCGCGGGGCGTTCGTTTCCGCCGCGCCATAGGCGCCGCGCACGATGCGATTGCGTTCGCCCACCATCACCTGACCCAGCACATGGGTGACAAAAGCCGGCGTCAGGCGCGGCCCGTCCCAGAACGGGTCATGGCGCGCCGTCTCAGCCTGAGACACAAGTTCGATCTGCAGGCGCGGCGGCTGTTTGGACGGATCGCGGGGCGTATCATGCCGTTCACCATTCGGGCGTGCGGACGGACTGGATTTTTCGATGGCGCGCACCGTCTCGCCACAGGCGCGGGGGCCTGTTTTCATCGTCACGGCGATGGGCGTTAACGTGCTCATAGCCATCTACAAGGCAAGGGCCGCGCCGCTGCCGCAGTTACCGGAATTTTAAGCGCATGCCTTCCATAGTGGCCCCACAAGGACCGGAGAATCCGGCCGGGGATGGTGGATGTGTTGACGGCAGCGATTCAGAAAGAACACGCAGGACTTGTCGAGCTGGGGAACGCGCAGGACAGCGCGCGCCTGCGCCTGGCTGCGCAGGCGGCATCGGTGGCGGTGTTCGACTGGCAGGTGGCCGACGGCATAATCACCTGGGACGGCACCACCGAAATTCTTCCTTTCCAGCGCGCCCTGCATCGCGCGAGCGTTTTCCTGGGCGCCATCGACCGCGCCCATCGCCCGGCGCAGGAAGCGGTGCTCGACACCCGCGCCCGCCAGTCCACCACCTTCGCGCTCGATTTCGAGATCGCCTCCGCCATGGGCTCGCTGGCCTATCACATGGAGGGCAGCCGCATCGCCGCCGCCGATGGCGGCACCGAGCGCCTGGTCGGCATGCTGCGCGAGACCACCGAGCGCACCCGCGAAATCCAGCGCCTGGAATATCTCGCCACCCGCGACGAGCTCACCGGCCATCTCAACCGCAACTCGCTGCGCGAGGAATTGTCGCTGGCGATCGAAAGCGCCAAGTCCGAAAGCCGCAACTGCGCCTTCCTGGTCTCCTCCATCGACCGTCTTGCCATGATCAATGACGGCTTCGGCTTTGACGCTGGCGAAGAAGTGATCGTGGCGGTGGGCGAACGCCTGGCCCGGTCGTTGCGCACCATCGACGTCATCGGCCGCACCGCCGGCAACAAGTTCGGCGTCCTGCTCAAGAACTGCTCCGAGCGCGAAGTCTCCATCGTCGCCGGGCGCCTGCGCGCCGCCGTGCGCGGCAGCGGCATCGACACGCGGGCCGGCCAGGTCTTCGCCACCTGTTCGGTGGGTGCGGTGTGGCTGCCGTCGGAAGCCGCCACCAGCCAGGAAGCCATGCTGCGCGCCAAGAAGGCGCTGGAACGCGCCCGCGCCAGCGGCCGCGACGGCTTCACGGTCTATGAACACAGCGCCCAGCGCGAAAGTGCGCGTGTCCGCACCATGGCGGTGGCGGACGAGGTAGTGCAGGCGCTAAAGGACAATCGCCTCAAGCTCGCCTACCAGCCCATCATCCATGCCAAGACCCGCAGGGTCATACACCATCAAGCACTGCTGCGCATGCAGCGCGCCGATGGCGAGCTGGTGTCTGCGGGTTATTTCGTCCCGTCCGCCGAGCAGCTCGGCATCGTTCACCTGATCGACCGGTTCGCGCTGGAAGGCGTGATCGCCAAGCTGAAGGCCAACAAGACCGCGTCGCTTGGCGTCAATGTCTCGGGCACGGCGGCGAGCGATCCCGCCTGGCTGCAGAGCTTCATCAATCACGTCCGTGACAATTGCGAGGTCGCTGGCCGCCTGATCGTGGAACTGACCGAAACAGCGGCGCTGCATCATTTCGAGGAGAATGCCCGCTTCGTCAGCCAGCTGCGCGAGCTGGCGTGCGCGTGGCGATCGATGATTTCGGCGCCGGCTATACGTCTTTCCGCAACCTGCAACTGATGCATGTCGATGTCGTCAAGATCGATGGTTCGTATGTGAAGAACCTGTCGGAATCACCGGAGAACCAGGTCTTTGTCCGCACGCTGGTCGGCCTGGCCAAGAACTTCAACATGCGGGTGGTGGCGGAATGGGTGTCGAACGACGCCGACGCCTTCCTGCTGCAGAGTTTCGGCGTCGACTATTTCCAGGGGTTTCATTTTGGAGAGCCTGACTTAGACCCCAAATTCCCGGCCTAGGCAGTTCCAGCATTCTCGAGCCCGGCATTCCGCCGGGCGACCCGCAGCATCCACCAGCTCCCTTCCCCCGCGAACGGAGTGACGAGCGGGGGAAGGTGTCGCAACGAAGTGTTTGCGGTAAGCAAACCTGAGTTGCGACGGATGGGGGTAACTTAGGAAGGCTTCTTCCAGGTGCTGACTTGGGTGGCCCCATTCTCATGCACCAGCACGCCATAGCGGGCGGTCGCGGATTCGAAATCCACCAGCCAGTTTGGGCCCAGGCGCTGGGTCTGCACGATGCGGGTGGGGCCGCAAGGCGCGGTCTCGGTGCAATGGCGGCGCAGCGAGGTTGCGGCCGTGCCCTGCGCCTCGCTCGCAGTCATCGGCCCTGCGCAGGCGGCCAGGGTGGCACAGGAAAGTAGCAATGCTCCCGAGAGAGGGAGTGCGGCCAGGAAAAGTGTGAAGCGGTTTTCCGTCCGGCCGCACGACCAAACAGAAGCCTTCACTTCTTGGCGAGCTCGGCGAGCTGCTTGCGCATCGCTTCCATTTCCTGCTTCAGCGTATCGACTTCGCTGGTGGCGGGCTTTTTGGAAGGCTCGGACTTCGGCTTGGCGGTGCCGCCCATGGCAAAGGGCGTGAACATCGACATGGCGTTCTCGAACATGGCGAGGTTCTGGCGCGTGAGGTTTTCCACCATCTGGTTGCCGTCGCCCAGCGCCTCGGCGATACGATCGCGCATCGCGCCCTGGTTCTTGGTGAAGCCTTCCATGCTCATGTCGAGATAGCCCGGCACGAAGGATTGCAGGCTGTCGCCATAGAAGCGGATCAACTGGCGCAGGAACTTGATCGGCAGCAGGGACTGGCCCTTGGCCTCTTCCTCGAAAATGATCTGGGTCAGCACGCTGCGGGTGATGTCGTCACCGGTGCGCGCGTCCTGCACTTCGAAGTCGGTGCCGTCCTTCACCATCGCGGCAAGATGGTCGAGCGTCACATAGGACGATGTCTGGGTGTTGTAGAGACGCCGGTTCGCGTACTTCTTGATGACGACCGGACTTTCAGACTTTGATTTTTCTTCTGACACGACTTCCCCGAACGTAAAGTAACCCCACGCCCTTTGCGGGCTTGCAGTGCAGCAAACATCTTTCCGTAGCGTGCGTAAAGCGTAATTTTAGCAGATGCAGCATGGAAATGCTGCGCAGCATTTTTTCAACCCTCTGGTATTACTCCCCTATTCTGGCCGATCGCAATCATGGGATTTTGCGGTACATCTACCAGCGAAGCTGGAGGCCTTGTCCCATGTCTGATGTCGTGATCGTTGCCGCTGCCCGCACCCCCGTGGGCTCCTTTCTGGGCGCTTTTGCCAGCGTTTCCGCCCACAAGCTGGGCGAGGTCGCCATCCGCGCGGCGCTGGCGCGGGCCGGGCTGACCGGCGAAGAGGTCAGCGAAGTGATCCTGGGCCAGGTCCTGACGGCGGCGCAGGGCCAGAACCCCGCGCGCCAGGCTTCCATCGCGGCGGGCCTGCCCATCGGCACCTCTGCCTGGGGCATCAACATGGTCTGCGGCTCAGGCCTGCGCGCCGTGGCGCTGGGCGCCCAGGCGATCGCGCAGGGCGACAGCAGCATCGTGGTGGCGGGCGGGCAGGAGAGCATGAGCCTTTCCACCCATGCCGCTTACTTGCGCGCCGGGCAGAAGATGGGCGACCTGAACTTCATCGACACCATGATCCGCGATGGGCTGTGGGATGCCTTCAACGGCTATCACATGGGCACCACGGCGGAGAATGTCGCCAAGCAGTGGGACATCACCCGCGAACAGCAGGATGCGTTTGCCGTCGCCAGCCAGAACAAGGCCGAGGCCGCCAAGAAGGCGGGCCGCTTCAAGGACGAGATCGCAAGCGTGACGGTCAAGGGCCGTAAGGGCGACACCATCGTCGATACCGACGAATATATCCGCGACGGCGCCACGCTTGAGGCGATGGGCGGTTTGCGTCCCGCCTTCGACAAGGCGGGCACGGTCACCGCCGGCAACGCGTCGGGCCTCAATGACGGTGCGGCCGCGCTGGTGCTGATGAGCGCCGCCGACGCCGCCGCGCGCGGGCTCACCCCGCTGGCGCGTATTGCCTCCTGGGCGCAGGCGGGCGTGGACCCCAAGGTGATGGGCTCCGGCCCGATCCCGGCCAGCCGCAAGGCGCTGGAAAAGGCGGGCTGGAAGGCGTCGGACCTCGACCTGATCGAGGCCAACGAGGCCTTCGCCGCCCAGGCCTGCGCCGTCAACAAGGAGATGGGCTGGGACACCGCCAAGGTGAACGTCAATGGCGGTGCCATCGCCATCGGCCACCCCATCGGTGCGTCGGGCGCGCGGGTGCTGACCACCCTGCTGTTCGAAATGGGCAAGCGCGATGCCAAGAAGGGTCTTGCCACCCTTTGCATCGGCGGCGGGATGGGCATCGCGCTCTGTGTGGAGCGTTGATTTATTCTTGGTCGCGCGGCCGGACGCAAAACGTTCGCACGCTGCCGCTGCTCACCGTACTTTTGCTGGCCGTCGCTCCATGAAAAACCCCTGGCTGAACATGATGATGCTGGCGGCGGAGTCGCAGCAGGTCATCGCCCTGCGGATGATGAAGCTGGCGGGCGGCGGCAAGGCGGCGGAAGACGAAACCCAGCTGATGATGTCGGAAAAGATGACGGCTGCGACCGAGGCCGGCGCCAAGCTGATGGCCGGCGGCAGCAGCGACAGTGTCGTCAGCGATTACCGCAAGAAAGTGCGCGCCAACATCAAAAGGCTTTCGAAGATCTGATTTAACCCCTCCGCCCTTCGCTGGCTTAATCGCCGCTGCGCGGCTGGCCGTTCATACGCTGTCGCTATGAACCGGGCACCTCCTCTTCTTGCGTGCCTTGCACGCGAAGTGGAGGCGGACCTTTGCCCATGCGGAAAGTCGCGCCGCGGTTTTGCTGCGGCGCTCGAACATGTCTAAAAAGCAGGCGGCCGAATTGACGCGCTGCGGCAGCGATTTTTGTTTGAACCATCCGCTGTTTGCCGCCTTAATCGGCGCAAACAAGGGCAGGAGATTGCATGGCACGGGTAGCGGTGGTTACGGGCGGCACGCGCGGCATTGGCGAGGCGATTTCGGTCGCGTTGAAGAATGCAGGTTTCACGGTGGCGGCGAACTATGCCGGCAATGATGAGCGCGCCAAGGACTTCACCGCCCGCACCGGCATCAAGGCCTTCAAGTGGGACGTCGCCGATTTCGACGCCTGCATCGCGGGCGTGAAACAGGTCGAGAGCGAGCTGGGCCCCGTTGATGTGATCGTCAACAATGCCGGCATCACCCGCGACGGCACCATGAAGAAGATGAGCCGCACCGCCTGGGACGAGGTGATGGATACCAACCTTGGCGGTTGCTACAACATGTGCAAGGCAGCCTGGGACGGCATGAACGAGCGCAAGTTCGGCCGCGTCGTCAATATCGGCTCGATCAACGGCCAGGCCGGACAGTATGGCCAGGTCAATTACGCCGCCGCCAAGTCGGGCATCCATGGCTTCACCAAGGCGCTGGCCCAGGAAGGCGCCCGCGCCGGCATCACCGTCAACGCCATCGCGCCGGGCTATATCGACACCGACATGGTCGCCGCCGTGCCCGCCGACGTGCTGGCCAAGATCGTGGCGCGCATTCCGGTCGGACGGCTCGGCCAGGCGTCCGAGATCGCCCGCGCTGTCTCCTTCCTGGTGGCGGACGAGGGCGGCTTCATCACGGGATCGACTCTGTCCATCAACGGCGGCCAGCACATGTACTAGCGCGGTTATTTTGCGTCCTGAGTTCGTTGCTCGTCGCTCATGGGCTAAACGCCCACAGCGCTCCTCGCGCCTGCTCAGGCCGCAAAATTCCTCGCGCTAATGTCGCACTTTCACCGCGCGGGCCAAGCGGCTAGTTTGCTTGCCCATGATCGCCTCCCTCACCGCCGAGAAGCTGGCCTGTACGCGCGGCACACGCCGCCTGTTCGAGGGCCTGTCGTTCCGCGTCACCGCCGGGCAGGCGCTGGCGCTGGAAGGGGCCAATGGCGCGGGCAAGACGTCGCTGCTGCGGCTGGTCGCCGGGTTCCTGCCGCAGGCTGCGGGCCGCGTCTTCGTCACCGAGAATGGCAACGAGATCGTCGAACCTGAGGAGCGTGGCCGCTTCATCGGCTGGCTGGGCCATCACGATGCGCTGAAAGCCAGCTTCACCGTCTCCGAGCAGTTGGCCTTCTTCAGCAAGCTTTATAGTGCCCCCCCCGTCGGCGGCAGTGCCGCCGGCACCTCCCCCGTAAAAACGGGGGAGGAAAGAAGGGCGGCACTTCTGGAACAGGTCGGCCTCGCGCGGCAGGCGGAACTGCCCTGCCGCTATCTTTCCGCCGGGCAGCGCCGCCGCCTGGGCCTTGCAAGGCTGCTGCTGACGGCGCGTCCGCTCTGGCTGCTGGACGAACCTTTCGCGGCGCTGGATGTGGACGGCAAGGGCCTGGTGGCGCGGCTGATCGCGCTGCATTGCGGGCAGGGCGGCATGGTCATCGCCGCCACGCATGAACCGCTGGGCCTTGGCAATGAAAGCCTGAAGCTGTGACGCCCTTCTTCGCACTCCTGCGCCGCGACCTGAGCCTGTCGGTGCGCGAGGGCGGCGGCGTCGGCCTGGCGCTGGGGTTCTTTGCGCTGGTGGCGACGCTGGTGCCGCTGGGCGTCGGTCCCGACATGCTGGTGTTGTCGAAGGTCGGTGCGGGCATTTTGTGGGTCGGCGCGACGCTGGCGGCGCTGCTCTCGCTCGACCGCCTGTTCCAGGCCGATTACGAAGATGGCTCGCTCGACCTCATCGCGCTCTCGCCCCTGTCGCTGGAAGGCGCGGCCGCCGCCAAGATGATCGCGCACTGGCTGGCGACCGGCCTGCCGCTGACGCTGCTGTCGCCGGTGCTGTCGGTGCTGTTCGGCCTGCCCACCGGCGCCATGCTGATGCTGGCGGCATCGCTGCTGCTGGGCACGCCTGCCGTGAGCGCCGCCGGGGCCATCGGGGCCAGCCTGACGCTGTCGCTGCGGCGCGGCGGCCTGATCCTGCCCCTGATCGTGCTGCCGCTGCTCACCCCGGCGGTGATCTTTGGCACCGGCATGGTGGTCGAAGTGCAGACCGGCCTGGCCACGGGCGCCTTTGGCTTCCTGGCGGCTTTCTCGCTGGCCACGGTTTTGCTAAGTCCCTTCATCGCCGCCATGGCGGTGCGCCTCAATCTGGCCGGCTAACAGGGATAGAAGACCCGCATGTTCGACTGGCTGTTCCGTTATGCCAACCCGGCCCGTTTCCTGGGCCTGTCCGGCGCCGTGCTGCCGTGGCTGGCGGCGGTGACGGTGCTGACCATTGGCACCGGGCTGTACCTCGGCTTCTCCACCCCGCCCGACTATCAGCAGGGCCGCACCGTGCTGATCATGTTCATCCATGTCCCCGCCGCCAGCATGGCGACGGTGGTCTATCTCTCGATGGCGGTTGCGTCGCTGTTCAGCCTAGTCAATCGCCACATCCTGGCCGATGTCGCCGCCCGCACGGCGGCACCGATTGGCGCGGTGTTCACGCTGCTGGCGCTGGCGACGGGTTCGCTCTGGGGCAAGCCGATGTGGGGCACCTGGTGGGAGTGGGACGGGCGCATGACCAGCACGCTGGTGCAGTTCTTCCTCTATCTCGGTTATTCGGCGCTGTGGAACGCCATCGAGGATGAAACCAAGGCGGCGCGCATCTGCGCCATCCTGGCGCTGGTCGGTGCGGTGAACATTCCCATCATCAAATTCTCGGTCGACTGGTGGGCGACGCTGCACCAGGGCGAAAGCATCGTGTCGGGCCATGTCGCGCCGGTGTTCCTGGGCCCGCTGCTGACCATGATGGGCGGTTATTTCCTGTTGTTCCTCACGCTGTGGCTGGTGCGTATCCGCACCATGATCGTCGAACGCCGCGCGCGGAACCTGATGGGAGCGGAAGCATGAGTTTCGATGTTGCGCCCTATGGCGCTTTCATCTGGCCCGCTTACGCCGTCACCGTGATCGCGCTGGGCGGCCTGTTAGTGTGGACCATCGCCAAATGGCGTGCCGCCAAGGCGAAGCTGGCCGCGCTGGAGAAGCAATGAACCGCCGGCTTGTCTTCCTGCTGCCGGTGGCGATCTTCGCCGGGCTGGCGGTGGTGCTGTTCCGCAGCCTGTTCATGGCGCCGACCTTTGTGCCGCCGGCCTTGCTCGACAAGCCTGCGCCGTCGGTGACGCTGCCGGCGCTGGATGCGCTGACGGAAGGTTTCGGGCGGCAGGAACTGGCGGCGGGCCGGGTCACGCTGGTCAATGTCTTCGGGTCCTGGTGCGCCGAATGTCACATCGAGGCCCCGGTGCTGATGCAACTGGCGGCCATGACGGCCACGGAAGGCTTCGAGATCTACGGCTTCGTGCAGCGCGACACGCCGGACAAGATCCGCGCCTTCCTGGCCGAGACCGGCAATCCCTTCAACCGCATTGGCAATGATATCGATGGCAAGGCCGGGATCGAATGGGGCGTCTATGGCGCGCCGGAAACCTTTGTCGTCGATGGCAAGGGCGTGATCCGCTACAAATATACCGGGGCGCTGACGCCCGAGGTGGTGCAGCGCGAATTGCTGCCCGCCATTCGCGCCGCGCGCGGTGCTTAACCATTCGCTAACCCTGTTTTGACAGGTTGGGGGGATGCAGATCTCCGCCGCCAACCTTATTGCCGCGCAGCAGGCCGCCCAGGCCGCGCTGGCGGCCAAGCAGGCCGCCAAGACCGCCGCGCCCGCCTTTGTGGCGGCGATGACGGAGTTTCAGGCGGGTGCCCCGGTGCAGACGGCCAGGCCCGCCACGGCCGCTGCCGCGCCGCAGGCCGCGCCCACGGCGCAGCCGGGCGCAAGGCTGGGCCAGCACATCAACATTGTGGTGTGAGATCCCTGCTGTCATGCCCGCGAAAGCGGGCATCCAGTTGGGAAGCCGCTAATTTCTGAAAGTCCGGCGCAGACGTCACCTTGGTGGCCCGCATTTGCGGGCCATGACACGGCGACTAGGAAAGCCGCCGCTTGCGGGCGGGCTTGGCGGGCTTTTCATGGCCATTGGCGGCCAGGGCTTCTGCCGCCTGGGCGATTTCGCGCAGCGCCTTGAGAAATTTCTGCCGGTCGGGCAGCGGCAGGGCATCGAGCAGCGCGCGTTCGGCCCGGTCGGCGGCGTTGCGTGCACTGCGCAGCGCCTTGCGGCCCGCAGGGCTGATCGCCACCGCGTTGGCGCGGGCATCTTCCTCGGTACGCTCGCGCGTCAGCAGGCCCTTTTCGAGCATGCGGCGCACCATCTCTGCCAGGGTGGAGCGATCGATGCCGGTGATCTCTACCAGCGCCGTCTGGCTGACGCCTTCATTCTGTTCCAGCGCTGCCAGCAGCATGAATTGCTGCTTGGTCAGTTCGCGCGCGCCGGCTTCGCGGGCATAGAGGTCGCCATAGAATTGCTGGCAGCGGCGGATCAGGTGCGACGGCGCTTCGGACAGGTCAAAGCCCGTCCCCGCCTTCCGCTGCCCCTTGATCATGCAAACCCCTGCTATCTCGCGCGTCGTATTGCGTCTTGGCGTCTTTTGCAGACGCTGCGTATGACACGCGCCAGCCCCTTGCCGTATGGCCTCATGTTAAACTCGGTTTGAGCAGGCTTGTCCATGCGCAAAATCGCATGCGGCGCTGATACGTATGCGGATCATTGCGGCGGCGGCAACAAATGCGCCGTGCCCTGCTGCGCGTGTGCCGCATCGGAACACTATGATTGGTAGGCGAAGTCCGCGACCCCACATCTGTTGCGCCAAGCCGATGGCGCGATGGGACTTATTTCCCGTCCGGGGTCTTCTCATCCTGCGCATGGCGCAACAGCAGCGGTGTTTGCGCAACAGCGAAGAGCAGGATCAGCGGCAGAATGCCCCAGACCTTGAAGTCCACCCAGGTCTCTGTGGAAGTGAGGCGCCACACGCTCTCGTTCAGCGCCGCCAGCACGAGACAGAAAATTCCCCAGCGCAGTGTGAGCTTGCGCCAGCCCGGTTCGTCCAGGTCGAAGGCGTGGCCGAAGACGTACTTGATGAAAAGCCGCCCCGTCGCCAGTCCGCCCAGCAGGATGATGCCAAAAAAGGCATAGAGGATGGTGACCTTGACCTTCAGGAACACTTCGCTCTGCAGGTAAAGCGTCAGTCCGCCGAAGATCAGCACCAGGACCGCTGTGAAAAGCGGCATGGGCGAGAGTTTCCGCTCAAGGGCATAGCCGATCACCAGCGCCGTCAGGATCGCCACCATGAAGGCGGCAGTGGCGACAAAGAAGCCGCCCAGCTTGAAGGCCGCGAAGAAGATCAGCAGCGGCCCCAGGTCGAGGATCAGGCGGCGAACTTGGCTATTCATCATTCCACTCCCGCCAGCGCGCGGGCAAAGGCGCCCGCGTCGAAGGCCTGCAGGTCGTCTTCACCCTCGCCAATGCCCAGATAGTGCACCGGCAGGCCAAAGCGGGCCGCCAGCGCCACCAGGATGCCGCCCTTGGCCGTGCCGTCCAGCTTGGTCATGACCAGCCCGGTCAGGGGCACCGAGGCGGTAAAGGCCTCCACCTGGCTGATGGCGTTCTGGCCGGTGGTGGCATCCAGCACCAGCAGCGCGGCATGGGGCGATGACGGGTCCAGCTTCTTGATGACGCGGGCGATCTTTTCCAGCTCGGCCATCAGGCCCGCCTTGTTCTGCAGCCGCCCCGCCGTGTCGATGATCAGAACATCGCTGCCATTGGCGCGCGCCGTCTCCAGCGCTTCAAAGGCCAGGCCGGCGGCGTCGCCGCCCTGCCTTGTGGCGACGAATTCCGCGCCGGCCCGCTTGGCCCACACCCCCAGCTGCTCGATGGCGGCGGCGCGGAAGGTATCGCCTGCCGCAAGCGTCACTTTCGCGCCGCTTTTCGTCAGCAGGCGGGCGATCTTGCCGATGGTGGTGGTCTTGCCCGCGCCGTTGACACCGGCAACCAGCACCACGAAGGGTTTGGGGCCCGCATCGGTCACCAGCGGCCGGGCCACGGGGGCCAGCAGCTTCTCGATCTCCTGCGCCAGCAGGGTGCGCAGTTCTCCATCGCTGATATCGGTATCGTAACGGCCCTTGCCGATGGCGGCGGCGATAGCCTTGGCCTGCGCCCCACCCAGGTCGGCGCGGATCAACGCTTCTTCCAGTTCCACCAGCGTGGCGGCGTCGAGCTTGCGGCGGGTGAAGAGCCCCACCAGGCTGTCGGACAGGCTGCCCTTCTTGGTCAGCCCGGCCTTCAGCCGCTCCATGAAGCTGGGCGGCGGCGGTTCCTGTCCGAAGCTTTTCATCAACCAAACAGTCTCAGATCGACCTGGCCGCGGAACACGGTGGCGGCGGGGCCAGTCATGATCACATGGCTGTCGCTCTCGCGCCATGTGATGAACAGCGAACCGCCATCCAGCACCACTTCGACCTTGCGGCCGGTTTTTCCCAGCCGTGCTGCCGCCACGGCGGCGGCGCAGGCGCCGGTGCCGCAGGCCAGGGTGAGACCCGCGCCACGCTCCCAGGTCCGCTGCCGCAGGCGGTTCTCGCCGAGGACGCTGACGAACTCGGTATTGACCTTCTGGGGGAACAGCGGATGCGTTTCGATGCGCGGCCCCAGCGTCGCCACCGGAATCTTTTCGGCGTCGGGCACGAAGATGACGCAATGGGGATTGCCCATCGAGACGGCGCTGGCGGGCAGCATCTGTCCATCAAGCGGCAACGGGAAGTTCAGCGTGTCGGTTTGCTGCGCCATGGGAATTTCCTGCCATTCCAGGCGCGCCGGTCCCATGTCGGCCTCGACCAGGCCCTTGCCCGCATCGCTGCAGGCCAGCAGGCCGCCGCGCGTGGCAAGCTTGACGCGGCTAAGGCCGCGCTCGTCCATCAGCAGGCGCGCGATGCAGCGGGTGGCATTGCCGCAGCTTTCGACCTCGCCGCCGTCGGCATTGAAGAAGCGCAGGCTGGCGTCAGCCTCTGCGCCGCCGGGACCGATCAGCACCACCGTGTCGCAGCCAATGCCGAAACGGCGATCCGCGATCCCCCTGGCCTGGGCCGGGGTGATGGCAATCGCGCTGTCGCGGGCGTCGAAGACCACGAAATCGTTGCCGAGTCCGTGCATTTTGAGGAAGGCGGTCATGGCCTGCCTTATATGTGGTCGCAAGGGGCTTTTCCATTGCCTGCGGGGCGGAAACTTTCCATCCTCCGCCACCAAATTGCGGGACCAGCCATGCGCAAGATCGTCCGCCTCGCCGTTCCCCTGTTGTCCTTCCTCATTCTCGGAGCCCAGATGCCTGCCAAACCGCCTGCCGACCCGTATGTGTGGCTGGAAGATGTGCAGGGCAAGAAACAGCTCGACTGGGTGAAGGCGCAGAACCAGGCCTCGCTGCCCGCACTGAAGGCCGATCCCCGCTACAAGGGCAATTACGACAGCATCCTGTCGGTGCTGGATGCTTCCGACCGCATCCCCTATGCCAGCCTGCGGGCGGGCATGGCCTACAATTTCTGGCAGGACGCGAAGAACCCCAAGGGCGTGTGGCGGCGCACCAGCCTGGCCGACTACCAGAAGCCCAGTCCCAAATGGGACGTGCTGCTGGATGTGGACGCGCTGGCGAAGGCCGAGAAGGAAAACTGGGTCTACAAGGGCGCGGAATGCGCGCCGGGCCAGACGCGCTGCCTGATCTCGCTGTCACGCGGCGGCGGCGATGCCGTGGTGGTGCGCGAGTTCGACATTCCCAGCCGCAAATGGATCACCGACGGCTTCAACCTGAAGGAGGCCAAGTCGGATGTGTCGTGGGTCGATGACAACAGCGTGCTGTTCGGCACGGATTTCGGCAAGGGCAGCCTGACCACCAGCGGCTATCCGCGCATCGTCAAGCATTGGACGCGTGGGACGCCGATTGCGAAAGCGCCGGTGGTCTATGAAGGCAAGCTGACCGATGTGGCGGCGTCGGGTTTCGTGATGCGCCCCAAACAGGGGCCGTATGCGATGGTGGTGCGCTCGCCCAGCTTCTTCGAGAACGAGTATTTCGTGCTGGACTTATTGGCCGGCAAGGGGGGCAAGGCGCGCAAGCTGAAGCTGCCCCTGACGGCGGTGGTGCAGGGCATGATCGACGGGGCGCTGATCGCCACCCTGCGGGCCGATTTCGGCGGCTTCAAGAAAGGATCGCTGATCGCCTTCCGTGAAGGTACCCCTAGCCAGTTGATCCTTGATCCAGGCCCGCGCGCCAGTATCGAAAGCGTCGCCGTGGGCCGCGATCGTGTCTATGCGGCGGTGACAAAGAACGTGATCGGCCAGATCCATGTCTTCACCACCAACGGCAAGGGCTGGTCGAACGCGGTGCTGCCGTTGCCCGGCGCGGGCACACCGGAAATCAGCAGCGTCGACATTTACGGCACCGCCGCCCTGTTCGGCTTCGAGAGTTACCTGATCCCCCCGACGCTTTATTATGATGCGGGCAACAACAAGCCGAAGGCGATCAAGTCGCTGCCCGCCCGCTTCGACGCCAAGAACATGGTGACGAAGCAGTTCGAGGCGATATCGAAGGACGGAACGAAAGTGCCGTACTTCGTGACGCGGCCCAAGACGATGAAGGGGCCTGCGCCCGCCATTCTTTATGGCTATGGCGGTTTCGAGGTGTCGCTGACGCCATCCTATTCCGCCAATTTCGGGCGGCTGTGGGTGGGCAAGGGTGGCGTCTATGTCGTGGCGAACATTCGCGGCGGCGGCGAGTTTGGTCCCGCCTGGCACGACGCGGCGCTGAAGCGAAACCGCCAGCGCGCCTATGACGATTTCGCGGCGGTGGCAGAGGACCTGGCCAAGCGCAAGCTGACCACGCCCAAGCAGCTTGGCATCATGGGGGGTTCCAATGGCGGCCTGCTGGTCTCCACCGTGATGGTGCAGCGGCCGGAACTGTTCGGGGCGGTGGTCTGCCAGGTGCCGCTGATCGACATGATCGCCTACACCCATATCGGCGCGGGCGCTTCCTGGATTGGCGAGTATGGCGATCCGGCGATTGCGAAGGAACGGGATTACATCCTCAGCTACAGCCCGTACCAGAATGTGAAAAAGGGCGTGCAATATCCGTCGGTCTTCTTCGTCACCGCCACCAGCGACGACCGCGTCACACCGGTCCATGCCCGCAAGATGGCGGCGCGGATGAAGGAACAGGGCCATGACGTGCTGTTCTACGAGAACACCGATGGCGGCCATTCCGCCGCCGCCGACCACAAGCAGTCGGCGGAGATGTGGGGCTTATCCTTTGTCTATCTCGCCCAGACGCTCGGGCTGAAGTAGCGGACACCAGCCGGGCGGTGCTGCTGCCGGGCACGAGCCCTTTTAGAAAGGACTCGCACCCTGGATATTCAGATGCAGCAGGTAGACCGACTGGCTGGCGCACATGAAGAGCCAGTCGCGCTTGGGGCCTGCAAAGGTCACGTTGGCGCAGACTTCCGGCAGGCGGATGCGGCCAATCAGCTTGCCCGCCGGGTTCCAGATGGTGACGCCGGAATAGCCGAAGGCGGCGTTGGAGGGCGACCAGACATTGCCGGCGCGGTCGACGCGGACGCCGTCGCCGCCGCATTTGACGCCATCCACCATCAGGTCGCTGAAGGTGCGGATGTTCTGCAGCCGGTTGTTCACCACATCGGCCACGGCCAGGTCCGCGCCCCAGAGGAAATAGAGTTTCTTCCAGTCGGGTGAGAAGGCCAGGCCGTTGGGCACCTTGCCGGTGGCGACGACGTCGAGGCGGCCCCCGGGAGCTGGTGAAGGGTCCCAGCGGTAGATCTGTGTCGGCAGGACCTGCTTCTGCGCACTGAAGATGCCGCTGCCCTGGTTGCCGATGCGCGGATCGCGCAGGCCACCCGGATTGAAGGGGCCGCCATCCAGGTCGGGATGCCCTTCGGAAAGTTGGCCGCCATAATAGGGGTCGGTGAACCAGATGCTGCCGTCGGGATGCACGGCGAAGTCGTTGGGCGAGTTCAGCGGCTGGCCATTATACTTGTCGGCGATGACGGTCATCGCGCCGTCATGCTCCCAGCGCACGACGCGGCGGGCGAAATCCTGCGCCGTGATCTGGCGGCCCTGGAAATCGAAGGCGCTGCCGTTGGCGTTGTAGCTTTCCTTGCGATAGGGCGTGACCTGGCCGGTTTCCCAGATGTAGCGATACTGGATGCTCGCCTGCACGTCGCTGAAGACGACGTAATTGCCCTGCGCGCTCCAGGCCGGGCCTTCCGCCCACTGGTAGCCGGTGCCGACGCGCTGGATCGCGGTCAGGCCCAGGATCAGGTCGCTGAAGGAAGGATCGATCACCAGCACATCGGGATCGGGATAGCTCACCGGCGGCGAGCCCGGGCCCCACTGGCGCGGCGGATTGGAGATGACGTTGGCCTGTTGCGGGCGCGTCTGCGCCAGCGCCAGCGCCGGTACGGTGGCGGCGGCGCCCGCAAGCATGAGGCGGCGGTTGAGATCGGTCATGTTTCCCCCAAGGATTCTGTTCTTGCGGGAAGCATCGAAGGGTGGCGGCGGGCTGTCAACTACAGGTTCCGCAGCACCACAATTGTCATGGCCCACCGGAGTGTGGGCCATCCAGTTGGGATAACGCGATGCCTGAAAGCCCGGCGCAGACGTCACCTGGGTGGCCCGCAGTCGCGGGCCATGACAGCAAGGACAACTAACTGGGCACCGTGCCCTTCGCTTACGCTCAGGGCGTTCGTCGCCCTAGCTGGGCGCTGCGCCCTGTATGTTGACGCGCAGCGTGTAGATCGACTGGCTGGCGGTCATGAACAGCCAGTCGCGCTTGGGCCCGGCGAAGCAGAGATTGGCGCAGTTTTCCGGCAGGCGGATGCGGCCAATGGCCTTGCCATCGGGATTCCATACCGTGACGCCGCCATAGCCCAGCGGCGCCGCCGAACCGATCCAGACATTGCCGGCGACATCGACGCGCAACCCGTCCGGGCCGCAGCGCACGCCGTCGATCATGCAATCGGTGAAGGGGCGGATGTTCTGCAGCTTGCCGCCCACGACATCGGCCTGCGAAATGCCGCCGGTCCAGACGAAGTACAGCTTCTTGTAGTCGGGCGAGAAGGCCAGGCCGTTGGGATTGCCGCCGGTGGCCACCATGTCGACGCGGCCCGACGGGTCCCAGCGATAGATCTGGCGCGGCAGCACCTGCTTCTGCGAACTGATGATGCCGCTGCCCGGATTGCCCAGCGCCGGGTTGAGACGGCCGCCCGGGTTGGTCGGCCCGTCGCCAATATCGACATGGCCTTCGGACATCTGCGATCCGAACGTCGGATCGGAAAACCAGATGCTGCCATCGGGATGGGGCGCCGGGTCGTTGGGCGAGTTCAGCGGCTGGCCGTTGAACTTGTCGGCGATGATGGTCATGGAGCCATCATGCTCCCAGCGCACGACGCGGCGGTTGAAATGCTGGGCGGAAATCTGCCGGCCCTGGAAATCGAAGCTGTTGCCGTTGCTGTTGAAGGATGGCCGCCGGAAGGGCAGCACGATGTTGGCATCCCAGATGTAGCGATACTGCACGTCGCCCATCACGTCGCTGAAGACGACATACTGGCCTTCGCCCGACCAGGCGGGGCCTTCCGCCCATTCAAAGCCGGTGCCCACCCGCCGGATGGCACCATGATTCTGGCGCAGGGCATTGAAGCTGGGGTCCAGGTTGATGATGTCGGGATCGGGGAAGACCGAGAGCGGTGCGCCCGGGCCCCATTCGCGGGGCGGCTCGGTGATGACGCTGCGGGGACGCCCCAGCAGGGGATTGGGCGCAGGCTGGGCAAAGGCGTTGGCGGCGGGCAGGGCGGCAACGCCTGCCAGCAGGCTGCGGCGGCTGAGATCGGTCATGGTTTTCCCCCCAGGATATTATTATGGGGCAAGCCTCGCCGCCGCAGCGGAGGCTGTCAACTCGGCGGCAAGGCGCCGGGCGACATCGCTGTCATCACCTGCTGCGACAGTTGCTGGGCCGACTTTTCCATTTCCGCCACGATCAGCTTGGCGCGATCATTCAGCGGCGTACGTGTCAGCAGCCGCGTGCCTGCCAGCATCGCCGCCAGCGTGTTGCGCATGTCATGGCCCAGGCCCGCATCGAAGGACTGGTGCAGCGCCCGGTTCTCGCGCTCCATCTGCTGCAGCTGCTGATAGGCCTCCAGCTCATGGGCGATGAGCCGGGCGAAGAGCCGGAACATGCCGAGCACGCTGGGATTGTTCAGCGTGTTGGGATGCGGATCGATGGCGCAGAGCGTGCCGAAGAATTCGCCATCGGTCAGCGTGATCGGCACCGAGATATAGCTCTGGAAGCCGTACAGCGCCGGGGTGTGGTGGTTGCACCAGGAATCGTCCTCGGCGACATGGTCGATGGCGACCTCGCGGCCATGGCTGCGGATCTCGTTGCAGATGGTGCTTTCGGCTTTCAACTCGCCGCCGGGCACCAGGCCGAAGGCGAGATCGTCCTTGGCCGCGCAGCAGACCCAGCGATCCTCGGTGACACGGGCGACGGCGGCAAAGCGCAGGCCGGTGGTGCGGCAGATCACTTCCAGGATGGTGCCGATGGCGGGGATGGCGGCGACGGCATCCAGGTCGGGCTGGAAATCGTGGGGTGTGGCCGGTGGGGTTATCAGCATGGCGGCAGCTTATGCCCGCCCGCGCAGCGGCCACCAATGCCTAATTCTGTACGGTTACGGTCAAACCACCAGCATCCAAGGCCTTTTAAAGGCTGGATATTTGACTTTTGCCGCTGGGAGGGCCTAGAACGCCGACACTTTCCGAAGAGCCAGAAGGCCCTTCGGTCCCCCGCCCTGCGCGAGGGATCGCCCCCAGGCAGCGCGTTGCGCCCCCTGGGGCGAAACTGTTTGGGTTTTGAGGTCTGATGTTTGAGTCACTGCAATCGCGCCTCGGCGGCGTATTCGACAAGCTTCGCGGGCGCGGCGCGCTCAGCGAGAGCGATGTCGATGCCGCGCTGGCCGAAGTGCGCGCCGCCCTGATCGAGGCGGACGTGGCGTTGCCGGTGGTGAAGGATTTCATCGACAAGGTGCGTCCGCGCGCCATCGGCGAGAATGTCATCCGCTCGGTCTCGCCCGCCCAGCAGGTCATCAAGATCGTGCACGATGTGCTGGTCGAAGTGCTCGGTGCGGAGAACGCCTCGCTGAGCCTGGGATCGCCGCCCGCGCCGATCCTGATGGTCGGCCTGCAGGGTTCGGGCAAGACCACGACATCCGCCAAGCTGGCGCTGATGCTGCAGACCCGCGAGAAGAAGCGCGTGCTGATGGCGTCGCTCGACACCACCCGCCCTGCCGCTATGGAGCAGTTGCGCGTGCTGGGCGAGCAGGCCGGCGTTGCCGTGCTGCCGATCATCGCCGGGCAGGGGCCGCTCGACATCGCCCGCCGCGCCATGGCGTCGGCCAAGGTCGGCGGCTATGACGCCGTCATCCTTGATACCGCCGGCCGCCAGCATGTCGATGAACAGCTGATGGCCGAAGTGGCGTCGGTGAAGAAACTGGTTTCGCCGCACGAAACCCTGCTGGTGGCGGATTCGCTGACCGGCCAGGACGCGGTCAATATCGCCAAATCGTTCAACGACACGGTCGGCATTTCCGGCATCATCCTGACGCGCGTCGATGGCGATGGCCGTGGCGGCGCGGCGCTGTCGATGCGGTTCGTGACCGGCGCACCGATCAAGTTCCTGGGCGCGGGCGAAAAGCTGGAAGCGCTGGAACCCTTCTTCCCGGCGCGCGTTGCCGGCCGCATCCTCGACATGGGCGATGTCGTCAGCCTGGTCGAACGGGCCGCCGAAGGCATCGACAAGGCGGAGGCGGAAAAGCTCGCCGCCAAAATGAAGAAAGGTCAGTTCGACATGAACGACCTGGCTTCGCAGCTTGGCCAGATGAAGAAGCTGGGTGGCATGAAGGGCATCCTGGGCATGCTGCCGGGCGTGGGCAAGATCAAGGATCAGCTCGACGCAGCGGGTATCGACGACCGCGTCATCACCCGCCAGGAAGCGATCATCAAATCCATGACCCGCGCCGAGCGCGGCGATCCCGACCTTATCAATGGCTCGCGCAGGAAGCGCATCGCCGCCGGTTCGGGCGTCGAGGTCAGCGAGGTCAACAAGCTTCTCAAGATGCACCGCCAGATGGCGGACATGATGAAGAAAATGGGCAAGGGCGGCCGCATGCCGCAAATGCCCGGTGGCCCAAGTGGAATGATGGGCGGAATGTTCGGTGGCGGTATGCCTCCGGGCTTTCCGCGCAAATAGTTCAACAGTTCAACGGGAGCGTCGGCGAGAGCCGGAGCGACCAAAACAGAAGCAACGAAGGAAAACTCAAATGGCTCTGCGTATTCGTCTCGCCCGCGGCGGCACCAAGAAGCGTCCGCACTACAACATCGTGATCTCCGACTCGCGCAGCCCGCGCGACGGCCGCTTCATCGAGAAGATCGGCTTCTACAATCCGCTGCTGCCGTCGGATCATGCCGACCGCATCAAGCTGGACCTGGAAAAGGCCAAGGCCTGGGTCGTCAAGGGCGCCGTTGCCTCGGACCGCGTCAACAAGTGGCTGGCCGATGCCGGCATCACCAAGAAGCGCGTCCACAACAACCCCAACAAGGCCCAGCCCAAGAAGAAGGCGCAGGAACGCGCTGCCGCCGCCGCCAAGGCTGCGGAAGCTCCGGCTGCCGAGTAATTGTCCGGCAACGTCCTGCTGGCTGCCGTGATGGGCGCCCAGGGCCTGAAGGGCGCGGTGAAGGTCAAGACCTTCACCGCCGACCCCGAAGCCCTGTCGCGCTACGGCGTGCTGCATGACGTATCGGGCAGACGTTACGAGATCACCGCTTTTCGCACGGGTAAACCGGGCGAGGCGGTGATTTCATTCAAGAGTATCGCCACGCGCGAGGCTGCCGAGGCACTGCGGGGCACCGAGCTGTTCGTGCCGCGCGATGCGCTGCCTGCGCCGGACGAAGACGAATTCTACCATGCCGACCTGGTCGGGCTGGAAGCCTATGACGCGCAAGGCCGCCTGATCGGCAAGGTCTCGGCCCTGCACAATTTCGGCGCGGGCGATGTGATCGCGATTCAGCGCGGTGATGATGATATTCTTCTGGCCTTCACCCGCGAGACCGTGCCGGAAATCGACATCAAGGGCGGGCGTATTCTGATTGCGGTGCCGGAGTACGACGAGGACACCAGCGGGCATCCCCATGTCGAATAGCTGGGCAGCAAGCGTTCTGACTCTTTTTCCCGACATGTTCCCCGGGCCGCTGGGCGGTTCGCTGCTGGGCAAGGCGCTGGCCAGCAATCTCTGGTCGCTCGATGTCCGCGATATCCGTGACCACGGCCTGGGCAAGCACCGCACGGTGGATGACAGCCCGTCCGGTGGCGGGCCGGGCATGGTGCTGCGCGCCGACGTCGCCGCCGCCGCGATTGATGCGGTGCCCCGCAATGAGCGCCCCCTGATCTATCTGTCGCCGCGCGGCGCACCGCTGACTCAAGGCAGGGTCCGCGACTTAGCGGCCGGGCCCGGCGCCATCCTGTTCTGTGGCCGTTTCGAGGGCCTGGACCAGCGGGTGATCGAGGCCCGAAGAATCGAGGAAGTCAGCCTGGGCGACTTTGTGCTGGCGGGGGGCGAGATCGCCGCCATGGCCCTGATCGAGGCCACGGTCCGGCTGATCCCCGGGGTGCTGGGGCAGCATGCCTCCACCGAGGAGGAAAGCTTCGCCGCCGGGCTGCTGGAATACCCCCATTTCACCCGCCCGCAGGACTTTGAGGGAAGGGCCATCCCGGATGTCCTAAATGGCGGAAATCACAAGGAAATTTCCGAATTCCGGCAAGGTGAGGCGGAACGGCTGACACGGGAACGCCGCCCCGACCTCTGGAGCCTCTATGAAAAGGGGCTTTCCCCCTTTGAAAAAAAGAGGCGCTAGGCTATACGGCCCGGCTCGCAGTGGCGGTTTTAGCGTCTTTCCCAGCCGAATTTTGTCGAATTCGGCTGGGAAAGGCACGCAAACCGCGACCACATCAATAGAGTACGGAGACTACGAAATGAACCTTTTGCAGACGCTCGAAGCCGAGCAGATGGCGACCGTGCGGACCAAGGCGCTGCCCGACTTCCGTCCGGGCGACACCCTCAAGGTCAACGTCAAGGTGGTGGACGTCACCTTTGATGAGAAGACCAAGTCGAACAAGACCCGCGAGCGCATCCAGGCGTTCGAAGGCGTCTGCATCGCCCGCCAGGGCGCTGGCCTGAACGAGGCCTTCACCGTGCGCAAGCTCTCCTATGGCGAGGGCGTGGAGCGCGTCTTCCCGATCTATTCGCCGCTGGTCGACTCGGTGACCGTGGTCCGCAAGGGCAAGGTGCGTCGCGCCAAGCTCTATTACCTGCGCGGCCGCACCGGCAAGTCCGCCCGCATCAGCGAGCGCGTCGAGAACAACAGCTCCGACGCCGCCTGATCCTGTTTTCCCGCGCGCCGCTGGCGCGCGGGGACGCAAAAAGCCCAGTAAAACCGGGTTTTTCGTGAATAACCGCAAGAAAGCCCCGATTTTCGGGGCTTTTTTCGTTTTTGCGCGCTTGCAGATTCAGGAAATGCAGTAAATTCTGGCCTATCTGTTGATTCGTTAAGAGGGACCATCCCAATGGCAACCAAGACCAAGACTGCGGCCGTGAAGGTCGAAACTCTTTCCACCCGCCAGCTTGCCGCCGCTCTGGCCGAGAAGCACGAGATCTCCCAGAAGAGCGCCAACCTCTTCGTGGAAGACGCCATCGCGCTTATCACCAAGCACCTGAAGAAGGGCGCGCGCATCCGCCTCAATGGCCTGGGCATCCTCGTCGTGCGCAAGCGCGCCGCCCGCATGGGCCGCAACCCCGCCACCGGCGAGGCCATCAAGATCAAGGCGTCCAAGAAGGTCGCGTTCCGCGCCTCCAAGGAGTTGAAGGAAGCGATCTAACAATCGCCTCTTTTCTATATGAGAAAGGCCGGGCGCGAAAACGCCCGGCCTTTTCTTTTGGACGATGATGAAAAAACTTTCCCTGCTGTTTCTGCTCGCCGCCACGCCCGCGCTGGCGCAGGAACCCGTCGATCATTCCGCGCACCAGATGCCGGCGCCAGTGATGGATCACGCCATGCACGGCATGGCGATGCCGCCCATGCAAGGCGTGCTGGGTCCCTATGCCATGTCGCGCGAGGCGTCGGGCACAAGCTGGCAGCCGGAAGCCGCGCCGCATGCGGGCATCCATCTCGAAGACACTGGCGACTGGATGGTGATGTGGCACGCAAAACTGTTGGCCGTGGCGGACAGCCAGTCGGGCCCGCGCGGCGACAGCATGGGCTTCGCCACCGGCATGGCGATGGGCATGGCCTCCACGCCACTGGCCAGCGGCGGGACGCTGGCGCTGCGCGGCATGCTCAGCCTCGATCCCTTCATGGGCAAGCGCGGCTATCCGCTGCTGCTGGCGGCCGGTGAAACCGCTGACGGCGTGACGCACCTGGTCAACCGCCAGCATCCGCACGAACTGGTGATGGAGATGTCGGCCAGCGTCAGCCAGAAGCTGTCACAGGGCGACAGTCTTTTTCTTTATGTTGGCTATCCGGGCGAACCGGCGCTGGGGCCGGGTGCCTACATGCATCGCCCCTCGGCGCTGGATAATCCGGCGACGCCGATCACGCATCACTGGTTGGATTCCACGCATATCACCTTCGGCGTGGCGACAGCGGGCTTTGTCCATGACCAGTGGAAATTCGAGGTCTCGCAATTCACCGGCCGCGAGCCCGACCAGTTCCGGTTTGATTTCGACGAAGCCCGGTTCGATTCCACCGCCCTGCGCCTGACTTTCAATCCGGCGCAGAACTGGTCGTTGCAGGCCTCGCTGGGCTGGCTGAAAAGTCCGGAGGCGCTGCACGCTGCCGACAATGAGCAGCGCGCCACCATCAGCGCCACCTGGTTCGAAACCTTCTCTTTTGGATCGCTGGGCGTCACGGCGGCGTTCGGCAACAAGCGCCTGTCCGACGGCGAGAGCACCAATGCCGGGCTGGTCGAGGCGACCTGGAAGCCGGATGCCGGCTGGAGCCTGTTCGCCCGGGGCGAGGCGATCGAGAGCGGCGAACTGGTGCCCGAGCCGGGCCTTTTCACCGCTGGGGAAATCAGTGTTGGCGTGGTCCGGGATGTCCAATTGTCGGAGCATTTCACGCTGGGGATGGGCGGCCTCTATGCCTTTAACTTTGCTCCGTCTTCCGTCCTTGGCGCTTATGGCGGGGCCCCGCGCGGTGCGATGGCCTTCCTGCGCCTGGTGGCCGAATAGGACGATCTGCCGACTTGCAGGCGGGGTGCTCAGCGGCTAGTTAGCAGCCGCACAATTTCCCTGGCCCCACGCACGGCCCCTATATCCCTGGAAGGACATCCCATGGCGCGCAAGAAGATTGCTCTTATCGGTGGCGGACAGATCGGTGGCACCCTGGCCCACCTGGCGGCCCTGAAGGAACTGGGCGATGTGGTGATCTTCGACATCGCCGAAGGCCTGCCCCTGGGCAAGGCGCTCGACCTCGCCCAGTCCGCCCCGGTGGACAGCTTCAACGCCAAGCTTTCGGGCACCAACTCCTATGCCGACATCGCCGGCGCCGATGTGGTGATCGTCACCGCCGGCGTGCCGCGCAAGCCGGGCATGAGCCGCGACGACCTGATCGGCATCAACCTCAAGGTGATGGCGGCCGTCGGCGAAGGCATCAAGGCCCACGCGCCGAACGCCTTCATCATCTGCATCACCAACCCGCTCGACGCGATGGTCTGGGCGCTGCAGAAATTCTCCGGCGTGCCGCACAACAAGATCGTCGGCATGGCCGGCGTGCTGGACAGCGCCCGCTTCCGCCACTTCCTGGCCGAAGAGATGAATGTCTCGGTGGAAGATGTTTCCGCCTTCGTGCTGGGCGGTCATGGCGATACCATGGTGCCGATGCCGCGCTTCTCCACCGTCGCGGGCATCGCCCTGCCGGAACTGGTGAAGATGGGCTGGCTGAAGCAGGACCGTCTCGACCAGATCATCACCCGCACCGCCAATGGCGGCGCCGAGATTGTCGGCCTGCTCAAGACCGGCTCGGCCTATTACGCCCCGGCCACCAGCGGCATCCAGATGGCCGAAAGCTATCTGAAGGACCAGAAGCGCGTGCTGCCCTGCGCCGTCCATGTCGATGGCGCCTATGGCATCAAGGATCTTTATGTCGGCCTGCCCTGCGTCATCGGCGAGAAGGGCGTGGAGCGCATCGTCGAATTGGAACTGACGGAGGCCGAGAAGGCCGCCCTCAACAAGTCCGCCGACGCCGTGCGCGGCCTGATCGCGGTCTGCAAGACGCTGGAACCCAAGCTGGGCTGATTGGCGCCTGGCGGCGCTCTGCCGCCGTCAGGGAAAGCCGAACGAGACCAGCAGGCCGCCGCCGATATCGGGTCTGCCGTCGTTGAGGCCGATCTTGGTGTAACCCGTCAGGGTTACGCCACCATCGCGAACCCAGCTGAGTGAGCCAAACAGTTGATGCGAGGCCGCGACCAGCGGCGCGCTCTCGCTGTCATATTCATAACGTGACGGCGACGAGGTTGCTGCTGAGTTCGATGCTGGTGCCGGCCGATACCGAGACCGTGTCGCTCAGCGTGTAGGCGAGAGGGCGGCCCGGGATCAGGTATCCCACGGCCAGGAACGGCCCCCAGATGCCGTATTGGCGCGAGACATCGATGTTCATGCCGAAATCGGCTTCACCGGTGCTGAGCCTGCGGCGCGACGATGCCGTGGGAAGCTTGGTGCTGGCGGTCAGCCGCACTTCGAAGTCATCCAGTATGGCCGGCGGGATCGTGTAGGAGGCGCTGAGATTGAGGTCGCCAAAGCCGGTCCGCACATCCGACGCGGTGGACCCGCGCCGGTTGACGACGATGGCATTGCCGCCGGCGTCGAACACCACCAGGCCACGGCCCGAGATGCGCATATAAGGCATGCTGGCGGTGACGCGGAAACTGTCCGTTTCCAGGCCCAGGCCGAAAAGGCCCAGCAGGACATTGGTGTTCTGGTTGGTGCCGTAGCCGCCATTGGAATAGTCGAGGCCGAAAGAACCGGTCAGCTGAATCTCCTGCAACGATGCCGGGCCGCCTTGTGCCAGCGCGGTTCCGGCACCTGTGCCCAGCAGCAGGAATGTCAGCGCCAGGCCTGCGCCGGTGCGCGTGAGCAGGGTGGCAAATGGCACGGGTGAAGATCGCATCTGGTTGCTCACTGGCGTTGACGCGCGCGAATGGCGTCGCCCGCTTTTTCTGCGGGTGAATCCTTGACGAAGCTTTGCAAATGCAGGGTCTGGCTGTTCTCGCCCTCGGCGAGGGTGAACTTCACGGCGTCGAAAGACGGCTTGCTGAGAAAGGGCTTGGCATCCCGCGAAAACCCGAAGGGCTCCAGCGGTATGCCGATCCAACTGGTATCCATCTTGTCATTGCCGTTGACGTCCTGAAACGCCTGGATGGCATAGACGCCTGGCGGAATAGCCCGCAGCGTGACGATCGTCGTGCCCCCGACGGCCGTGACATCCGCGAATGCAACGGGCTTGGCATTGTCATCCGGATAGCGCGCCTGGTCGTAAAGGCCGAGCCGGAGGATGCCGCCGGCCTGTAGGACATTCTCCACGCGGATCGTGAGATTGGCCGCAGCGTTCGCTGGCAGGGCCGGGCACGCCATCGCCACCGCGATGCCTAACAGGAGCCCAAATCTAGGCCATTGCATTGTGATCATGCTCTTACCGTCGTTCGTCATTATTGCATGCGGGCGACGGGAGGGCCACCCGCAGGCCGCGGGCGCGGGCCGGTTTGCCACGCACCGCCGCCGTCAAATGGGCGGCTATGCGCGGCACGGGCTTGACGCGGGAAGGGCTTCGCGCTCTTAGGGATGCGTGAGCGACGCCGTCCATCCCACCTATCGCCCGAAAGACGTTCACCACTTCGTCGGTTCGCGCTTTCTTTCCACCTGCGCCATGCAGATCCAGTCGGTGGCGATCGGCTGGCAGATCTACGACATGGAAAAGACCGCGTTGTCGCTGGGCCTGGTGGGCCTGTGCCAGTTCGTGCCCATGTTCCTGCTGACGCTGCCGGCGGGCGACATCTCTGACCGCTATGACCAGCGCCGGGTCTATGCCTGGGCGGCGCGGGCGCTCTCGCTGTGCAGTCTCATTTTTCTGCTGCTCACTTTGTTCGGGGTTCGCTCCAGCCTGCCTTTCTATGCCGTGCTGGTGCTGTTCGGCGCGGCGCGCGGCTTCGCGGCGCCATCCGGCTCGTCGCTGCTGCCCTTTCTGGTGCCGCTGGAACGACTGCCCCAGGCGATGGCCTACAATTCCTCGGTCTTCACCACGGCGGTGATCGCCGGTCCCGCGCTGGGCGGCTTTCTCTATGCCAGCGGCGAACCGGCGCTGGTCTATGGCCTGTGCTTTGTCTTTCTGCAGACGGCGGCCTGGATCGTGGCGCGGCTGCAGGGCCGCCGCTTCACGCCGGAAAAAAGCCTTGCCACTCGCGGCGAACGCGTCCGCGAAGGCATCCGCTTCGTCCGGCAGCGGCCCATCGTGCTGGGCGCGATCAGCCTCGATCTCTTTGCCGTGTTGCTGGGGGGCGTGACGGCGCTGCTGCCCATCTATGCCGCTGATATCCTGCATGTCGGGCCAATGGGGCTGGGTTTCCTGCGCAGCGCCCCGGCGGTGGGGGCCTGCCTGATCGCGCTCTATCTGGCGCGCTGGCCGCTGCAGCGCCATGTCGGCGCCACCCTGTTCACGGCGGTGGCGGGCTTCGGCCTTGCCACCATCGTCTTCGGATTTTCGACCTGGTTTCCCTTGTCGCTGTTGTGCCTGTTCGTGCTGGGCGCCACCGACATGGTGAGCGTGAATATTCGCGGCGCGATGGTGCAGATGGCGACGCCCGATGCCATGCGCGGCCGCGTCAGCGCCGTCTCCATGCTGTTCATCGGCGCCTCCAACGAGATGGGCGAATTTGAATCCGGCGTCACCGCTGCGGCGTTCGGCACGGTGCGCGCCGTGGTGGCCGGCGGCATCGGCACGCTGATCGTGGTGGGGACCTGGATGAAGCTGTTCCCGGCGCTGCGGCGCGTGGACAGTTTCGAGGACGTGCGCAAACTGGCCTAGAAGTTATAGGCGAAGCGCACCACGCTGCCGCCGTCCGGCATGGTTTCCAGCTCGGTATAGATTTTGTACTTGCTGAAGCGCGGCGTGATCAGCATCGAATAGCCGAACGCGATCAGCGAACTGGCGGCCGTATCGTGCCAATGGTGTTTCTTGGCATCCACCCGCGACCAGGAGACGAACTGGCTGGCGGCGAAGGCAGGCACGCCATACTCCCAGCCATAGCGCGCCCACAGGAAGCTGGAGCCAGAGGCCGCCAGCGCCGAGGTGTCGGAGGGGAAAGACTTGAAATCGCTGCCGTCGGGGCGGCGTTCCTTGATGATCTGCTTGAGCGCGAAGGCGGTGCCCACCGTGGCGACGGTGGTGAGGCCCAGATCGACCACGCCGTTCCAGTCGCGCTTGTAGATGGCGATGCCCGCCGCCGTCAGCGGCAGCGCGATGGCGACGCCGGTGCCGATTGTCGTGGTGGTGCCGGCCTGCGCAGCCTGCACCGGCAGCAACAGGCATGCCGCCACAAGGACGGCGCGATATGGGCGCAAGGATTTCAGGATGATCATGCCCGGACGAAAACGTCCACGCGGTCTGCGGGTCCGGAATCATCGACGCCGCCCTGGGCATGGACATTGATCCGCGCCGAGGAGACGCCGGCATCGATCAGGATCTGGCGGATCGCCAGGGCGCGCTTGAGGGTGAGACGGCGGGCATCCGAGCCCTTGTCGCCCTTGTTGCCGCCATAGGCCATCACTTCGACCCGCGACTGGGGCCGCCGCAGGGTGTCGTTCAGCTTCTGGGCCAGCAGGCGGATATCGCCGATGGCGCCCTCGGCGGGGGAGTCGGCGTCCTTGGCGAACAGGATGACGCCCTGCTTGTCCAGGCCGTCGGTGCTGGCGGTGGCGCGGGTTTCGGGCAGGGCAGGCTGCTGCGGGGCCATCGAGATGGTGGGCAGGTTGCCCAGGATGTTGCTGGTCGCGGGCGCTGGGGCCGGTGCGATGCTGGCGACACGCGGCGGCGGGGCCGGTGGCGGTGTCACGGGGGCAGGGGCGGGCGCCGGGCGCGGCGCGGCAATACGCGGGGCGGCGCTGGCGAGGCGGACGGAACCACCCCGGATGGCGGGCGCTTCGGCGGGATGGCGCAGGCGCGGGACCACCCGCAGATACTGGCCGCCGGGATAGAGCAGCAATTCGCCGCCGCCCGGACCGATCGGGTTGACCTGGATTTCAAGGCCGGAATTGACCGCCTGGGCCGGGGCGGGGGCCAGCGCCAGCGCGCTGGCAAGCGCCAGGCCCGGAAGGACGGCAAAAGAGGAAACGCGCATGAAAAACCGGGGCCCGCCAATCGACGCGGCGACCATAGCCCGGGGCCGGTTTCACCTCAACGGCTGCGTGGATTTGGCCTCAGGCCGCGTCCTTGACCGCATTCTTGAGGGCCTTGAGCAGTTGCGGGTGCAAATGCTCGTTGGCGCAGACGATCTCGTCGCCCTGCAGGCCATCGGTGCGGCCATGGAAGTCGCTGACGATGCCGCCGGCCTCGCGCACCAGCACGATGCCCGCCGCCGTATCCCAGATATTGATGCCATGCTCCCAGAAACCATCGACGCGGCCCGCCGCCGTCCAGGCCAGGTCGAGCGCCGCCGAACCGAAGCGGCGGATGCCGCTGGTCGCCGCCATGATCGCGCCGGCCTCGGCCAGGGCGCGCGCCTGGCCGCCACGGCCGGCGAAGGGCAAGCCGGTGGCAAAGAGGCAGGGCGACATCTCGCGGCGGGCGGCGACGCGCAGCCGCTTGTCGTTCAGGAAGGCGCCCGAGCCCTTTTCGGCGGTGAACATCTCGTCGGTGACCGGGTTGAAGACCAGGCCCGAGACCAGCTGGCCTTCGCGTTCCAGCGCGATGGAAATCGCGAAGTGCGGGATGCCATGCAGGAAGTTGCTGGTGCCGTCGATGGGATCGATGATGAAGCGGTGGCTCTTGTCCTTGCCTTCGATGCCGCCGCCTTCCTCGCCCAGGAAGCCATAGCCGGGGCGGGCCTTGGTCAGCTCGTCGATCAGGATCTGTTCGGTGCGCTTGTCGGCATGGGTGACGAAGTCGCCGGGGCTCTTCTGCGAGATCTGGAGATTTTCCAGTTCGCCGAAATCGCGGATCAGCGGGCGCGCCGCCTTGCGGGCCGCGGCCATCATCACATTCATCGCGGGGGAATAATACGCCATGATCAGTCAGCCCTGCGCAGGTAGGAACCATCTTCGGTGGCGACGACGATCTTCTCGCCGGCCTCGATGAAGGGCGGGACCTGGATCTTCATGCCATTCTCCAGCACCGCGCTCTTGTAGGACGGTGCGGCGGTGCCGCCGCGCATCACCGGGTCGGCCTCGGTCACGGTCAACACGACATTGACCGGCAGCTTGATGCCGATGGGCGTGCTTTCATACATGTGCACCAGCGTCTTCATCCCGTCCTGCAGGAAGCGCGCCTGGTCTTCGCCGACGAAATCAATCGCCAGCTCGATCTGCTCATAGCTCTCCATATCCATGAAGGTGAGCATGTCGCCGGCGGCGAAGAGGAACTGGAAGTCCTTCTTGTCGAGATAGGCTTCGTCCACCGCTTCGTCGGAGCGGAAGCGCTGGTTCAGCTTGGTGCCGGTGGTGACGTTCTTGAGCTCGACCTGGTTGTAGGCGCCGCCCTTGCCGGGCTTCACCTTGACGGTCTTCACCGCGATCCACAGACCGCCTTCATAGTTGATCAGCACGCCGGGGCTGATTTCGTTGCCGGTAATCTTGGCCATGGGGGCGGGCTTGCCTCTATGTTGGAGTGCGGCCCACGCCGAAAAGACGGCGGCCGCGTTGGTGAAGGTCACAGGTTCAAAGAGCGGGCGGAGATCTAGCAGCCTGCGCGGGCAAAGGCCAGCACGGCGGATTTTCCGCTTTGCCCCGGCAGAAAGCGCCGCTTTTTCCGCAAATTTGACCCCAATTGCGCCATCGGAATCTGGCATTTCGTTAAGGGCGGCTGGCTAGGGTCAGGCGCGAATTGAAGGCCTCAGATGACATTGCAGAGCGCGCAACAATGCCGCACGTGCGCAGGTAACATTTCCAGAACGGAAAGCCGCATCGAGTCGTGATGATGACGCCACTCACGCAAGGGAATTTTTTCTGCAGGTATCATTGTCTCCACCATGATTTTTCGCTAAGCGCCGTCCCACGTTGGTCACAAAGGCCAATGCCATGAGCACAACAAAGTATGAACAGATATACGCCGTTATTTTTTCTGGCCTTACTTACGCTTTCCGCCTGTTCCGCGATGAACGGATTGCTCAGTTTCGCGGACCCGCCTGCGGATGATGCCATGACCGCCGCCGCTGCGAATGTACCCGTCGCTGTGGCTGCCCCTTCTGGCGACGATGCCTGGTGCCAGCGTGTCGCTGCCAGTGAACGTGCCCGCGTGCAGGAATCCGGCTTCGATGCAGCGACGCTCGACCGCATGACGGTGCGGAGCTACCAGCAGTGCCGCACCCTGTCGGCGTCGAAATAATCAGAACAGCGCGTTGAACGCCTTCACGGCGGCTTGCGGGCCGTCGGCATGCTCCCACACGCCGGCGGCGACGGCGAGGAAGTCGGCGCCCGCTTCCACCAGCGCAGGGGCATTGGCGACCGTGATGCCGCCAATGGCGACGCACGGCACCACCATCATCTGGCTCCACCATTGCAGCAATTCGATCTCGGCGCGGCTCTTGGGCTCCTTGGTCTGGGTCGGGAAGAAGGCGCCGAAGGCGACATAGTCTGCGCCCGCTTCGCCCGCTTCCATGGCCAGGTGACGGCTGTCATGGCAGGTGACGCCGACAATGCCATTGGGCAACGCCGCGCGCGCTTCGGCATAGGACGCGTCGTCTTGCCCGACATGGACGCCGTCGCAGCCCAGCTCGGCAGCAAGGTCCGGCCGGTCGTTGATGATGAAGGCAGCGCCCGCGCCCTGCACGACAGGACGCAGGATGTCGGTGGCGCGGCGGATCTCGTCGTCGCTGATGTCCTTCAGCCGCAACTGGAAGGAGGCGACGTCGCCGCCCTTCAACGTGTCCTTGAGCACGCCCGCAAAGTCTGTGGGCGCGATGCGCGGCGGCGAGATCAGATACAGGCGGCAATCAGACATGCAGGCATTATCTCAAAAAGAAGGGGCGGAGGAAAACCTCCGCCCCAATCTCTAGCAGCTTGGCCGTGCCCCGCCTCCCCTTTTTGCGCGAAGCGCAATGGAAAGGGGAGGTGCCCGTAGCTGGCGAGGCGAAGCCGATTAAGCCAGCGAAGGGCGGAGGGGTTTAAATCAAGCGGCCTTGTCGTCCGACTTGTTCCACTTGCCGAGCGCGGCGTTGAAGTTCATCAGCGCGCGATGGGCGAAAGCGGCCTTGCCGGCTTCGATCTGGTCGGCCTTGCCGCCCCAGGCCTTTTGCGGTGCGGCCTGCAGGGCGCGGCCATAGGAGAAGGTCAGCGGCCACGGATTGCCGCCGAGCTTGTTCATGGCATCGAGATGCGCGGTGGAATCGAGGTCCGACTGGCCGCCCGAGAGGAAGGCGACGCCCGGCACCGCCGACGGCGTGGTCCGGCGCAGCACGCGCAGGGTGCGCTCGGCGACTTCCGCCACGCTGGCCTGCTTGGCGCTCTTCTTGCCCGCCACGATCATGTTGGGCTTGAGGATGATGCCTTCCAGCTCGACCTTGGCGAGGAAGAGTTCGTGGAAGAACTCGTGATGCACGAAGGTGGTGACTTCCTCGTTGCGGGCGGCGTCATGGGCGCCGTCCATCAGCACTTCCGGCTCGATGATTGGCACGATGCCGTTTTCCTGCGCCAGCGCGGCGTAACGCGCCATCGCCTGGGCGTTGGCATGGACGCCGGCATAGGTGGGGATGCCATCGGCAATGTCGATCACCGCGCGCCACTTGGCGAAGCGGGCGCCCAGCTTGTGATATTCCTGGAAGCGCTCGCGCAGGCCGTCCAGGCCCTGCGTGATCACTTCGCCGGGGAAGCCGGGAAGGGCGACGGGGCCGGTATCGACCTTGATGCCCGGCACGGCGCCGGCGGCCTGGATCAGCGACACCAGCGTGCTGCCGTCTGCGGCCTTCTGGCGGATGGTCTCATCATAGAGGATGACGCCGGAGATGTGGTTCTTCATCGCCACATCGGTGCGGAACATGAACTCGCGATAGGTGCGGCGATTATCCTCGGTGTTCTCGGTCATGATGTCGGCAAAGCGCTTGCCGATGGTGTTGTTGGATTCGTCGGCGGCGAGCAGGCCCTTGCCAGGCTCAACCATCTGCTTCGCGATCTTGTTCAGTTCTTCCAGATTCATAACCAGTCTCTCCCTTGAGCTTTTTTCAGGACGTCTTGAGTGCTTCGACGCCCGGCAATTCTTTTCCTTCAAGCCATTCCAGGAACGCGCCACCTGCCGTGGAAACGTAGGTGAAATCGTTTTCAACCCCGGAATGGGCCAAGGCCGCGACCGTATCGCCACCGCCCGCCACAGACAACAAATTCCCGGCCCTGGTCGCTGCGGCAACCGCCCGCGCCGCCGCCACGGTCCCGGCGTCGAAGGGGGGGGTCTCGAAGGCCCCGAACGGGCCATTCCAGACCAGGGTGCGGCTCGCGGCCAGGTGGGCCTGGAAGGCCTGGATGGTCGCGGGCCCCACATCCAGGGCCATTTCGTCGGCCCCGATCTGGTCCACGGCGCAGGTCCGGCTCGCCGCCCCGGCCTTGAATTCCTTGGCCACCACAACGTCCACGGGCAGCAGGATGGTGACGCCAGCGGCCTTGGCCGCCGCCATCACCTTGCGGGCGGTCTCCAGCAGATCGGGCTCGTGCAGCGACTTGCCGACGGACAGGCCCTGGGCGGCCAGGAAGGTATTGGCCATGGCGCCGCCGATCACCAGCGTATCGACCTTGGCGACCAGGTTCTGCAGCAGGTCGAGCTTGGATGAGACCTTGGCGCCGCCCACCACCGCCAGCAGCGGACGTTCCGGGTTGGCCAGCGCCCGGGACAGATGTTCCAGCTCGGCCTGCATCGAGCGGCCGGCCACCGAGGGCAGGTGTCGCGCCACGCCTTCGGTGCTGGCATGGGCGCGATGGGCCGACGAGAAGGCATCGTTGACGAACAGATCGCCCAGCGCGGCAAGCTGCCTGGCGAAACTGTCGTCGTTCTTTTCTTCTTCGGCGTGAAAGCGGGTGTTTTCCAGCAGCGCCACTTCGCCATCCTGCAGGGCGGCGATCACGCGCTTGGCACTCTCGCCCACCGTGTCGGTGGCGAAAGCGACGGCGCGGCCAATATGGGCCGCCAGCGGGGCCGCCACCGGCTGCAGCGACATGGACGGCACCACCTTGCCCTTGGGGCGGTCGAAATGGCTGAGCACGATGACGCGGGCGCCCTTTTCGGCCAGCTCGCCGATGGTTGGCGCCTGGCGTTCGATGCGGGTGGCATCAGTGACCTTGCCATCGGCCATCGGCACGTTGAGATCGGCGCGCACGAGCACGCGCTTGCCCTTCACATCCAGGCCATCGAGATTGTGGAAGCTGCTCATATCACCATCCCGACAATAACCGAGGCCGCCCACGCCGCCCCGAACAGCACGAAATTGAGCCCGGCATTGCGCCCGATCAGTTGCAGGTTCGGCTTGAACATCGCCTTGGCATACTGGCTGTTGGCGACGCCGATGGCCTTCTGGTGCTTGGCGATTGCCGCCGTGGCGCCAAAGGCGAAGCCCGCCCACGCCGCGATCGGCACCAGCAGCCACAGGGGATTGTGCAACCAGCCGAAGAACACGCTGCCCGCCCAGTTGGCGTAGATCAGCGCCAACTGCAGGCCGCGCATCAGAGCAGCTTGCCCATGGCGATGGCGGTGTCGGCCATGCGGTTGGAGAAGCCCCACTCATTGTCGTACCAGCTCATGACGCTGACGAAAGTGCCGTCCATCACCTTGGTCTGGTCGAGCGCGAAGCTGGACGAAGCCGGGTTGTGGTTGAAGTCCGACGAGACCAGCTTTTCGCTCACCACTTCCAGGATGCCCTTGAGATTGCCCAGGGCGGCGCCCTTGATGGCGTCGTTGATCTCCTGCACCGAGGTGGCGCGCTTGGCGATGAACTTCAGATCGACCAGCGAAACATTCGGAGTCGGCACGCGCACCGAGATGCCGTCGAGGCGGCCCGCCAGTTCCGGCAGCACCAGGCCGACGGCCTTGGCGGCGCCGGTGGAGGTCGGGATCATCGACAATGCGGCGGCGCGGGCGCGGTAGAGATCCTTGTGCATCGTGTCCAGCGTCGGCTGGTCGCCGGTATAGGAATGGATGGTCGTCATCATGCCCTTGTCGATGCCGACGGCGTCGTGCAGCACCTTGGCGACGGGCGCCAGGCAGTTGGTGGTGCAGGAGGCGTTGGACACAACGACATCGTCCTTGGTCAGGGTGTCGTGGTTGACGCCATAGACGATGGTGCGGTCGGCGCTGTCGCAGGGCGCGCTGACCAGCACGCGCCGGGCGCCGGCTTCCAGGTGCGCGATGGCCTTGTCCTTGGCGGTGAACAGGCCGGTGCATTCCAGGGCGATATCGACGCCCAGATCCTTGTGCGGCAGTTCGGCGGGGTTGCGGATCGCCGTCACCTTCATGCGGTGGCCCGCTGCAGTGACGATGTCGCCTTCCACCGTCACGGTGGCGGGGAAGCGGCCATGGACGCTGTCGTAGCGCAGCAGGTGGGCGTTGGTTTCGACCGGGCCCAGATCGTTGATCGCCACAACCTCGATGTCGCGGCGGCCGGATTCGACGATCGCCCGCAGCACCAGGCGCCCGATGCGGCCAAAGCCGTTGATTGCAACACGAAGGGCCATGGCCTGATCTCCTTGCGCGGCCCGTTGGCCACCTGTTTTGGAAAATTCCGTCACGGAACTAAGAGGGGCCTCTGCCCCCCGTCAAGGCTGTTTTCGCGGGTTTTGTTGCCCAAAATACGGCGGGGGCCTAAGGTCTGGCGGAATCAGCGGGAGATACCGGATGAGCCGCCTGGAACTGGCCGCTGACCGGCTGAAAACAGCCCTACAAGCCCTGGAAGGCAAGACCGCCGGGCACGCCGACGCATCCGCCGATGTGGCTAAGTTGCAGGGCCGGGTTGCAGATTTGGAAGCCGAGCGCGAACGTTTGCTGGCGCAGGTGGCGGCGCTGGAGGAAGAAAACGAGGCGCTTTCGGGCGTCACCGAGGACGTCGAAGGGCGCCTTGATGGCGCCATCGGCGAGATTCGCGCCGCGCTGGCGCGTACGTAATTCAGGGAGAACGTGATGCCGCTGGTAAATGTCATGGTCAACGGCAAGGCCTATACGCTGGGCTGTGGCGAGGGCGAGGAAGCCCATCTCAAGGAACTGGCGGCGCTGGTCGATGTGAAGGTGCGCGAGGCGCAGAGCATGGTGGGCAGCCAGGCCAGCGACACCAAGCTGCTGCTGACGGCGGCGCTGCTGCTGGCGGACGAGCATCACGAGGCGCTGGAAAAGCTGGGCACCTCCACCGAAACGGCGGGAACCCTGCAGGGTGAGCGCGTTTTGCTCGCCGAAAAAGCCAATGCCGCCGAAAGCATTGCCGCCGACGCGCTGGAAGCCGCGGCCGCGCGGGTCGAGGCCATTGCCGCGCGCATGGCGTGAGCCTACATTAAGGGCGGACGGTTCCTGCCTCGCGTCGTCAGGTTGCGATGCCCAGGGGCCTTAATTGTACTCATCGGGAGCTGTCCCTGGTCTGGACCCTGGTCCTAATCACACGGCGCCCACCTGCACTTGCAGGCCCATGAGATCCAATACCAACGCCGAGCGCGGTGCCGTCCACTTTAACTTCTTTCTTGTTTAACCCCCTCCGGCCTTCGCTGGCTTAATCGCCGCTACGCGGCTTGCCAGCTACGGCCACCTCCCCCTTTGAATGCGCTTCGCGCATAAGGGGGAGGCGGGGCTTTGCCCTAGCGGAGCGTCGCCGCGCGGCTTTGCTGCGCGGCTCGAGATTGTAAGCAAATCTGCTAATCTGCCGTCGTTCGACTCATGATGAACCCGAAGATCGCCCTCCGCACGCAAGCCCGCGAACAGCGCACGCGCCTGGCCGCCGCGTTCCTGAATTTTCCTGTCGCGGTGGCGGCCCATGCCGAGGCGCTGGCCGAGGCGCTGCCGCTCAAGCCCGGCAGCATCATTGGCGGTTATCACGCCCTGCCGCAGGAGGCCGAGCCCGCGCTGCTGTTGCAGGCGCTGGCGGATCGCGGCCACACCATCGTTTTCCCGCGCGTCACCGCCCGCGACAAGCGGCTGGCCTATCATCGCGTACCCGATGGCGAAGCGCTGCTGGCCGGGGCCTGGGGCATCCAGGAACCGGCGGCGGATTTTCCGCTGGCCGAGCCCGATGTGCTGCTGGTGCCGCTGCTGGCCTTCGACGCCACGGGCCATCGCCTGGGCTATGGCGGCGGCTATTACGACCGCACCATTGCGGCGCTGCAGGTGCCGGCCATCGGCCTTGCTTTTGCGGGACAGGAGCTGGCCTCGCTTCCAGTGGAGGCGCATGATATGGCCCTGGACTTCATCCTCACCGAACGCGGTCTCAAGCGCTTTTCATGAATCTGCTTTTCATCGGCGATATTGTCGGCAAGCCCGGCCGCGACGTGGTGGTGTCGGAACTGCCGCGCCTGCGCGAGAAGCTGAAGCTGGATTGCGTCATCGCCAATGGCGAGAATGCGGCGGGCGGCTTCGGCCTGACCCGCGCCATTGCCGAGGAGTTCTTCGCCGCCGGCATCGATGTGATCTCCACCGGCAATCACTGGGCCGACCAGAAGGAAATCTACGGCCTGATCGAGCAGGAAGACCGCATCCTGCGCCCGGTGAATTACCCGAAGGGCACGCCGGGCAAGGGCGCGAACCTGTACACGCTGCCGGGCGGCGGCAGCATTCTGGTCATCAACGTGATGGGTCGCGTCTTCATGGACCCGCTGGACGATCCTTTTGCGGCGGTGGGCCGCGAACTCGAGGCCTGTCCGCTGGGCGAGGTGGCCGACGCCATCGTCATCGACATCCATGCCGAGGCGACATCGGAGAAGATGGCGATGGGCCATTTCTGCGATGGCCGCGCTTCGCTGGTGGTGGGCACGCACACTCATGCGCCCACGGCCGATGCGCAGATCTTTCCCGGCGGCACCGCCTTCCAGAGCGATGCGGGGGCCTGTGCCGACTATGATTCCGTGATCGGCATGGACAAGGCCGAGCCGCTGCGCCGCTTCACCACCAAGATGCCGGGTTCGCGCTATGCGCCGGCCACCGGCCCCGCCACGCTCTGCGCCGTGTTCGTGACGACGGGTGCGAACGGGCTTGCGACGCGCATCGCGCCGGTGCGCGTGGGCGGGCGGCTGGCGCCCGCGATGCCGTCGTTCTGATCGACGCTTTCAAGCGAGGCTTGTCACGGCCCGCCTGCGCGGGCCATGACATCCAGCGCTATTTCTTCTCTGCCGCCGTCACCGCGTCCTGCTGCTTCTTCAATTCGGTGTCGAAGGATTTTTCCTGTGCCGCCAGCAGGCGCTGGAACTCGCCCTTGACGACAAAGGGATTGGGCGCGCCGGCCATCTTGTTCTTGGTATTGGCTTCGACCGTGGCGATCTTCTTCGCCAGGCCCATCTGGTCGCCATGCGCGGCCAGCAGCACATCGGCGTCGATCTTATTCAATCTGGCGAAGCTGGCCTTGTAGTCGGCGGCGATGGTGGTGTGGACCTTGTTGTTCACCAGCGGGTTGCCCGCCACCGTCATGGAGCAGAAGAACACCACATTGTGATCGCCCGTGCCTTCCACCACCGGCATGGTCCAGTTGGTGCAGCCGGGCGAATGGCCGGGCGTCACCACCGCCGTCAGCACCACGCCGCCCAGCGCCACCGTGTCGCCATCCTTGATGGTGCGATCCACCGTCACGCGCGGGAAATAATCGGCGGGGACACTGCTGGGACCAAAAGTGACGCGGCCGCGTTCCAGGATCGGCTTGTCGCCGGCGCTGGCGGTGAGGCGCGCGCCGCTGTCGCGCTTGAGTTTTGCCAGCCCGCCGGCATGGTCGAAATGGGCGTGGCTGTTGAGCAGGATTTTCACATCCTTGATGTCGAATTCCAGCGCCTTGATGTTGGCCTCGATGATCGCAGCCGATTCCGGCAGCCCGCCATCGATCAGGATGAAGCCCTGCAGCGTCCAGATCAGCCAGGCGCTGACCCCCGCCGTGCCGACGTAATAGACATTGTCGATGACGCGGAACGGCTTTTGCGGCTTGTTCCAGTCGATCCGCGCCTTGCCGAAGGGGTCGGGCTGCGCCAGGGCAGGGGCCGTCAGCAGCAGTGCCAGCGCCGCCAGTCCCGTGATTGTCTTCATGGCCGTTCCCCCCGTTTCCGGCAGGTTACAGCCAAGGGTGGCCGATTTGAAACGCCTCACCCGGGCCGGGAAGGGGCGCCTCCCTTCAGCACGGCCTGGATGGCCTGGGCGGTGGCGGTCCAGGTATCGGTCAGGTCGAAGAGGCGGCGGACCCCGCGCGAGGTCAGGCTGTAATAGACCCGGGAGCGGCCCCCGACCTCGCGGCGCTGGGACTTGAGAGCGCCGTCCTTCTCCAGCCCGTGCAGGACGGGATAGACCACGCCCTCGCCAAAGCTGAGCGTCCCCCGGGACTGGGCCTGGATCGCCTGGACGATCTCGTAGCCATACATCTCATGGTCCTGCAGCAGCCGCAGGATCATCAGTTCCGGCACCCCGGAGAGGAAATTGCTGTTGCCGCCCGCCATAGCTTCATACCTTGGACTGCGAGGTAATTAGTTACCTTGCAATCCAAGGCATGTAAAGTGGGCCGTGACATGCAGACAATCCCGCCTGCCGGATGGCAGACGGGATTGTCTTATAATGTGTTTTATAACAATAACTTATACATATACATTGGATAACAAGGTATATACGTGACGGCCCCGAATTGACTAGGCGACGAGGGTCATCGCGGCCAGGTCGGCGGTATGGGCCTCGCCTTCCAGGGTCGCTGCCACGGCATGGACCACGGCGGCGATGCGGACGGCGGCCTGGATCTGTTCGGCGGTCATCCCGGCCTCGCGCAGGATCTTTTCATGGCTGTCGATGCAGACGCCGCAGCCATTGATGGCCGACACCGCCAGGCACCAGAGCTCGAAATCCACCTTGTCCACGCCCGGCTTGCCGATGACGTTCATGCGCAGCTTGGCCGGCATGGTCTTGTAGTCGGGCGACGAGGCCAGGTGGGTGAAGCGGTAATAGATGTTGTTCATCGCCATGATGGCGGCGGCGGCCTTGGCGGCGGTCAGCGCTTCGGGGACAAGCTGGGGCGCGAATTCCGCCAGCAGCGCCTTGCTGGTGACCTCGTTGCGGGCGGCCAGGGCACAGGCGACGAAGACGCCCGCGCGCTGCTGCGGGTTCAGCGACGGCTCGGCCGCCAGCGACCCCAGGTTCAGCTTCAGGTCCTTGGCGAATTCGGGCAGGCGATCCTTCAGGGTGTCGAGGCTCATGGCGGGGTGGCTCCTTGGAAGAAAAAAGTCCCCGCCCGCGCCAAACAGAATTTGGACCAGGCGGGTACTTCAGGTTCGCCGCTGCTCGGGGGCAGGACGGCGGGGGTAATGTTCAGTTAGGCCGCGATGACGTCATCTCCCTTGTTCCAGTTGCAGGGGCAGAGCTCGTCGGTCTGCAGCGCATCGAGCACGCGCAGCACTTCCTGCGGATTGCGGCCCACGCTCATGTCGGTGACATAGGCGAAGCGGATGATGCCATCGGGATCGACCAGGAAGGTGGCGCGCTTGGCGACGCCCGCATCCGCATCAAGGATGCCCAGCGCCGACGACAGGCGGCGATTGGTGTCGGCCAGCATGGCGAAGGGCAGGTTCTTGAGGTCGGCATGGTTGTTGCGCCAGGCCAGGTGCACGAACTCGGAGTCTGTCGAGACGCCGTACACGACGGTGTCGCGGTCCTTGAAGTCGCCATTGAGCTTGCCGAAGCCGGCGATCTCGGTCGGGCAGACAAAAGTGAAGTCCTTCGGCCAGAAGAAGACCAGCTTCCACTTGCCCTTGTCGGAGGCCTGGGTGAAGGGCTGGAAGGCGGTCTTGGCATCGGTCGAAACCACGCCGGTCACGGAGAAATCGGGAAACTTGTCGCCAACGGTGAGCATAGGAAAATCACTCCAATAGGTGCTGAATTGCGATCAACTATTAGAAAAGTTCTAAATTGAAGGCAAGAGAAAACTTGCCTTTCCCGTCAGGCAGGTTGTCGCGGGTCTAAACGGCTGAAATCAGTAGAAAATAGGCCAGAACCGCGTCTTCGCCTTCCAGCCGGCCCAGACAAAGGCCAACAGCGTCAGGCCCTGCACCGCGCCGAAAGCCGGGCCGCCGGGTGCGGGGCCGGGCGGCATGGTGGCATGCAGGGCCGGGACCTTGGTGAAAAGCTGGATCACCAGCACAAAGACATTGAGCCAGAGCGACGCCACCGCGCCGATGACATAGGCCGTGCGCCAGCGGCCTGCGAGCCGCGCGCCGTAAAGGCCATACAGGGTCGGGGCCAGGATGATCAGCGCCAGCACACCGGTGAGCTGCGCCGGGGTGGGCGCACCCGGCGGGCTAAAGAAAACAAAGCCGGTGATGGTGGTCAGGGCGGTGAGGCCCAGGAAGGCGCCGGTCAGGCGCGGGCAATCGCGGTTCCGCAGCAGCAGCGCCAGAACCCAGAAACCCAGCCCAATGGCGATCAGGCTGATGGCGGTATGGCCAAGGGTTAAGACATCCGTCGCCAGTTCGGTCATTGCGGGCCCCTGAAATTGGTGCGGAAAAATCGCTGCGAAGAACTATGGCCGAGCCTGGCTCCGGCTTTTCGCAGCCGCAAGATGGCAGGGCTTGAAAAACGCAGCTTCCTGCGGCTATTGAGCCCGCAAATCGCGCAAAACTTCGCCCCAAAAGCGATCAGGAAACAGGCAGATGGCCGGTCACAGTCAGTTCAAGAACATCATGCACCGCAAGGGCAAGCAGGATAAGGAGCGCTCCAAGCTCTTTGCCAAGCTGTCGCGCGAACTGACGGTGGCGGCGAAATCGGGCCTGCCCGACCCGGCGCACAATCCGCGCCTGCGCTCCGCGATGATCGCCGCCCGGCAGGAATCCATGCCCAAGGACAATATCGAACGCGCCATCCAGAAGGCGGTGGGTGGCGGTGACGAGAATTACGACGAGGTCCGTTACGAAGGCCGCGGCCCCGGCGGCGTGGCGCTGATCGTCCAGGCGCTGACCGACAACCGCAACCGCACCAGCGCCGATGTGCGCGCCGCCTTCAGCAAGTATGGCGGGGCGATGGCCGAGAATGGCTCGGTCAGCTTCATGTTCGACCATGTCGGCGTCATCGCCTACCCGCCGCAAAAGGGCGGCGAGGATGCGATGCTGGAAGTGGCGCTCGATGCCGGTGCCGATGAATGTGTCACCAGCGCGGACGGCCACGAATTCATCAGCGCAATCGACGGCTATGCCGCCGTGCGCGAGGCGCTGGAAGCCAAGCTGGGCCAGCCCGCCTCCGCCGCCATCGTCTGGCGGGCCAAGGACAGTGTCGCGGTGGCGGACGATGCCGGCGAGATGCTGGTCAAGCTGATCGACGTGCTGGACGATCACGATGACGTGCAGACCGTCTATGGCAATTACGAATTGTCGGACGCGCTGATGGCGAAACTCGGCGCCTGATCAGCGCGCGACCAGCATGCCGCCGGGCTGCACGACGGCTTTCGACCGCCCCGGATTGATCGTCAGCGCCGCGCTGGACAGCATGCCGCTGCCGACGCCCAGGCTGGAATCCACCGGCACCTTGATATCGTCGCGGATGGCGAGCTTCAGCTCCACCGCATAGCTCTTGTGGTCCAGGGTCAGGCTTTCCACCGTGCCCACCTTCACGCCGCCGATGCGCACATCGGTGCCGGGCTTCAGCCCGTCAGCGGATTTGATCCGGGCGATCATGGCATAGCTTTTCAGGCTGCCTGTGCCGGTCTGCCACAAAAGAAACACGAGAAATCCCACGCCGAGCGCGATAACGGCGGCGCTGAGCAGGGTTTCGAAAAGACCGATGCGTTGCATGGGCGCAAACTAGCCCGATGCGGCCAGAATATAAATGGCCATCACGCCGCTGCCCCTTATAGTTGCCGCATGCACGCTGCCTCGCCCCTGATCGCCATCATTGTCGCCGGCCTTGGCCTGGCCTTTGTCTTCGGCACCGCCGCGCAGCGGCTGCGGCTGCCGCCCCTGGTCGGCTACCTGCTGGCGGGCGTGGTGGTGGGGCCGTTCACCCCCGGTTTTGTTGCCGATACCCATCTGACGCTGCAACTGGCCGAGATCGGCGTCGTGCTGCTGATGTTCGGCGTCGGACTCAAGCTCAAGCCCGCCGAACTGCTTTCGGTGAAGGGCATCGCCGGGGTGGGCGCGCCACTGCAGATGGCGGTGATCACCGTGCTGGGACTGGGCGTGGCGCTGTTCCTGGGCTGGACGCCGGGTGAAGGCGTGGTCTTTGGATTGTGTCTCTCGGTGGCCTCCACCGTGGTGGTGATGCGGGCGCTGGAAGACCGCCGCCAGGCCGAAACCCAGCGCGGCCGTGTCGCCATCGGCTGGCTGGTGGTGCAGGACCTGATGACCGTGCTGGTATTGGTGGTGCTGCCGCCGCTGGCCGGGGTGCTGAAGGGCGAAGCGGTGGCGACGGGCGAACTGGCGCGGGCGCTGGCCGTCACCGCCGGCAAGCTGGGCCTGTTCGCCGTGCTGATGCTGGTGGTGGGCCGCCGCGTCATCCCGGCGATCCTGCATTACATCGCCCATACCGGCAGCCGCGAGCTGTTCCGCCTGGCGGTGCTGTCGGTGGCGCTGGGCGTCGCCTTTATCGCCGCCGCCGCCTTTGGGGTTTCCATTGCGCTGGGCGCCTTCTTCGCCGGCATGTTGCTGTCGGGTTCGCAGCTTTCCCAGCGCGCCGCCGAGGAATCGCTGCCGCTGCGCGATGCCTTCGCGGTGCTGTTCTTCGTCTCGGTCGGCATGCTGTTCGATCCGCGCGTCTTCCTGAACGCGCCGGGCGCGCTGGCGCTGACCTTTGCCGTGGTAATGGCGGGCGCCGCCATCGCCTATCTGCTGCTGCGGCTGCGCAAGGTGGGGCCCGCCGCCGCCGTCACCGTCGCGGTGGCGCTGGCGCAGATCGGCGAATTCTCCTTCATCCTCGCCGATCTCGGCATCAGCCTGGATATCCTGCGGCCCGGCGCGCGCGACCTGATTTTGGGCGCCTCCATCCTCTCCATCCTGATCAATCCGCTGCTCTTCGCGCTGGCCGCGAAGAAGGAAGAAGCGCCGAACGAGCCCGATCGGCCACAGCCGGTGCCGCAGACCACGACCCTGACCGGGCATACCGTGCTGGTGGGTTATGGCCGGGTCGGCAAGCTGATCGCCGATGGCCTGGACGGCGCGCAGCCGCTGCTGGTGATCGAGGAAGGCGCGGTGGGTACGCCAGGCATCGCCCATATCCGCGGCAATGCCGCCAAGGACGAAGTGCTGGCGGCGGCAAATCTGGGCGCGGCGCGGCTGTTGTTCGTGGCGATCCCGCAGGCCTTCGAGGCGGGCCAGATCGTGCAGCAGGCGCGGCGGGCCAATCCCAGCCTGCCCATCATCGCCCGTGCCCATTTCGATGCCGAGGTCGATCATCTGCAGAAGATGGGCGCGACCTTTGTGGTCATGGGCGAGCGCGAGATCGCGATGGCCATGCTGGGCTTTGCCAAAAGTCCGTGAAGCCGTGCGGAAGCGGGTGGAATTAACCCGAACATAAAGGGTACAAACACCCTATGCGCGAGGCGATTCGCATTATGGGTCTGGACCCCGGCCTTGCGGCCATGGGCTGGGGCGTGATCGCCGTTTCCGGTTCGCGCCTGACCCACATCGCGCATGGTGTCATCGCCACCAAGCCCGCCATCGGGCTGGGCGCGCGGCTGATGGAATTGCATCGCGTCCTGGTCACCGTCATTGCCGAACATGGCCCCACCGCCATCGCGGTGGAGCAGGCTTTCGTGGCGAAAGATCCGCAAGCGGCGCTGAAGCTCGGCCATGCCCGTGCCGTGGCGCTGCTGGCGGCGGCGCAGGCGGGGCTGGAGATCGCCGAATACGCCCCCAACCAGATCAAGAAATGCGTGGTCGGCGCGGGGCATGCCGGAAAAGAGCAGGTGCAGTTCATGGTCAAGCGCCTGCTGCCCGCCTGTGGCGTCGCGCATGCGCGTTTGGGGGCGGACGCCGCCGACGCGCTGGCCGCCGCTATCGCGCATGCCCATCTTTCGACGACACGCGCCCGCGTGCTGGCGGCGTCATGATCGGCAAGCTGACTGGTACCGTGGACAGCATCGCGGAAGACGCAGTGATCCTCGATGTGAACGGCGTTGGCTACCTGGTGCAGTGCCCGTCTTCGACGCTTTCGCGGCTGAGCGCCGGGGCGCATGCCTCGCTGATGATCGAGATGAAGGTGAGCGAGGACGCCATCCGGCTTTTCGGCTTTGTCTCGGCGGAAGAACGCGAATGGTTCCGGCTGTTGCAGACGGTGCAGAGCGTGGGATCGAAAGTGGCGCTGGCGATCCTGTCCACGCTATCGCCGCGCGACCTGCAACGGGCGCTGGCGCTGGGCGACAAGGCGATGATCGGCCGTGCGCCCGGCGTCGGGCCCAAGCTGGCGCTGCGGCTGACGACCGAACTCAAGGACAAGGCCCCGGCGATGATGTTGCGCGGCGAAGCCCATAACGACATGCCCGTGGCCGTAGCGCCGCGCGGCGCCGAAGCCGACGCGGTGGCGGCGCTGCTCAAGCTGGGCTATTCCGAAAGCATCGCCGCCACGTCGGTGGCCAAGGTGGCAAACGACCTGGGTGAGGCCGAAGCGGGCGTGCTGATCCGCGAGGCGTTGCGCAACATGGGCAAGGCATGAAGAATCCTGTCACCATGCCCGACCGCACCGAAGACGACACGCTGGAAGCCAGCTTGCGCCCCAAGACGCTGGCCGATTTCGTCGGCCAGAAGCAGGAACTCGATAACCTCTCCGTCTTCATCAGGGCCGCGAAGGATCGCGGCGAGGCGATGGACCATGTGCTGTTCTCTGGTCCGCCCGGCCTGGGCAAGACCACGCTGGCGCAGATCGTGGCGCGCGAACTGGGCGTCAATTTCCGTTCCACCAGCGGCCCGGTGCTGGCCAAGGCGGGCGATCTTGCCGCCATCCTGACCAATTTGGAGCCGCGCGACGTACTGTTCATCGACGAAATCCATCGCCTCAATCCGGCGGTGGAAGAGACGCTCTATTCCGCGATGGAGGATTTCGAGCTCGACATCATCATCGGCGAAGGCCCCAGCGCGCGCTCGGTGAAGATAGCGCTGGCGCCCTTCACGCTGGTGGGGGCGACGACGCGCGCCGGCCTGCTGGCGACGCCACTGCGCGACCGCTTCGGCATCCCGGTGCGCTTGAATTTCTATGCGCCGGAAGATCTCGCTTCCATCGTCCTGCGCGGTGCCCGGGTGCTGAACTTCGCCATGGATGCCGATGGCGCGCTCGAAATCGCCCGCCGGGCGCGCGGCACGCCGCGCATCGCCGGGCGGCTGCTGAAGCGGGTGCGCGATTTCGTCAGCGTCGGCAAGCATGGCACGGTGACCAAGGCGCTGGCCGATGCGGCCCTGACGCGGCTGGAAGTGGACAGCAGGGGGCTTGATGCCTTTGATCGCCGCTATCTGTCGCTGATCGCCGAGCAATTCTCCGGCGGCCCGGTCGGGATCGAGACCATCGCCGCTGCGCTGGGCGAGGCCCGCGACGCCATCGAGGACATCATCGAGCCTTATCTGATGCAGCAGGGCTTCGTGCAGCGCACGCCGCGCGGCCGCATGCTGGCCAGCGCGGCCTATGGTCATCTCGGCCTGAACGCGCCCGCCAGCGCGGCACAGACCGGCTTCTTCACGGACGAGGGCGAATGACGGCGACGGGCAACCTCAATGGGCCCAATTTGAACGGCCTGGGCCGCTTCGAGGGCAAGACCCACCTCTTGCCGGTCAGCGTCTATTACGAGGATACCGACCTGTCGGGCTTCGTCTATCACGCCAATTACCTGCGCTTCATGGAGCGGGCCCGCACCGAGTTCTTCCGCCTGGCCGGGTTCTCCAAGCTGGCGGGGCTGGAAGCCGAAGAGCCCTTCGCCTGGGCCATCCGCCGTGCCGACATCGATTTCCGCAAGCCCGCCCGGCTGGACGACGTGCTGACAGTGAAAACCCTGCTCACCAGCCTGTCGGGCGCGCGCCTGCATGCCCTGCAGCAGATCGTCCATGGGCAGACCTTGCTGGTGGAAGGACGGATCGAAGCGTGTCTTGTCACGTTGACGGGTAAGCCGCGCCGCCTGCCGGAAAAGGTGCGCACGCTGCTGACGCCATTCCTTTACGAGCCCCCCACTTCCGATGGATAAGCCTTAAGTCTTATTGTCAAACTTCGGCCTTAACTTTTCGGCCCTCTGCCGCCAGATCGGCACATTCACGCGCGAAGGTTGTTCCCATGCCCCGGATTCTTGCCGTAATCGCCATCCTGTTTCTCGGCCTTGGCCAGCCCGCCTTTGCACAGGCCCCCATCGCCGCGCCGACCGAGCGGGTGGAGACCGGAATCGTGGCCGCCCCGGCCGGCGTGATCGACGCCAGCGGCGCGGCGGTGGCCATGGGCACCAGCGGCATCGGCCTGATCGACACCTTCCTGCGCGCCGACGTGGTGGGCAAGAGCGTGATGGTGATCCTGGCGCTGGCCTCGCTCTGGTCCTGGACCATCATCTTCAACAAGATTTTCCTGATCAGCGGCCTCAAGCGCAAGGCGAAGAAATTCGAGCAGGTCTTCTGGTCGGGCCAGTCGCTGGACGAGCTCTACCAGCAATTCGCCAACACCAACGACCATCCCATGTCGGCCATTTTTGTCGCCGCCTTGCGCGAATGGCGGCGCGCCTTCGAAGGCGCGCCGCTGCGCGAGTCGCTGGTGGCCGGTGTCAAGGACCGCATCGAAAAGGCGATGAACGTCACCATCCTGCGCGAGACCGACGGGCTGGAGCGCCAGTTGGGCCAGCTCGCCACCATCGGCGCCGTGGCGCCCTTCATCGGCCTGTTCGGCACCGTCTGGGGCATCATGAACAGCTTCTCCGCCATCGCGGCGCGCCACGATACCACCCTGGCCGTGGTCGCGCCGGGCATCGCCGAGGCGCTGTTCGCCACCGCAGCGGGCCTCTTCGCGGCCATTCCCGCCGTCATCTTCTACAACCGCTTCGTGGCCGAGATCGGCCGCTATACCAACCAGCTCGATGCCTTCGCGGACGAGTTCTCGGCCATCCTGTCGCGCCAGCTTGACGAGAAGATCCGCTGATGGCTGGCGGCATCCAGGCCATGAACAAGCGTGGGCGCGGGCGCAGCCGGCGCGGCGCCATGTCCGAGATCAACGTCACGCCCTTCGTGGACGTGATGCTGGTGCTGCTGATCGTCTTCATGGTGACGGCGCCGCTGCTGACCGTCGGCGTGCCGGTGGATTTGCCCAAGACCCGCGCCCCGGCGCTGGGCCAGGACAAGGAGCCGCTCTCGGTCACCGTCGCCAAGGACGGCACCGTCTTCCTGCAGAAGCTGCCCGTGGCGCTGGACGAACTGGTGCCCAAGCTCACCGCCATCGCGGGGGCCGGCTATGACCAGCGCATCTTCGTGCGCGGCGACCAGACCGTGGGCTATGGCAAGGTCATGGAAGTGATGGGCATGCTGTCGGCCGCCGGCTTCACCCGTATCGGACTCGTCACCGATGTCCCTAGCCCAGACCAGCAGCGCTAAACCGCGCCTGCGCGGCCGGCCCACCACGGCCAGGCGCGCGCCCTATGGCGCGCCCGCCGCGCTGCTGCTGCACGGGCTGGGCGTGGCCGTCATGATGTTCGCCTTCCGGAGCAATCTCGACCTGGCCGAAACCCATGTCGTGCCGGTGGAACTGGTGATCGCAGAGCAGACCAACGTCGCGGCGGCCGCCCCGGCCGCGCTGCCGGACGAGACGTTCGAGCGCCCGCCGCTGGAAGCGCTGGCGCCGCCGCCCGAGCCCGATATCGCCGAGCCCGCGCCGGTGGAAGCCAAGGCGCCGGAATTCAAGGTCGCGCCGCCGCCGCGCGAACAGCGCAACGACATCAACGACCTGCTCAACCAGTTGACCAAGCCCGATCGCACTGCGGTGCGCACCGCGCCGCGTGCCACCGAAGCGACCGGCGCCGCCAACATGGCCACGGCCACCCTGGCAGATGCCCTGCGCAGCCAGATCCGCAATTGCTGGAATCCCATTCCCGGTGCGCCCAATCCGGCGGATCAGGTGGTATCCTTCGGCCTGCGCCTGAACCGCGATGGCACCGTGGCGGCGCTGGAATTGCTGACCATGAGTGGCAACGCCTATACGGCGGCGGCGGCGGAAGCGGCCAGCCGCGCCATTTATCAGTGCCAGCCTTATCGCCTGCCGGTGGAACGTTATAGCCAGTGGCAGGAATTCCGGCCGTTGCGCTTCGATCCGCGGCAGATGCTGCAGTGAGGCTTGCAACACGTGACCGGGTCAGGATGTTGAAGAGGGTATGGAGACCATGATGAAGAAGATGATCCTGGCCTTGGCCGCCGTCACGGCGCTGTTCGTGGCCGCGCCCCGTCCCGCCGCCGCCGCCATCGCGGTGGACGTCACCCAGGGCAACATCCAGCCCCTGCCCATCGCCATTCCCGACTTCGTGCCCATCGGCAATGACGGCGGGGCCGCCGCCCGCATCGCCGCCGTGGTGCGCGCCGACCTGGAACGCTCCGGCCTGTTCCGCCCGCTCGATCCCAAATCCTTCGTGGACCGCATCACCGACATCAACACGGTGCCCAATTTCGCCAACTGGCGCGTGATCAATGCGCAGGGCCTGGTGGCCGGTTCGGTGACGGCGCAGCCCGATGGCCGCCTGCGGGTGGATTTCCGGCTCTGGGATGTCTTTGGTTCCAGCCAGATGCTGGGCATGCAGTATGCCACCACGCCGGAAAACTGGCGGCGCATCGCCCATCTGGTGTCCGACGCCATCTATGAGCGCATCACGGGCGAGAAGGGCTATTTCGACACCCGCATCGTCTTCATCTCGGAGAGTGGCCCGGCGTTGAGCCGTACTCGCCGCCTCACCATCATGGACCAGGATGGCGCCAACCCCAATTACCTGACGCCGGGCAGCTACATGGTGCTGACGCCGCGCTTCAATCCCACGGCGCAGATGATCGCCTATATGAGCTATATCGGCGGCAAGCCGCGCGTCTATCTGTTCGACATCGAGAGCGGCAAGCAGGAACGGCTGGGCGATTTTCCCAACATGACCTTCAGCCCGCGCTTCTCGCCCGACGGCAACCGGGTGGCGATGACGCTGGAGAATGGCGGCAATTCCGACATCTACATCATGGACCTGCGCAACCGCGCCATGACGCGGCTGACCAGCGATCCGGGCATCGACACCGCGCCGTCCTTCTCGCCCGACGGCACCCAGATCGTGTTCGAAAGCGATCGCGGCGGCACGCAGCAGATCTATGTGATGAATGTGGATGGCTCGAACCAGCGTCGCGTCAGCTTCGGCGCCGGGCGCAGCGGCACGCCGGTCTGGAGCCCGCGCGGCGACCTGATCGCCTTCACCCGGCAGGCCAATGGCCGCTTCAACATCGGCGTGATGCGGCCCGATGGTTCGGCGGAGCGGATCATCTCCACCGGCTATCACGATGAAGGCCCCACCTGGGCGCCCAATGGCCGGGTGCTGATGTACACGCGCGAAGGGCAGGGCGGGGCGGCGGCCCAGATCTTCTCCATCGATGTTTTCGGGCGTAACGAGCGGCGGGTGCAGACCCCCGGCAGCGCCTCCGATCCCGCCTGGTCGCCGGCCATCCAATAAGACGGCTCTTTTGATTCTCCGGGGTTGCCCTGATGATTCAATTGGCTAGGATTGGCATGCGGCTCACATAAAAAATTCTCGGTACCGCCCGATTGGGAACATGATTTTTGGCTCTTTTTGGCCCGTTGGGCGTTGCTGATTTCAGGTGCTTTTGATTTTTCCGCGCCCATTGGGCTGTACCACGGCATTTGTTCTGCTCAGGAGATTGCAAATCATGAAGAATTTCACGCGTCTGGCCCAGATCGCCAGTGTCTCGGCCCTCCTGCTGGCGGGCGCCTGCACCAGCCGGCCCGAAGCCGTCGCAACCGCCCCGCCGCCGCCGCCCCCGCCGCCGGCCGCTGCGCCTGCGCCCGCACCGCTGCCCCCGGCCCCGCCGCCGCCGCGCGGCCCGATCCCCGGCAGCGCCGAAGATTTCCGCGTCAATGTCGGCGACACCGTGCATTTCGGCTACGACGCCTATGCGGTGCAGGATTCTGACCGCGCCACGCTGCAGAAACAGGCCACCTGGCTGGGCCAGTATCCCAATGTGCGCGCCACCGTCGAAGGCCATGCCGACGAACGCGGCACGCGCGAATACAATCTTGCGCTGGGCGCGCGCCGCGCCAACGCCGTGAAGGAGTATATGGTGAGCCTGGGCGTTTCCGCCGCGCGGGTCGATACCGTCTCCTATGGCAAGGAGCGTCCGATGTGCGCCGAGTCCAACGAAGCCTGCTGGGGCCAGAACCGTCGTGGCATCACCGTGGTGGCCGGCGGCGCCGGTTCGTAAAAGCGCCCGCTTGTGAGTTCAGGGAAGCGCCCGCCCAGCGCAAGCGTTGGGCGGCGCGACCATCAAATAAGGGCGTGGGGGTCAAGACCCCGCGCCCTTTTTGCCAAAAGGTAGGTTCATGAAACAGCGCCTTCTTCTTTCCGCCGCCGCGCTTTTGCTGTGCGCCGTCTTACCGGCCCAGGCCCAACTCTTCGGCCCCAGCGACGAGCAGATCGCGCATGAGAACGGCCAGGACGCCCAGATCCGCGCCAATGCCCAGGCCATCGAATTGGCCAACCAGCAGGCGCAACAGGCCCAGCAGACGCAGCAGCAATTGCAGGCGCAGATTCGCGATCTCAACGACCGGGTTCGCAACCTCACTGACAGCCTGGCGCGTGCCACCGGCACCAACGAGGAGCTTTCGCACCAGATCGCGCAGCAGAATGCCAGGATCGAAAGCCAGGGCCGCGATTTTGCCTATCGCCTGTGCGTGCTTTCGGCGCAGCAGCTGGGCGCCGATCCGCAAGGCCTGAACTGCGCCGCCGCCGGTACGCAGAGCGCCTCTGCCGCGCCGCGCCTGAACGCGCCGATGACGGTGGCGCTGGGCTCGTCGCTGCCACCGATCATGCCCAACTCGGTGGTGCCGTCTTCGGGCACCACGGGCCGTGGTCCCGGCACACTGGGCACGCTCGCCGCTGCAGGCCCGCCGGCCGCAGCCGGTGGCGATGGGCGCGAGTTCGACAGCGCCATGAACCTGTTGTCGCGGGCGCAGTATAACGAGGCCAGCGCCGCCTTTCGCTCCTATGCCGACGGCCATCCCGACGATCTCGAGCTGGCGCCGCAGGCGCTCTACTGGGTCGGCAATATCGCCTACATGCAACAGGACTATACCGGCGCGGCGCGCATATTTGCTGAGCAGATCAAGAAGTATCCCAAGTCGCCGCGCGGCGCGGACAGCATGCTGAAGATGGGCCAGGCGCTGGTGGCGCAGGGACAGACCAGCAATGGCTGCACCGCCTTCGCCGCCATCCGGAAGCAGTATCCCGATGCCTCGCCCTCCACCGTTACTGCCGCAGCGAATGCGCGCCGCGCCGCCAAGTGTGGCTGATCGCGCACCCGCCAATCTTGACGCCCGTTTCGCGCGGGTGATGGAAGAGTTCGCTGCAGGCGTCGCCTGGCCAGGCGCCGTGGCGGTGTCGGGCGGTGGCGACAGCCTCGCCCTGATGCATCTGCTGGCGCGCTGGGCGAAGAAGGCGAAGCTGACGCCGCCACAGGTTCTCGTCGTCGATCACGGATTGCGGCCGGAATCGCGCAAGGAAGCGCTGGGCGCTGCCCGCAAGGCCCGCGCCCTGGGTCTTTCCGCCACCGTGCTGCGCTGGACGGGACCGCATCCAAAAAGTGGTATCGAGGCGGCGGCGCGCCAGGCCCGCTACGCCCTGATGGGCGCGTGGCTGACGCGCAAGAAGCTCACCACGCTTTATGTGGGGCATAACCAGGACGAGCAGGCCGAGACCTTCCTGCTGCGGCTGGCGCGGGGCAGCGGCATTGATGGCCTGGCCGCGATGCGGCCGCTGGCGCCCTATCCGCTGGCCGATTTCCCGCAACTGGCGGTGGCGCGGCCGCTGCTGGGCTTCAGTCGTGCCGAGCTGCGCGCCTGGCTGACGGCGCGGCGCGAAAGCTGGGTGGAAGATCCCATGAATGACGATCCGCGCTTTGATCGCATCAAGCTGCGCCGTCTGGGGCCTGCCCTGGCCGAAGCGGGCCTGACGCCCGCCCGCATCGCGCTGGCCGCCGGGCACATGGCGGCGGCGCGCGACCTGATGGAAGGATTGACCGAGGCGCTGCTGGACCGCATCGCCAGCCCGGACCGGGACGGCATCCTGATTGATGGCGGCGCGCTGGGCGCTGCGCCCCGCGCGCTGGGTCTGCGGGCCCTGGCCGCGCTGTTGCAGGCGGCTTCGGGCGCGGCCTACCGCCCCCGCTTCGAGTCCCTGGAGCGGCTGTTCGACCGGCTGGCCGCGCAGACTCTGGGCGGCGGCATGACCCTGTCGGGCTGCCGCATCGGCCCGGCCCCGGCGCGCGAGCGGCTTTTCGGGGCCCAGACCCTCAAACTGACCCGCGAAAAACCCCGGAAAAGCCCCATTTGAGGGCCAGCACGCGGTTGCGGGGCGGGGGGCAAAGGGCTTAACGTTTTGATGGCTGGAAACAGGTTAGAAACGCTCTATCTAAGGATAGGGCGCGAAGCCCCGGCATGACGGTCCGACGCGCAGTTTCCGGGCCAGGAAAGGTACCGCCTTGAACAATCTTAAAAATCTTGCCCTCTGGATCATCATCGCGGTCTTGCTGGTGGTGCTGTTCAACGTCTTCCAGAACACCGGTACCAAGCCGGTCAACGCCCCGATCAGCTACACCCGCTTCATCGAGCAGGTCGAAAAGAAGGAAGTCCGTTCGGTAACCTTCCAGGGCGACAAGGCGACCGGCGAATACGCCAACCGCCAGCCCTTCGCCACCATCGTGCCGCCGAACGACGCCACGCTGTGGCCGCTGCTGAAGCAGAACAATGTCGATACCAAGGTGCTGCCGGCGGAAGAGACCCCCTGGTTCCTGGGCCTGCTCAATTTCCTGCTGCCCTTCCTGCTGATGGTCGGCATCTGGATCTTCTTCATGCGCCAGATGCAGGCGGGCGGCGGCAAGGCGATGGGCTTTGGCAAGAGCCGCGCCAAGATGCTGACCGAGCGTTCGGGCCGAATCACGTTTGAAGACGTGGCCGGCGTGGACGAGGCCAAGGACGACCTCAAGGAAATCGTGGACTTTCTGCGCGACCCGCAGAAATTCCAGCGCCTGGGCGGCCGCATCCCCAAGGGCGTGCTGCTGGTTGGTCCGCCGGGTACCGGCAAGACCTTGCTGGCGCGCGCCATCGCGGGCGAGGCCAATGTGCCCTTCTTCACCATTTCGGGCTCCGACTTTGTCGAGATGTTCGTGGGCGTCGGCGCCAGCCGCGTGCGCGACATGTTCGAGCAGGCCAAGAAGAACAGCCCCTGCATCGTCTTCATCGATGAAATCGACGCGGTCGGCCGCCATCGCGGCGCCGGCCTGGGCGGTGGCAATGACGAACGCGAGCAGACGCTGAACCAGCTGCTGGTCGAGATGGACGGCTTTGAAGCCAACGAGTCCGTCATCCTGATCGCCGCCACCAACCGTCCCGACGTGCTGGACCCGGCGCTGCTGCGTCCGGGCCGCTTCGACCGCCAGATCGTGGTGCCCAATCCCGATCTTGCTGGCCGCGAGAAGATCCTGCGCGTCCATCTGCGCAAGGTTCCGCTGGCTCCCGATGTCGAGCCCAAGGTCATCGCCCGTGGCACGCCCGGTTTTTCCGGCGCCGATCTGGCCAACCTGGTCAATGAAGGCGCGTTGCTGGCCGCCCGTCGCGGCAAGCGCGTGGTCAACATGAGCGAACTGGAAGACGCCAAGGACAAGGTCATGATGGGCGCGGAGCGCCGTTCGCTGGCCATGAGCGAGGAAGAGAAGAAGCTCACCGCCTTCCACGAGGCCGGCCATGCCATCATCGCCATCACCGTCGAAGGCTCCGACCCGATCCACAAGGCCACCATCATCCCGCGCGGCCGCGCGCTGGGCATGGTGATGCGCCTGCCGGAACGGGACCAGTTGTCGCTGACCCGCCAGAAGATGAAATCCGACCTGGCCGTCGCCTTTGGCGGCCGCCTGGCCGAGGAACTGGTGTTCGGCCATGACAAGGTCACCACCGGCGCCCAGTCTGACATCGAGCAGGCCACCCGCATGGCCCGCGCCATGGTCACGCGCTTCGGCATGTCCGATGCGCTGGGTCCGATCGCCTATGCCGAGAACCAGGAAGAAGTCTTCCTGGGCCATTCGGTGTCGCGCACCCAGAACATCTCCGAAGCCACCGCCCAGAAGATCGACAGCGAGATCAAGCTCATCATCGACGAAGCCTATACGCGGGCCAAGACGATCCTGACCGAACGCTCGAACGACCTGAACCTGCTGGCGCGCGGCCTGCTGGAATATGAAACCCTGACCGGCGACGAGATCATCGCGCTGCTCAAGGGCATTCCGCCGGTGCGCACGCCGTATGAAGAGCCGGTACTGCCGCGCGGCGAGGGGCCGTCTGTCCCCGCCGTGGGCAAGCCGCGTTCGACCGGGCCGGGGCCGATTATCTCCCCCGAACCGCAACCGCGCTAACTGGCGCAAATCTGATAGGATGGGGCGGCTTTCAGGGCCGCCCTTTCTTTTTGCATGAACATCTTCGGCATTCTCAACGTCACGGACGACAGCTTCTCCGACGGCGGCAAATTCCTCAGCCCCGACGCGGCCATCGCCCATGCCGAATTGCTGGCAGCAGCCGGTGCCGATGTGATCGACATCGGCGCGGCGTCCTCCAATCCGCGCTCCGCCGCCGTGCCCGCCGAGATCGAGATCGCGCGGCTGGCCGCCATCGTGCCGGCGCTGCAGGCGCGAGGGCTGAAAATTTCCGTCGATACCTTCTCACTGCCGGTACAGCGCTGGGCGCTGCGCCACGGCGTGGAGTATCTCAACGACATTCACGGCTTTCCCGACGACGCGCTCTATCCCGAACTCGCCAAGGCGAAATGCGGCCTGGTGGTGATGCACATGGTGCAGGAGGGCGGCGTGGCGGTGGGCATGGATGTGCCGACGCCGGAAATCTTCGCCCGCGTCACAAGCTTCTTCGATCACCGCATCGCGGCGCTGACGGCGGCGGGGATCGCGCGCGAACGGCTGGTGCTCGATCCCGGCATGGGCTTCTTCCTTGGCCGCGATCCGCAGAACTCGTTCGAGATCTTGCGCCGCCTGCCGGAGCTGAAAGCGCGCTATGGCTTGCCGATGCTGGTCTCGGTCTCGCGCAAGTCCTTCCTGCGGGCCGGGCGGCCGCCGGGCGGCAGCGACGTGGCAGGCGCCAGCCTTGCCGCCGAGCTGTTCGCGCAGGCCAATGGCGCCACGCATATCCGCACCCATGCGCCGGGGCCGCTTCGGATGGGCCTCAAGACCCTGAAAGACATAGGGAAATCGCGGTAAGAGAGCGTCACCCTTCGTGACGCGACGCCGTGGATGGGGTTTGTTATCCAATCATGGTAAATTCCCCCTTATTTCCGGAAATTCCCGCATGACCCGCAAATATTTCGGCACTGACGGCATTCGTGGCCGCACCAACTCCGCCGCCCTGACGCCCGAAGTGGCGATGAAGGCGGGCATGGCAGCAGGCCGCGTCTTCACCAAGGGCGGCCATCGTCACCGCGTCGTGATCGGCAAGGACACGCGCCTGTCGGGCTACATGATCGAAAGCGCGCTGGTCGCCGGTTTCACCGCCGTGGGCATGGATGTGTTCCAGTTCGGCCCGCTGCCCACCCCCGCCGTCGCCATGCTGACGCGGTCTTTGCGCGCCGATCTGGGCGTGATGATCACCGCCTCGCACAATCCCTTTACCGACAACGGCATCAAGTTCTTCGGCCCCGACGGCCAGAAACTGTCGGACGAAGTCGAGCTGGAAATCGAGGCGCTGATGGATGGCGGCCTGGCCGATGGTTTGGCTCTGGGCGGCGCGATTGGCCGCGCCAAGCGCGTCGATGACAGCCAGGCGCGCTATATCGAGTTCGCCAAGCGGACGATTCCCCGCAATGTGCGGCTGGATGGGCTGCGCATCGTGATCGATTGCGCCAACGGCGCTGCCTACAAGGTCGCGCCCGCCGTGCTATGGGAACTGGGGGCGGATATCGTGCCGCTGGGCGTCACCCCGGACGGCGTCAACGTCAATCTCGATTGCGGCTCCACCCATCCAGAGGCCCTCTGCGCCAAGGTGCGCGAAGTGCGCGCCGATTTCGGCATCGCGCTGGACGGCGACGCCGACCGCGTCGTGATGGCCGATGAAAAGGGCGAGATCATCGATGGCGACCAGATCCTGGCGTTGATCGCCAAGAGCTGGTCGAAGAGCGGCAAGCTCAAGGGCGGCGGCGTGGTCGGCACCGTGATGTCGAATGCCGGGCTGGATCATTACCTGCAATCGCTGGGCCTGACGCTGGCGCGCTCCGCCGTCGGCGACCGCTATGTGCTGGAACAGATGCTCAAGGGCGGCTTCAATGTCGGCGGCGAGCAGTCGGGCCACATCATCCTCTCCGATATTTCCACCACCGGGGACGGGCTGGTGGCGGCGCTGCAGGTGCTGGCGGTGCTGGCGGGTGAGGGCAAGCCGGCGTCCGAGGCCGCCCACCTGTTCAATCCCCTGCCGCAGATATTGGAGAATGTGCGCTTCAAGAAAGGCACGCCGCTGGAAAATGCCAAGGTCAAGTCCTGCATCGAGGCCGGCAATGCCCGCCTGGGCAGCCATGGCCGCATCCTGGTGCGCAAGTCCGGCACCGAGCCCTTGATCCGCGTCATGGCCGAAGGCGAGGACGAAACGCTGGTGCGCGCCGTGGTGCGCGATATCGCCAACGCGATCGAAGAGGCAGCGGCTTGACCAAAAGCCGCTGCCGCGGCGTGCACGCATGATCTCGCGGCTTCTCATTATTGCCGGATCGGATTCCGGCGGCGGCGCCGGCATCCAGGCCGACATCAAGACCGCGACCGCCTTCGGCGTCTATGCCATGACCGCGATCACGGCGGTGACGGTGCAGAACACGCTGGGCGTCAGGGACTGGCAGCCGATCGACGCCGCTGTGGTGCGCGGCCAGATCGACGCCTGTCTTTCCGATATCGGCGCCGACGCGATCAAGACCGGCATGCTGGGCGATGCCGCGATGGTGGAAGCCGTGGCGGCCGCCTTGCGCGGTCAGTCCGCACCATTGGTGCTCGATCCCGTCATGGTGGCCAAGGGCGGTGCCAAGCTGCTGGCGGATGAAGCCGTCAGCGCTATCCGCGCAAGGCTTTTGTCGCTCGCAACCATCGTGACGCCCAACCTGCCGGAATGCGAGGCGCTGATCGGCTTCGCGCCTGCTACGGATGATGAAGCGCGCGAAGCGGCGCGGAAATTCCACGCCCTGGGGGCACGGCATGTCCTGTTCAAGGGTGGCCATGCCCCGGGCGCAATCGTGCGCGATATCCTGGCTGACGGCGAAACCGGCGCCTTGCTGGTGCTGGAAGCGCCGCGCATCGAAACCCGCCACACCCACGGCACCGGCTGCACCCTGGCATCCGCGATCGCGTCAGGCTTGGCGCAGAAGCGTTCTTTGCCCGATGCGGTGCGCCGCGCGCATGCCTATGTGCAGGACGCCATCCGCACCGCGCCCGGACTGGGCGGCGGTCACGGACCGTTGAACCACTTCGTCCGGCCCTAGTTCATCAGCTTCACGCCGCCCGGTGTCCGCGCATAGCGGGGGCCATAACGGCGGCCCGCGCCGCTGGTGATGGAGATAAGCTCGGGCAGCGGCGTCGCCGCCACATCGGCGGCCGGGCGTGAGACATGCAGCTCAGCATGGAACAGTCCTTCCGCTTCCTTGCCGTCGCTGTTGATCCCCAGCCGCCGCAATGTCTGCAGCGTCTCTTCATATTCCTGTTGCGAATGGAAGCGGCGCTGCACGAAGGTGACGCCTTCCAGCTTTTCCGTCACCAGCCCGTGCCGCGCCAGCGACGCGGCGATGCCGTCATACGGAAAGATGCGCAGCACCAGGTTGGCGATCCAGGGGGTCGCGCCGGGGCGCTGCTGCGCCAGGATGCGGTCCAGCGTCTTGTCGGTGACATATCCGACGCAGCCGGTGGAGATGATGAGGTGAAGCCCCGTCAGAGAGACCATCTCCGCTGCGGTGGGTTCGGCTTCTTCCAGGTTCGAGGTCACCGCTGCCATGATCAGGCCAGATTTCAGGGCGTAGTCGGTGGCGGGACGAGAGGTGTCCACGCCGATGAAGTTGTCGCGGTTGCGCGCGGGCCAGGAGCGGAAATAGTTGCGGTCCAATCCCGCCAGGGCGCGGCTGTCGAGCGCCTACATATCGCTGGTGGCATAGCGGCCCGACAGGCGCTGGATGTCTAGCGGATAGCGCAGCAGCGCCGCATTGATGCCGTAGGAACAGCCGATGTCGGCGATGTTCAGTTTGCGGCCGTGACTGCGGCGCAGCGCCTTCATCAGGGCCGTGAAGGGCACGCGGGCAAGTTCAGGGATGACGTAATCCAGGCCACACAACACGCGGAAATATTCGCGCGGATCAGGCTGGCGGTAGATGGCGTCGAAATTGGCCTTGATGCTGTTCAGGCCGGCAAAATCGGCATGCTTCATTATTGGTACTCCAAATGGTGGCGCTCGCGCGCGCCAGGGTCCTCCAGGGATGATGGGAATGGGCATTGCCCGGCGATGCCACGCCGTGGCGCGCTTGCTCGCTGCCAGCCTAGTGGCGCGGTGCCGTAAATGAAAGAAAATTCAGGCGCGCGTGTTGACGCCGCAGACTTTACGCGCCGACGAACGGGTCACGCACCATGATGGTGTCGTCACGATCCGGGCTGGTGGAGAGCAGCAGCACCTGCGAAGCGATCAGCTCCTCGATGCGGCGGACATACTTGATGGCATTGGCGGGCAGGTCGGCCCAGCTGCGGGCGCCGGCGGTGGTCTCGCTCCAGCCCTGCAGCGTTTCATAGACCGGTGTCAGCCGCGCTTGCGCATTGGCATCGGCGGGCAGGTAATCCAGCCGCTCGCCGTCCAGCATGTAATGGGTGCAGACCTTCAGTTCGTCGAAACCGTCCAGCACATCCAGCTTGGTCAGGCAGATGCCATCGACGCCGCCGGTGATGCAGGTCTGGCGCACCAGCACGGCATCGAACCAGCCGCAGCGGCGCTTGCGGCCCGTGACGGTGCCGAATTCATGGCCGCGCTCGCCCAGCCTTTCGCCGGTCGCATCCTTCAGCTCGGTGGGAAAGGGGCCTTCACCGACGCGGGTGGTGTAGCTCTTGACGATGCCCAGCACGGTGCCGATGTCGCGCGGGCTCACGCCTGCGCCTGCCGCCGCCTGTCCCGCCACCGTGTTGGAGGAGGTGACAAAGGGGTAGGTGCCATGATCGATGTCCAGCAGCACCGCCTGCGCGCCTTCGAACAGCACGCGCTTGCCCGCCAGCTTGGCGGCATGCAGTTCGCGCCAGGAGGAACCGATATAGGGCGTAATCTTCGGCGCCAGTTCCGTCAGCGCCGCCAGCAGGCCCGCAGCATCGACTTCCGGGTGGCCGAAACCGCGCCGCAGCACATTGTGGTGCGCCAGCAGTTTTTCGATCTTGCCCGGCAGCGAGGCGATGTCTTTCAGGTCGATGGCGCGCAGGGCGCGGCGGCCGACCTTGTCTTCGTAAGTCGGGCCGATGCCGCGCTTGGTGGTACCGATCTTCTGGGCGGCGGCATCCTCGCGCATGGCGTCCAGTTCGCGATGCAGCGGCAAGACCAGGCAGGCATTCTCGGCCAGCACCAGCAGGTCGGGCGTCACGCGCAGGCCGGCGGCGCCGACCTTGGTGATCTCCTCCAGCAGCGACCAGGGGTCCACGACCACGCCGTTGCCGATGATGGAGCGCTTGCCCTGCACCACGCCCGAGGGGAGCAGCGAAAGCTTGTAGGTCTTGTCGCCCACCACAATGGTGTGGCCGGCATTGTTGCCGCCCTGGAACCGCACCACCATCTCGGCCCGGTTCGACAGCCAGTCGATGATCTTGCCTTTGCCTTCGTCGCCCCATTGGGCGCCGATCACGGTCACGTTCGACATGGGCCAAGTCCACGCAATAAAACCCGCGAGGAATTCGCGGGTTTGCGTGGGGGCTTATAGCAGGTAGCGCAGGGGCTGTAAGGACCAAGGTGCCGCATCCACAGGATGCGGCACCCGGAAGGCCATTTTACCAGAAGACGTTGTAGGAAACCTGGATCACCTCGCCGGTATAGCGGTCGATCAGCAGGGCGTCGTCGCCATAGCGGACCCAGACAGTGCCCACCGGCGGGCGGGGCAGGTCATAAGCGTAGTAGTTGCTCAGCTGGTAGCGGCTGCCCCAGAACAGGCTGGGCAGGATGTCGCCATAGCTCCAGCGGCGATAGGAAAAGCCATGCGGCCGGTAATAGACGCCGGCCCGGAAGCGGCTCTGTGAGTTCCAGTTCCGGTAATACTGGGAGAAGCTGCGATTGTCATAACCGCGATTGTTGTAGCCGCGATTATAGTCGTCGTTGCGGCCAAAGCCGGGACGGCCAAAATCATTCCGGTCATTGCCGCCCCGGTTGAAGTCAGGCCGGCCGTCATTGTTGCGCCCGAAATTGCCGCGCCCATCATTGCGATTGTTGCTGTCGTCGCCACGATTGAAGCCGCTGCGATTGTCGTTGCGCTGTGCTTGCGCATGGGGCGCCTGCTGCTGCACCTGCGGGGCTGCCTGCTGGCCGCTGCGGAAGCCGCCGCCGCGATTGCTGCGGTCCTGCTGGCCCTGCTGGGCCCGTGGACCGTCGCCACGGCCATTGTCGCGCTGGGCCAGCGCCGGGGCGGTCAAGGCCGCGATCAGCGCGGCGGACAACAGAAGCATCTTTTTCATGGCGTTTCTCCACACCGGTTCGGAACCATAACCCGGGGGTGGGGGACAGGTTCCATTGCTTGAGGACTATGAATCAGGCGACATGACTGCAGCATGAACAGCGACAACAGCTTTCCATTCAGCATCCGCGCCGCCGCACCCGGCGATGAAGGCAGCATTGTGGCGTTGCTGCGGGAGTTGGCCGAATACGAAAAGGCACCGGGATTTCTTCTGAACGAAGCTGCGGCGTTCCGCGATCTGCTTGGCCCTGCGCGCGTGGCGCAATGCGCGCTTCTGTTCGCGGTGGATGCGCCGGTTGGCCTGGCGGTGTGGTTTGCGGCCTATCGCAGTTTCGGCGCGGCGCGCGGGTTTTTTGTCGAAGACATTTATGTGAAGCCGGACTGTCGCGGGCGCGGCCTGGGAACCGCCCTGCTGGCGCATCTGGCAAGGCTGGCGCGGGCCGAAAACGGCTTCCTGGAATGGCGGGTGCTGGACTGGAATGCCCCGGCCATCGCTTTTTATGATGGGCTGGGCGCAAAGCCGCTGGTGCAATGGCACACCTACCGCTTGATGGACGAACCCCTGGAAAGACTGGCCTCATGATTACGCTGGTGGTGGCGGCCGCGCGCAATGGCGTGATCGGCAAGGACGGAACGATCCCCTGGCGGCTGCCGGAGGACCTGAAGCGCTTCAAGGCGCTGACGCTGGGTCACACGGTGGTGATGGGCCGCAAGACCTGGGACTCGCTACCCGACAAGAACCGGCCGCTGCCGGAGCGCCGCAATGTCGTGGTGACGCGCGATGAACAGTGGCAAGCCCCTGGCGCGGAGCGTGCCACGCTGGAAAGCGCACTGGCGGATGACGGCGAGATTTTCGTGATCGGCGGCGCAGAAATTTATCGCGCCGCCCTGTCGCGCGCCCGGCGCATCGAACTGACCGAGGTGCACAAGGATTTCCACGGCGACGCGGCGTTCACCTTTGATCGTTCGCAATGGTTTGAGACGGCGCGCGCGGATCACGCGACGCCCGATGGGCTGACCTACAGCTTCGTGACGCTAGAGCGGCGCTGACAGTTCGAATTCAATAACCAGTCTTTGCCCGTCGCCTTCATAGGCGCGCTCACCGCGCGGCAGCCAGCCGGGATGCAGCAGGATCATGCCCGATTGCGGGCGGATCACTTCGGCGAAACCGCCGCCGCCCTGGCCACCGCCAAGTCCACCGGGCAGGCGGAACGACAGGCTGGGCGCCACCATCGCGGGCATGGGGCCGCGCGGATCGCCCAGTTCGACCTGGCCGCCCAGTGTTTCCTCGTCCGACTTGGCATAGCCGTCATCGACGAAATAGACGCCGGCCCAGAACGCACCGGCGCGCGTCGCTGCGGCCTCCTTGCGCTCGCTCTTCACGCGCATGCCGGCGCGGGCGTCGATCTTCCACTCGGTCTTGACCCGTCCGCCGGTGCGCGAGGCGGTCATGCTGTCGGCCAGGTCGGTGACGACGGTTAACAGCGTCTCGGCATGATGGTTGCCCCAGGTGCGGAAATCTGCCGCCGAATAGGCGCCCTGGCCGTTCGACGGGACGCCTTCCAGCCTTGCCAGGATGACCGGCTTGAGCGCGGCGTTCATTTCCACCGCGACTGGGAGGAAGTGCACGCAAAGCGGCGTCGCGAACAGGCTGTGAATTTGCGGTTTGGTCGGGGGCATGGCGGGTGATCTTATTCCAGCACGATTTTGGGGGCGGTACGCTGTGCCGTTTCGAGCGCGGCGGCAACTTGCTTCGCCACGGCGGCAAAGGCGGCGGCTTCCGGGCCATCCGGTTCGGCGACCGTGATGGGTGTGCCGAGATCGGACAGTTCGCGGATCTTCAGCACCAGCGGGATTTCGCCCAGGAAGGGCGCACCCACGGTCTGGGCGGTGGCGCGCGCGCCGCCATGGCCAAAGATCGGATGCGCATGGCCGCAATTGGCGCAGACGAACATGCTCATATTCTCCACTATCCCCAGGATCGGCACCTGCACCTTCTGGAACATGGTGATGGCCTTGCGGGCGTCGATCAGGGCGATGTCCTGCGGCGTGGAGACGATCACCGCGCCCGCCAGCGCCACGCGCTGGGTGATGGTGAGCTGGGCATCGCCGGTGCCGGGCGGCATGTCGAGCACCAGCACATCAAGCGGGGCCCAGTTCACCTGGTTGAGGAACTGCATCAGCGCCGATTGCACCATCGGGCCGCGCCAGATCGCGGCTTCGTCTTCGCGGATGATGAAGCCCAGCGACATCGCCTTGATGCCATATTTCTCGATCGGCAGGATGCGCTTGCCGTCGGTGGTTTCGGGCTTGGTGGTGATGTCGAGCAGGCGCGGCACCGAGGGGCCGTAAATGTCGGCATCCAGCAGGCCGACTTTCAGGCCGAGCCTGGAGAGCGATAATGCCAGGTTGACCGCGACAGTGGACTTGCCGACGCCGCCCTTGCCGCTGGCCACGGCGATGATGTGCTTCACACCCTCGACGCCTTGCGGGCGCTCATTTGATGGGCGCGCCTGTGGCGCGCCGGGGGGCTGGGGTACGGGGCGCGGCTGGCCGTGGGCATGGCCATGATCTTGGCCGTCATGGCTGTGGCCGGGCGTGCCGTCATGCGCCGTTAGCACCGCCGTCACCGACAGCACGCCGGGCACCGCCTTGGCGGCCGCTTCCACCGCCAGGCGCAGGGGCTCGGCGTCGCGGCCACGGGCGGCATCCACTTCCAGGGCAAAGCCGACATGGCCGTCACGGACCACCAGGCCCTGCACCATGTCCTGCTGCACGACACTGCGGCCGGACACCGGGTCTATCACCTGGTCCAGCGCCGCCAGGACATCGTTTCGGGTAACCGCCATAATCCGCCTGCTTTTGAGCGGCCCCATATAGCTGCCTGCCTCCCTGAAACCAAGGCAAAGCCGGGAACCGGCCCCGGGCCTGTGAATTCACCCTGTTTGCGGGGCAAAAGCCTCACTAGACTGCCGCTCCGAATCCCAATCCCTCCCTTTTCTGAAATTGGCCATGCGCATCCTGCCCGCCCTCCTGATCTCTTTTCTGTCGCATGGCGGCTTGGTGCTGCCCGCGCTGGCGCAGGCGCCCATCACGCCGCGGCCCAACGCGCCCGCATCCTTTGCGCAACTGACGGCCCGGCTGCTGCCGACGGTGGTGAACATCTCCACCTCGCAAACCCTGAAGGCTCCGGCGCGTGGCCAGATGCCCGACCTGCCGCCGGATTCGCCGCTGTCAGAACTGTTCAAAAATTTCCTGGGCCCGCGCGGTGGCCAGCCCCGGCAGGTGACATCGCTGGGGTCGGGCTTCATCATCGATCCTTCGGGCTACATCGTCACCAACAACCATGTGATCGAGAATGGCGAACAGGTCACCGTCATCCTCAGCGACGACACCAGCCTGCCCGCGCGCGTGGTGGGCCGCGATCCGCAGACCGACCTGGCGCTGCTCAAGGTCAATCCGGTCAAGCCGCTGCCCGCCACCCGTTTCGGCGACAGCGACAAGGCCCTGATCGGTGACTGGGTGATCGCCATTGGCGATCCCTTCGGCATCGGCTCCACCGTGACGGCGGGCATCGTCTCGGCCCGCAACCGCAACATCAATGCCGGCCCCTATGACGACTTCATCCAGACCGACGCGCCGATCAACCGGGGCAATTCCGGCGGCCCGCTGTTCGACATGGAGGGCAATGTCATCGGCGTGAACTCGGCGATCTTCTCGCCCACCGGCGGCAGCGTCGGCATCGGCTTTTCCATTCCCTCCAACCTGGCGCGCGACGTCATCCAGCAATTGCGCCAGTTCGGCGCGGCGCGGCGCGGCTGGATCGGCGTGCGCATCCAGGCGGTGACGGCGGAACTGGCGCAGGCCATGAGCCTGCCTTCGCGCCAGGGCGCGCTGATCTCCGACGTGACGCCGGCGGGCCCGGCGGCCAAGGGTGGCCTGCGCAATGGCGACCTGGTGGTGAGTTTCGACGGCAAGCCGGTGGCCGACAACCGCGCCCTGCCGCGCATCGTCGCCAACACCGTCATCGGCAAGACCGTGAATGTCGAAGTGCTGCGCGGTGGCCGCAAGGCCAGCTATCGCGTGCGGGTCGCCAAGCTGGCCGATGACAAGCCCGCCGACCGCGCCGCCAAGCCGCCGCCGCCGGCACCCCGGCCGCAATCGCGGCTGGGCCAGATGGGCCTGACCGTGGGCGCGCTGGATGATGCGGCGCGCGGCCGCTTCAAGATCGGCGCCGCCGTGCAGGGTGTGGTGGTGACGCAGGTCGCGCCGGGCAGCCGCGCGGGCGAAAAGAATTTGCGCCCCGGCGACGTGATCGTGGAAGTGCAGAGCCAGAAGGTGAAGACGGCCGACGATGTGAACCGGGCGATTGACGCCGCCGCCAACGCCAAGAAGCCGGTGGCGCTGTTCCTGATCAGCCGTGGCGGCGAAGTGACTTACGTTGGCGTGCGGCTGAATTGATTTTGTGAGCCCCCTCTGCCTTTTGGGGCGCTTCGCGCCAAAAGGGGAGGCGGGCCTGCGCTACGCGGCAATGATCTCGCTGTCCGAGTAACCCTGCAGGTAGAGCAGCGCCGTCAGGTCGTTGTGCGCGATGGACGCGCCCGCCGCTTCTGCTACCACCGGCTTGGCGTGATAGGCCACACCCAGACCCCCATGAAGTCCCGCCGCGCCGATCATCGCTAGGTCGTTGGCGCCGTCGCCCACCGCCAGCGTCTGCGCCAGGGTGATGCCCAGCGCTTTCGCGCCGTCTTCCAGGGCCTGCAGCTTGGCCTCGCGGCCCAATATGGGTTCGGCCACCGCGCCGGTCAGGTGCGTGCCGTCATCAAGCAGGATGTTGCCGCGCTCTTCATGGAAGCCCGCCGCAGCCGCCACGCGCCGGGTGAAAAAGCCGAAGCCGCCGCTCACCAGCATGGTATGCGCGCCGTGTGCACGCATCGTTGCCAGCAATGATTTGGCACCGGGGTTGAGCCGCACCCGCTCGTCATAGGTGCGCACCAGCGCTTCCAGATGCAGCCCCTTCAGCATGGAAACGCGCTCCTTCAGCGCGGCCTCAAACTCCAGCTCGCCGCGCATGGCGCGCTCGGTGATGGCGGCGATCTGCGGCTTCAGGCCCGCCATGTCAGCCAGCTCGTCCAGGCATTCGACATTGATGATGGTGGAATCCATGTCGGCGATCAGCAGTTGCTTGCGGCGGTTTTGCGGGGCGACCAGGTTGATGTCCCAGGGCGCATCGCCGGCCATTGCGCGCGCGGCCAGCAGCGCGGCGCGGCCTTCCACGGGGATGTCGCAGGCGAAGCCGGCTGCGAGCACGCTGGGCCTGGCCGTCGCCAGCACCGCGAAAGCATCCGGGCTCACGCCCTTGCCGATGACGTTGAGAACAAACATTCTGCTGCTCATGTTTGACGCGGTGCTTATTGCAGGGCCGACCGCCAGCGGCAAGTCGGCTGCGGCGCTGACGCTGGCCGAGTTGATCGGCGGTGTCATCATCAATGCCGACTCGATGCAGGTCTATGCCGAAGCGCCGATCCTGACGGCGCAACCGGATGCGGCGGCGCAGGCGCGTCTGCCGCATCTGCTTTATGGCCATGTGCCCGCGCGCGAGGCCTATTCGGTGGGCCGCTATGCCGACGATGCGAAGGCCGCGTTGCGCCAGGTGCAATCGATGAACCGGGTGCCGGTTTTTGCCGGCGGCACCGGAATGTATTTCATGGCGCTGGAGGAGGGGCTGGCGACCATCCCGCCGGTTCCCGGTGCGATCCGCGATGCTGCCCGCGCCTTGTTGGAAGAGATCGGCGTCGCTGAACTCCATGCGCGGCTGGCGGCGTGCGATCCGCTGACGGCGGCGGGCCTGCGCCCCACCGATCCGCAACGCACCCTGCGCGCCTGGGAAGTCTGGTGCGCGACGGGCCGCCCGCTGGTCTCGTGGCAGGATGAACCCGCCGAACCGATCCTGAAGGGCCTGCGGCTGGCCCGCATCCTCCTCGACCCGCCCCGCGAGACCTTGCGCGCCAATATCGCTGCCCGTTTCGAGACGATGGTGGAGCAGGGGCTTGACGAGGCGCGGGCACTAGAAGGCCTCGACCCGGCCTTGCCCGCCGCCAAGCTGCTGGGGCTGCGGCCGTTGCAGGCGCTGGCACGGGGCGAGATCGGACCCAAGGCGGCGCTGGACGAGGCGGTGACGGCGACGCGCCAGTTCGCCAAGCGCCAGATGACCTGGTTTCGGGGCCGGATGGGCCATTATGCGCGCTTTGACCCCGCGAAAAGCAATATTATTACCGAATTTAACCGAATTAACGCATGAAATGTCCTTGACGGGGCCATCTGTCGTCCATAAGTTGCGCCGCAATGCAGCAAACTCTGGTACTCACACTTCCGCCGTGCCGACGGGCTCCCTGAGCCGAGGTCGGACATGGCGGGTATGAGAAAAGGGGCGGCAACGCCCCTTTCTCTTTGGTGCCATAAGCGGATTTGAAAAGCGGATTTGGACGATGAGCGAGACAAAGACCAAGACGGCCGAAACGATGGCTGAAACCATGACGGGCGCGCAGATGGTGATCCGCGCCCTGAAGGACCAGGGCGTCACCCATATCTTCGGCTATCCCGGCGGCGCCGTGCTGCCGATCTATGACGCGCTGTTCGAGGCCGAAGGCATCGAGCACATCCTGGTCCGCCACGAGCAGGGCGCCGCCCATGCCGCCGAAGGCTATGCCCGTTCCACCGGCAAGCCCGGCGTGCTGCTGGTCACGTCGGGCCCCGGCGCCACCAATGCGGTCACGGGTTTGACGGACGCGCTGATGGATTCCATCCCGATCGTGATGCTGTCGGGCCAGGTGCCGACGCACCTGATCGGCACCGACGCTTTCCAGGAATGCGACACGGTCGGCATCACGCGGCCCTGCACCAAGAACAACTGGCTGGTGAAGGATGTGAACGCGCTGTCGCGCACCATCCATGAAGCGTTCGAGATCGCGACCACGGGCCGTCCCGGCCCGGTGGTGGTCGACATTCCCAAGGACATCCAGTTCCAGAACGGCAACTATGTTGGCCCCAAGGCGGTGCATCACCGTACCTACAAGCCCAAGACCGAACCCGATGCCGATGCGATCGCGCGCGCGGTCGAGATGATGGCTGGGGCCCGGCGCCCGATTTTCTACACCGGCGGCGGCATCATCAATGCCGGCCCGCAGGCGTCGAAGCTGCTGCGCGAGCTGGTGGACCTGACCGGCTTTCCCGTCACCTCGACCCTGATGGGCCTGGGCGCGTTCCCCGCCTCGCGGCCGGAATGGCTGGGCATGCTGGGCATGCACGGCACCTGGGAAGCCAACCATGCCATGCATGATTGCGACCTGATGATCTGCCTGGGCGCGCGCTTCGACGACCGCGTCACCGGCCGCATCGCCGCTTTCTCACCCGGTTCGAAGAAAATCCATCTCGATATCGACCCGTCGCAGATCAACAAGGTGGTGCAGGTCGATCTGGGCATCGTTGCCGATGCCGGCAAGGCCATCGCCGCCATGATCGAGCTGTGGAAGACCAGGAAGACGCCTGCGCCCGAGATCAAGGACTGGTGGGCGCAGATCCAGCAATGGCGCGGCCGCAAGAGCCTCGCCTACAAGGGCTCCGACACGCTGATCAAGCCGCAATACGCCATCGACCGCCTCTATGCGCTGACCAAGGATCGCAAGACCTTCATCACCACGGAAGTCGGCCAGCACCAGATGTGGGCGGCGCAGCGTTATCATTTCGAAGAGCCGAACCGCTGGATGACCAGCGGCGGCCTGGGCACGATGGGCTATGGCCTGCCCGCCGCCGTGGGCGTGCAGGTGGCGCATCCCGATGCGCTGGTGATCGACATTGCCGGCGAGGCCTCGGTGCAGATGACGATGCAGGAAATGTCCTGCGCCATGCAGTATGACCTGCCGATAAAGATCTTCATCCTCAACAACGAATATATGGGCATGGTGCGCCAGTGGCAGGAACTGCTGCATGGCGGGCGCTATTCCCATTCCTATTCCGAAGCGCTGCCCGATTTCGTCAAGATGGCGGAAGCGTTTGGCTGCCTGGGCCTGCGGGCGCAGACGCCGGCGGAACTGGACGGCAAGATCCTGGAAATGATCGACACCAAGCGCCCGGTGCTGTTCGACTGCCGTGTCGATCCGGTGGAAAATCTCTATCCGATGATCCCGTCCGGCGCGGCGCATAACGAGATGATCATGGGCGATCTGGGCGAAACCGGGGTCTCCGATGCCGGCAAGATGATGGTCTGATCCGATGCTCTATGAAAAAGACACGGGCGACGGCGTCCGCGAAAGCCACACCATCACCGTGCTGGTGGACAATGAAGCCGGCGTGCTGGCCCGCGTCGTGGGCCTGTTCTCCGGCCGTGGCTACAATATCGAAAGCCTGACGGTGGCCGAAGTGAACCCGGCCGAGCACACCAGCCGCATCACCGTGGTCACGTCCGGCCCGCCGCATGTGATCGAGCAGATCGAAGCACAGCTCGCCCGCCTGATCCCGGTGCACAAGGTCACCAACTGGACCAGCACCAAGGGCGGCATCGAGCGCGAAATGGCGCTGATCAAGGTGGCGGGCGTGGGCGACAAGCGCATGGAGGCGCTGCGCATGGCCGACGCCTTCCGGGCGCGGGCCGTCGATACCACCCACAACAGCTTCGTCTTCGAGATCACCGGCGCGCCCGCCAAGATCGACAGCTTTGTCGAGTTGATGCGGCCGCTGGGCCTGGTGGATGTGTCGCGCACCGGCGTCGCCGCCATGAGTCGCGGCCCGGACGCGATGTAACGCCGATCCAATGGACGACGCCGCCACCTTCCTGCCGACCGCGACCATCGTCGCGCTGCACTGGTTCACGCTGGTCAACTCGATCACGCCGGGCCCGAACAACATCATGCTGGCCACGTCGGGCGTGAATTTCGGCATTCGCCGCACCGTGCGGCAGATGGCGGGCGTCTTCACCGGGCTGGTGGTCATCACCGTCGCGGTGGGGCTGGGGCTGGGCGCGCTGTTCAGCCAATACCCGGTGGTGCGCGACGTGCTGCGGGTGGCAGGCATCTGCTACATCCTGTTCCTGGCCTGGAAGATCGCCTCGGCCGGCAGCCTGGGCGGCGGCGACCTGCCCCATCCCATGCGCTATGGCGCCTCGGTCCTGTTCCAGGGCGTGAATGTGAAGCTCTGGATGGCGGCGGTGGCCACGGTCTCGCTCTATGTCCGCCCCGGCCACACCCTGGTGGACACGGCCACGGTGACGGCGGCCTATGCCCTGATCAACCTGCCCTGCATGCTGGTCTGGACTGGTTTCGGGGCGGGCCTGCGCGATGTGCTGCAGGTTCCCGGCCGTATCCGGATCTTCAACATCGTGATGGCCCTGGCGCTGGTCCTCTCCATCGTGCCGCTTTTGCGGGTATGAGCCATGCGGGCGGCCGGATTGCCTAGGGCGGCTGCCCCCTGTAGAAACCGGGCGGAATTTCGGGGCGCACAGCCTCCAAGGACAAAGAAGGGTTTGAAAATGCGGGTTTATTACGATCGCGACGCCGACCTCAACCTGATCAAGAACAAGAAGGTGGCGGTCATCGGCTTCGGCAGCCAGGGCCATGCCCATGCGCAGAACATGCGCGACAGCGGCGTCAAGGATGTCATCATCGCGGTGCGCCCCGGCCCGTCGGCCAAGAAGGCCGAGGCCGCCGGCTTCAAGGTGATGAGCGTCGCCGACGCCGCCAAGATTGCCGACGTCATGATGATGGCGACCCCGGACGAACTGCAGGCCGACATCTACAAGGATGACCTGGCCGCCAACATGAAGCAGGGCGCGGCCCTGCTGTTCGCCCACGGCTTCAACGTGCACTTCAAGCTGATCGAGGCCCGCAAGGATCTCGATGTGCTGATGGTCGCCCCCAAGGGTCCCGGCCACACCGTGCGCGGCGAATACCTCAAGGGCGGCGGCGTGCCGTCGCTGATCGCCATCCACCAGGACGCTTCGGGCAATGCCCATGACCTCGGCCTGTCCTATGCGTCTGCCATTGGCGGCGGCCGCGCCGGCATCATCGAGACCAGCTTCAAGGAAGAATGCGAAACCGACCTGTTCGGCGAGCAGGTCGTGCTTTGCGGCGGCCTGGTCGAACTGATCCGCGCCGGTTTCGAGACGCTGGTCGAGGCGGGCTATGCCCCCGAGATGGCTTATTTCGAGTGCCTGCACGAAGTGAAGCTGATCGTCGACCTGATCTATGAAGGCGGCATCGCCAACATGAACTACTCGATCTCCAACACCGCCGAGTATGGCGAATACGTCACCGGCCCGCGCATCATCACGCCGGAGACCAAGGCCGAGATGAAGCGCGTGCTGACCGACATCCAGCAGGGCAAGTTCGCCCGTGACTGGGTGCTGGAAAACAAGGCCGGCCAGTCCAGCTTCAAGGCCACGCGTGCTTTAGGGGATGCCCACCAGATCGAGGACGTCGGCGCCAAGCTGCGCGCCATGATGCCCTGGATTTCGAAGAATAAGCTCGTGGACGTCGCCAAGAACTAAGTATCGACGATTGCGGAAAAAGGCCGTCGCATCGTCATTCAATGCGGCGGCCTTTTCGTTTCAGAGAGTGCCATGACCACACGCAAGCCCATTCCCGCGCCGCCCTATCAGGGTGGCTGTCTTTGCGGCCAGCTGCGCTACACGCTGAACGCGCGGCCCCTGGCGCTGAACGCCTGCCATTGCGACCAGTGCAAGATTTCGACCGGCAGCAGCCATATCGAGATGCTGATCGCCGACGCCGGCGCTTTCTCGCATACTGGCGCGACTCATAACTTCATCAAGACCGCCGAGTCCGGCCGCCAGCTCGACATTCATCGCTGTGCCCATTGCGGCACGCGCGTCTTCCATCACAATCTGGCCAACAAGGCGCTGGTCTTCATTCCCATTCCGACGCTGGACGATGCAAGCTGGGCCATCCCCACCTCGCATATCTGGGTCGAACGTGCCGCGCCCGGCGCCATGCTGCACGAAGACGCGATCAAGGTCGAAGGCCAGCCCGCCGACCGCGCGCTGCTGATGGATGCGTTTGCGCGCCTCTATCCTGAATAGACCGGACTGACACAATAACTTCATACAGATCTGCCCGCGAAACGGGCAGCCGTTAACCGGCGAAAAACCCTGCAGTCGATAAAGTTCCCCGTCACAAACGGGGTTTTCGGTGCCGGTATTCGCTTCCATGTCAGGGCCGCAGCACAGGATGGCGGGCGAACTCGCGCTGTCGCTGCCGCCGTTGCGGGATTCCCAGACCTGCGGCGAAGTCTTTACCTGGTTGCAGGCGCATCCCAGCATTCCCGCTGCCGCCGTGGTTGATGCCGATGGCGCGGTGGTCGGGCTGGTGAACCGGCTGATCTATCTCGCCCGCTATGCCCGGCCCTATGCGCCCGAGCTCTACAGCAAGAAGCCGGTGCTGCGGCTGGCCAATGCCGAACCGCTGGTGGTGGACGAAAAGGTGCAGGCCTCAGAACTGGGCGCCATGCTGCTGGCGGAAAATCCCGACGCGCTGATCGAATGCTTCGTGGTGACGCGCCATGGCCGCTACAGCGGCATGGTCACCGGCGAGGCCCTGCTGCGCAGCAAGGTCGAGCTGGCGATGTCGCGCGAAGTCGAGTTGCGCCAGGCGCTGGGCGCCGCCACGGCCTCGTCCAAGGCCAAGGGCGATTTCCTGGCGCTGATGAGCCATGAGCTGCGCACGCCGCTCAACGCCATCATCGGCTTTTCCGAAGTGCTGGGCGCTGAGCTGTTCGGCCCCTTGGGCCATGCCCGTTACAAGGAATATGCCCGCGACGTGCATGGCGCGGGCAAGCACCTGCTGGCGCTGATCAACGATATTCTCGACCTCTCCAAGGCGGAAGCCGGCAAGTTCGAGCTCAGCGACGAGGAGATCGTCCCCGTCGATTTGGCTGTGGAATGCCTGCGCCTGATGCGGGTAAAGGCGGAGGAAGCCGGCCTGAAGCTGGAAACACGCTTCGCGCAGGGGTTGCCCAACCTGGTGGTGGACCGGCTGCGGCTGAAGCAGGTCCTGCTCAACCTGCTGTCCAATGCGCTCAAGTTCACGCCCGCCGGCGGCCGGATAACGCTGTCCGCCGGGCAGAACGCCAATGGCGATTTCGTGCTGGCGGTGCGCGACACTGGCATCGGCATGGCGCCCGAAGCGATCCCGCTGGCGCTGGAGCCGTTCCGCCAGATCGCTTCACCCCTGTCGCGCACCCAGGAAGGCACGGGCCTGGGCCTGTCGCTGGTCAAGTCGCTGATCGAATGTCATGGCGGTACGCTGGAACTGGAAAGCGCCCTCAACCAGGGCACCACGGCGCGGCTTGTCCTGCCTGCTGCACGCTGCATCGCTAAGAGAAATGCTCTTTCTGCTTAGTCTCGCCACCATTCACTGGCTTAAGCGGCTTCGCCTGGCAGCTACGAGCACCTCCTCTTCTTGTGTGTTATACGGAGGAAAGGGATGTGGGTCATATTCCTGGCGGATGATCGCTTTGTGGGATGCGGCGCGCGCACCCAAATTTACGTGGGATTTTCCAGAGAGAACAGCTCCGCATCGTCATCGTAGCTGAAAAGCTCGGCGAAGCGGGCCCAGGACACGACGGTCTTCAGCGTCTCGTCGGCGGTTTCCTCGGTCATGTGATCTTCCAGCTCGTCGAGGAAGCGGGTGCGTGGCGCCGAATGGCTGGCGCGTTCGTCCAGCACCTTGCGGATATGCGCCGCCAGCGGCACATGGCTCATCAGGGCGCGGGAGAAGATTTCCTTGCGCTCGTTCAGTTCGGCGTCCGAGAAGCGCCTGCCCATATGGGTCAGCTTGATGTCGCCGCCTTCGACATCGGCCAGGCGCAGCAGCTGCATCACTTCGGCCACGGGAAAGAGTTCGTCCGCTTCCAGTTCCTGCTCATAGGCAATGTCGGGCAGGTCCGCCTTGCCGTCATAGGGTGCGGCGGCCAGCGCCTCGACCAGACCGGCGATCTGGTTGGGCGGGACATGGGTCAAGGGCAAGGCCAGGCTTTGCGTTCCCATCGCCTGCGCCTGGCGCATGCGTTCGACCCGCTTGGAGGTCATTTCGACATAAATGCGGTCGACGAAATCCTCGAAGGCCGTGCTGGTGCGTTCGCGCGGCTGCGGCAGGTCGATCACGATCTCGGCACTGACGCGGGCGGGGTCGGAAGAAAACAGCAGCACGCGGTCACACATCAGCACCGCTTCCTCGATATTGTGCGTCACCAGCATGATGCCCTTGGTCGGCAACTGCTTCTTGCCCCACAATTCGATTAGGTCGGTGCGCAGATTTTCCGCCGTCAGCACATCCAGGGCGCTGAAGGGCTCGTCCATCAGCAGGATGTTGGGGTGCACAACCACGGCGCGGGCAAAGCCGACGCGCTGGCGCATGCCGCCGGAAAGTTCGCGCGGATAGGCGCTCTCGTAACCGTCCAGGCCGATCAGGTCGATGGCGGCCAGCGCGCGGGCGCGGATTTCCTTTTCCGGCAGGCCCAGTGCTTCGAGCCCCAGTTCCACATTCTCCAGCACCGTCATCCAGGGAAACAGCGCAAAGCCCTGGAACACCATCGCCACGCCCTGGGCGGGGCCTTCGATGGGCGCGCCCATATAAGTCAGCGTGCCGCCCTGCGGCCGCGCCAGTCCCGCAATCAGGCGCAGCAGCGTCGACTTGCCCGAGCCCGAACGGCCCAGCAGGCCGACGATCTCGCCTTCCTTCAGGGTCAGGCTGACATCGTCCAGCACCAGCAATTCCCCACCGCCGCTGCGAGGGAAGGATCGGCGCACGCCACGCACTTCAAGCAGGTCGGTCATGCCAGCATCCTGAACTTGCGTTCCGCATACCAGTATAGCGGCTGCCAGAACAGCCGGTTCACCACCACGACGAAGAAGGCCATCACCGCGATGCCCAGCACGACGCGGCGGAAGTCACCGCTCTGCGTGGCGTCGGCGATATAGGCGCCCAGTCCGTGGGCGCGCAGCGTGTGATTGCCCCAGTTTGCGACCTCTGCCACGATGGAGGCGTTCCAGGTGCCGCCGGACGCGGCGATGGCGCCGGTGAGATAGTGCGGGAAGACTGCGGGCAGGGCGACACGCTTCCACCACAGCCAGCCACGCACGCCAAAATTGTCGCCCACATCCATCAGCTCGCGCGGGATGTTGCTGGCGCCGCCAATGACGTTGAACAGGATGTACCATTGCGTGCCCAGCACCATCAGCGGTGACAGGAAGATGTCGGCGTTGAGATCCCAGAAGACGATCAGCGACACCGCCAGCGGGAAGAGAATATTGGCCGGGAAGGCAGCGAAGAATTGCGCCACCGGCTGCACGATGCGGGTGAGACGGGGGCGCAGGCCCACATAGACGCCGATGGGGGTCCAGATCAGGCTGGCCAGCAGGATCAGCACCACCACCCGCAGCATGGTGAGAAAGCCCAGCCCGGTGGCATAGAAAAGCTCGCGCCAGCTGAAATTGGCCGCTGCGAAGCCATAGATGCGCCACAGCGCAAACAGCCCCAGGCCTGCCAGGATGACGTACCAGACGGCGCCCGAGACGCGGCTGTCGGAATCGCGGAAGGCGGCGCGCCCGCCGAAGCTGGGCGGGGTGAAGCGATAGCTCCACCGCATCATCGCTTCGAACGGCGCGGTCAGCCAGTCGATCAGGCGCGAGCGGCGCAGCATGGTCAGCACCCAGCTCTGCGGCGGGTCCTCACGCTGTTCCTCGCCGACGCGGAAGCGGTCTGCCCAGGCCACCAGCGGGCGGAAGAGAAGCTGGTCATAGATCAGGATCACCACCAGCATGGCGCCGATCGCCCAGAAGATCGCGCCGATATCCTGCTGCGCGATGGCGACGGCGATGTAGCTACCGATGCCGGGCAGGGCGATGGTGGTGTTGCCGACGCTGATGGCTTCGGACAGCGTGACGAAGAACCAGCCGCCCGACATCGACACCATCATGTTCCAGATCAGCGGCGGCATGGCGAAGGGCGCCTCGATGCGCCAGAAACGCGCCCAAGCGGACAGGCCGAACATGCGGCCGGCTTCGGTCAGGTCTTCGGGGACCGTGCGCAGCGACTGGTAGAAGCTGAAGGCCATGTTCCAGGCCTGGCTGGTGAAGATGGCGAAGACGCAGGCCAGTTCGGCGCCAAAGACGCGGCCTGGCGACAGTGACAGGAACCAGACCACGGTTATCGACAGGAAGCCCAGGATCGGCACCGACTGCAGGATGTCCAGCAGCGGCACCAGCAGCAGGCCGGCACGGGCATTCTTCGCCGCCCAGGTGGCGTAGGCGAAGGTGAAGGCCAGCGACACGCCCATCGCGATCAGCATGCGCAGGCCGGTGCGGGCGGCATAGCCGGGCAGCAGGGCGGGATCGAGCGAGAGGGTTCCGGCCGAGACACTGGCCAGGGGCCGCACCAGGTCGCGGCTGACATCGGCAAACAGGATCAGGAAGCCAAGCACCAGCACCGCCGCCAGCAGGTCCCATTTGCCGGGAAGCAGGCGGCGTCCTTCGATCGAGACAGGGGGCAGGATTTTCATTCCAGCCTCGAAGGGGAGAGAACAGGGCGTTCGATGGCGCGGTTCCGGGGGAACCACGGCGGCAGATAACTACGTTGGCATGCGCCGGAAAAGCGAAGATTGCCAGAAAAATCAGGGCGGTATGTCGCGCCGGGCCACCGCGAGCGGGCCGTTGCGAAGCTCTGGCATATGGGCCGGGGACGCCTGGCCACGAGCAGGGAACCGGTTCGGAGTGTTAACGTAGTAAACTTTTGCGCCAACCATGCGGAAAGATTTCCCTTTCCGGCCCCTGTCGCACTTGCGCCACAGGGGGAAATCGGCGTAAAATCAGCAGACAACAAGGGAAAATTCGGGTGTTTTTCCCGAGGGTTACCGAGTTGGGGAGCACTCCGGCTTAAAACGGCGGACGGAACGGCGACAGGTCAATGACGACGGGTATGCACACTGCGGATGCGAAGGGCGGCTTTGCCGCGCGCATCCGTGCGCGCGCCCAACGCCAGCCCCGTCCTTCCTCTTCGCGCGCGCTACTGCTTCTTCTTAGCTGCCCCTAGGCACGTTCGGCGCGTCAGCACGCGCCTTGTGTTTAGGGGGCATCAGCAACTGAGGAGAAACCCAAGCCCGCGCGGCGGACAGAAGGACGTGACGTCATGACCAACGACAGCAGCAGGATCATTATTTTCGACACCACCTTGCGCGACGGCGAGCAGTCGCCGGGCGCTGCGATGACGCATGAAGAGAAATTGCGCATCGCCGAACTGCTCGACGAAATGGGCGTGGATGTCATCGAGGCGGGCTTTCCTATTTCCTCACCGGGCGACTTCAAGGCGGTCCAGGAAATCTCGAAGATCGTCAAGAACGCCAGTGTTTGCGGGCTCGCCCGCGCCGGCTTCAAGGATGTCGACCGTGCCGGCGAGGCGCTGAAGGGCGCGCGCCGCCCGCGCATCCACACCTTCATCTCCACCAGCCCCGTGCACATGAAGCACAAGCTGAACATGGGCGAGAATGCGGTGCTGGAGGCGATTGGCGCTTCCGTCACGCGCGCGCGCAACTTCACCTCGGAAGTGGAATGGAGCGCCGAGGATGCCACCCGCACCGTGCCAGAATTCCTGGTGCGCTGCGTCGATGTCGCCATCAATGCCGGCGCCACCGTCATCAACGTGCCCGATACGGTGGGCTATTCCACGCCGCAGGAATATTTCGAGATCATCAAGATGCTGCGGGAACGCGTGCCCAATGCCGACAAGGTGATCTTCTCCACCCATGTCCATAACGATTTGGGCCTGGCGGTGGCGAACAGCCTGGCCGGCGTGCTGGCGGGTGCGCGGCAGGTGGAATGCACCATCAACGGCATCGGCGAGCGGGCGGGCAACGCCGCGCTGGAAGAGATCGTGATGGCGCTGAAGGTGCGCAAGGACATCATGCCCTTCACCACCGGCATCAACACCACCATGCTGACCCGCGCCTCCAAGCTGGTGTCCTCGATCACCGGCTTCCCGGTCCAGTACAACAAGGCCATCGTCGGCAAGAACGCCTTCGCGCATGAGAGCGGCATCCACCAGGACGGCATGCTCAAGAATGTCGAGACTTACGAAATCATGCGGCCCGAGGATGTCGGCGTCCATGCCACCAGCCTGATGCTGGGCAAGCTGTCGGGGCGCCATGCCTTCAAGGACAAGCTGGAAGCGATGGGCTACACGCTGGAAGCCGAAGCCTTCGAGGACGCCTTCAAGCGCTTCAAGGAACTGGCCGACAAGAAGAAGCACATCTTCGACGAGGATATCGCCGCCCTGGTGGACGACGAGATCATGCGCGGCCAGGACGCCATCATCGTCAAGCAGCTGCGGGTCGAGAGCGGCACCGGCATCGAGCCGGTCGCCGCCCTGACCCTGGTGGTGAATGGCGAGGAGCACCGCATCACCGCCGAGGGCGACGGCCCGGTGGACGCCATCTTCAAGGCGATCCGGGGCCTGTATCCGCACACCGCCACGCTGCAGCTTTTCCAGATCAGCGCCGTTACCGAGGGCACCGATGCCCAGGCGACGGTCACGGTCCGGCTGGACGAGAATGGCCGCACCGTCACCGGCAAGGCCTCGGACACCGACACGATGGCGGCGGCGGCCTATGCCTATGTCAACGCGCTGAACAAGCTGGTCGTGAAGCGCGAAAAGCAGGCGCCCGAAGCGCTCTCTGTCGCAAGATGAAACAAAACGCCCCCGGAACGAGCGCTCCGGGGGCGCTATTAACGGTACGGCGCTTGCTTGCAATCAGACCAACCGCCTCGGCACCTCAGTTCAGGGACACACATTAAGCATGTTCGGCAGTCTTCTCGGAGCGCTCTCCAGCGACATGGCCATCGATCTGGGCACGGCGAACACGCTTGTCTACGTCAAGGGCCGCGGCATCGTCCTCAATGAACCCAGCGTGGTCGCCACCATCACCACGCGCGGCGGTAAGAAGTCCGTTCGCGCCGTCGGCAACGACGCCAAGATGATGCTGGGCCGTACCCCCGGCAACATCGAGGCGATCCGGCCGATGCGCGACGGCGTCATCGCCGATTTCGAGATCGCGGAGGAGATGATCAAGCACTTCATCCGCAAGGTGCATAACCGCCGTTCCTTCGCCAATCCCATGATCATCGTCTGCGTGCCGTCCGGTTCCACCGCCGTCGAGCGCCGCGCCATCCAGGAATCGGCGCTCTCCGCCGGTGCCCGCCGCGTTTACCTGATCGAAGAACCGATGGCCGCCGCCATCGGCGCCGGTCTGCCCGTCTCCGAGCCCACCGGCTCGATGGTGGTCGATATTGGCGGCGGCACCACCGAAGTGGCCGTGCTGTCGCTGGGCGGCATCGTCTATTCGCGTTCGGTGCGCGTCGGCGGCGACAAGATGGATGAGGCGATCATCGCCTATATCCGCCGCCACCAGAATCTCCTGATCGGCGAAGCGTCGTCCGAGCGCATCAAGAAGGAAATCGGCTCCGCCGCGCCGCCCGAAGACGGCAACGGCATCACGATGGAGATCAAGGGCCGCGACCTGCTCAACGGTGTGCCCAAGGAAATCACCATCACCCAGCGTCACATCGCCGAAGCCCTGGCCGAACCGGTCGGCGCTATCGTCGAGGCGGTGAAGGTTGCGCTGGAAGCCACGCCGCCGGAACTGGCGGCCGACATTGTCGACAAGGGCATCGTGCTCACCGGCGGTGGCTCGCTGCTGGCGAACCTCGACCAGGTGCTGCGCGAGGAAACCGGCCTGCCGGTCTCCATCGCCGATGATCCCTTGTCCTGCGTCGCCCTGGGTACCGGGCGCGTGCTGGAAAATGCAAAAGGCATGCGCCACGTTCTTTCCACCGCTTTTTAAAGAACCCGCGCGGGCAGGGGCCGCGTAGCAAATGCCCAACGGTACCTGGAAAATCGCCCGCCGCGGCAATGCCCAGCTTCCGCTGATCATTGTGCTGGCGCTTGCGGTGGTGCTGGTGCTGATAGGCAAGGCCCAGAGCGGGCTGTTTGACGCCGCCCGCGTTCGCATAACCGACTGGATGGCCCCGGCGCTGGCCCAGGTGCGCGCGCCGCTCGATGGCGCGGAGCGCTGGGCTGGTTCCATCGGCGAAATCTTCCGGGTCTATGAGGAGAACCTCAAGCTCAAGGAAGAGAATGGCCGCCTGCGCCAGTGGCGCAACACCTCCGTCGTGCTGGAAGGCCGCGTCCGCCATTACGAGAAGCTGCTCAATGCCGTGCCCGACCCGGCGCTCAACGCCGTGCTGGCGCGGGTGATCGGGCGGGCCAGCCGTCCCTTCCTGCGCACCATGATCCTGGATGCGGGCACCGTGAACGGTGCGCGCCCTGGCCAGGCGGTGATGGATGAGAATGGCATGATCGGCCGGCTCTATCTCGCCGGCAAGCAGACCAGCTGGCTCATCCTGCTCACCGACATCAACAGCCGTATCCCCGTTTCCATCGCGCCGGGCCGGGCGCAGGCCGTACTGGCCGGCGACAACTCCGCCAGCCCGCGCCTGGACATGCTGGCGCCCAATATCCGCATCAAGGCGGGCGACCAGGTCGTGTCTTCCGGGGACGGCGGCCTGCTGCCCTCCGGCCTGCCCATCGGTACCGTCGTGGCCAATGGCGATGGCTTCCGCGTCGCCCTGCTGGCCGATGCCGCGCAAAGCGAAACCGTGCAGATCTTGAACTTCGCCCGTCCCAAGGAAGAAATGCCCGCCGCCGCAACGCTGCCGGCGGAAGCTGCAGGCCTGCAGCCTTATGTGCCGCCGCCGCCCGCCACGGTGGCGACCATGGCGCCGCAGCCGCTGCCCGTGGCCAAGCCCAAGCCCCTGCCGATGGCGCCGATCAGCCAGACCGCGCCCGCCGACGCGGGAACGGAGTAGGGCGATGGGCACGACGGAGAAACTCTACGCGCCGCTACTCTCGCGCTTCTTCGCGGCGCTGGTGCCGCTGCTGTGCGGCCTGACCAGCGTCTTCATCTCCAACGTCCCGATCTCGTTTGTCGGCGGGCTGGTGCCGCCGCCGCTGATGGGACTGGTGCCGGTCTATTTCTGGTGCCTGGTGCGGCCTGACCTGATGACGCCTGCCGCCGCCTTCGCCATCGGCATGCTGGAAGACGTCATGAGCGGCGCGCCGCCCGGTGTCTGGACGCTGTCCTACGTGCTGTCCTATGCGCTGGTGGCTCGCCAGCGGGAAAGTTTCGCGGGCCTTGCGGGGCTGGGCGCGGTGCTGGGCTTCGCCGTCGCCGCCTTCGCCGCCATCGCCGCCGCCTATGCCATTGTCGCGATCTATTACGGCCATGTGCCGCCGCTGGGCCCGGTGGTGGCGCAACTTGCCATGACGGTGGCGGCCTATATCCCCGTGACGTACATCGTCAGCGCCCTGCACCACCGCATTGTCGGACCGCTGCGGAGCGACTTCTGATGCCGGTCTTCGACAAGAAGGACAAGAGCCGCTACACCGCCTTCACCCGCCGCACGCTGGGCGTGGGCGGCGGCATGAGCCTGGTCTTCGCCGTGCTGGCGGGCCGCCTCTATCAGCTCCAGATCCGCGACGGCGAAGAATATCTCACCGCCTCGGAAGACAACCGCGTCTCCCAGCGCCCCATCGCGCCGCCCCGCGGCCGTATCCTGGATCGCTTCGGCGCGGAGATGGCCACCAACCGCCGCAACTACCGCGTCATGATCGTGGCCGAGCAGGCCAAGCAGGGCGTTCGCCAGGCGCTGGACCAGATCGGCAAGGTCATCCAGCTTTCCGACCTGCAGAAGAAGAAGATCCTGGCCGACGTCGCCAAGAACAAGAAATTCGTGCCGGTGCCGGTGGTGGAGAATCTGAGCTGGGAGGAATTCTCCCGCATCAACCTGCACCTGCCATACCTGCCGGGCGTGCAACCCGATGTCGGCGAGACCCGCGACTATCCCTTCGGCAAGGAGATGGTGCATGTGCTGGGCTATGTCGCCTCGGTCAGTCAGGACGATCTCAAGGACGACACCGACCCGCTGCTCGACCTGCCGGGTTACCGCATCGGCAAGCGTGGCATCGAGAAGGCCTTCGACCGCGAAGTGCGCGGCCAGGCCGGCGACAGCCGGGTGGAAGTCAACGCCTATGGCCGCATCGTGCGCGAGCTGGGCAAGAATGCGGGCGAACCGGGCCAGGATGTCTGGCTGACCATCGACTGCGAGCTGCAGCGCTTCGCCGACCAGCGGCTGGGCGAGGAAAGCGCCGCCTGCGTGGTGATGGATGTCGATACCGGCCATGTCCTGTCGCTGTCGTCCACGCCGGGCTTCGATCCCAACTGGTTCAATGTCGGCCTGAGCGGCCCGCAATGGCGCGATCTCACCACCTCCGACTACAAGCCGCTGCTCAACAAGGTGATGGGCGGCACTTATCCGCCAGGCTCCACCTTCAAGCCGGCGGTGGCGCTGGCGGCGGTGGAAGCGGGCATCGCCACGCCTGATTTTCGCGTCAACTGCAATGGCGTCTACAATTTCGGCGGCCATGCCTTCCATTGCTGGCAACGCAAGGGACATGGCGCGCTCGATATCGAAGGCGCGCTGAAGAATAGCTGTGACGTCTTCTTCTACGAAACCTCGCGCCGTCTGGGCATCGACAAGATCGAGGCGGCAGCGCGGCTGCTGGGCCTGGGCGCGCCCACCGGCATCGAATTGCCGGGCGAGCGTTCCGGCCTGATTCCCAGCCGCGCGTGGAAGCAGAAAACCTACAATTGGGCCTGGCAGCAGGGCGACACGATCAGCATCGCCATTGGCCAGGGCTATGTCACGGCCACGCCGCTGCAACTCTGCCAGATGGCGGCGCGTGTCGCCAGCGGCAAGCAGGTCAGCGCCCGCATGGTGCATTCGGTGGGCGACAAGGTGATGGACCTGGCCGCCGCGCCGCACCTGCCGGTATCCGACGAAGCGCTTGCGGTGGTGCGGGCGGGCATGGACAAGGTCTGCAACGAGCCCGGCGGTACGTCCTTTGCCTGGCGCATCAACGAGCCCGGCTTCGAGATGGCGGGCAAGACCGGCACGGCGCAGGTGCGCGTCTATTCCAAGGAAGAACGCGCCCGTGGCCTGACCAACAATGCCAACCTGGCGTGGAAGCTGCGTGACCACGCCCTGTTCATCGGCTATGCGCCAGTGAACAACCCCAAATACGCCATTGTCTGCATGATCGAGCATGGCGCGACGCCGCCGCATCCGCATTGCCAGATGGCGCGCGACATCCTGCTCTTCGCGCAGAAGCGCGACACGGTGGGCCGCCCGACCGCCTATCCGGTGAAGTCGGCCGCCATTCGCGGCACGACGCGCGGGGCGCAGAACGAAACCAGCGGCAAGGAGCCGGGCTGATGGCCTTGCGCGCCTACGCCGCCGCCAAGCGCACCTTGTCCGTGGTCGACAAGCTGCAGGAGATGAACTGGGGCCTGGTGCTGCTGATCACCCTGGTGGCGGGTGCGGGCGTCGTCATGCTCTATTCAGTGGCGGGCGGCCAGATGCAGCCCTGGGCGCTGTCGCAGTTGCTCAAATTCCTCATGGGCCTGTTCGTGCTGGTGGCGGTGGCCACCATCGATATCCGCATCTGGATGTCGCTGGCCTATCCGGCCTATGGCGTGGCGCTGCTGCTGCTGGTGGCGGTGGTGGCGATGGGCCATGTCGGCATGGGCGCGCAGCGCTGGGTGTCGCTGGGCGGCTTCGACCTGCAGCCGTCCGAGCTGATGAAAATCTCGCTGGTGCTGGCGCTGGCCCGCTTCCTTCATGGCAAGAGCGTGGAAGACGTCTCCAAGCCGCTCAACCTAATGCTGGCGCTGTCCATGATCGCGGTGCCCGCCATCTTCGTGGTGCTGCAGCCCAACCTGGGCACCACGCTCATCATTGTCGCCGATGGCTGCGCCCTGCTGTTCTTGGCAGGGCTTTCCTGGTGGTGGATCGGGCCGGCGCTGGGCGCCGTCGCCGCCGCCATCCCGCTCACCTGGGAATTCCTGCTGCATGATTACCAGCGCCACCGGGTCGAGACGTTCCTGGATCCCGGCTCGGATGCGCTGGGCAAGGGCTGGAACATCACCCAGGCCAAGATCGCCATCGGGTCTGGCGGCCTGACCGGCAAGGGTTTCCTGGAAGGCACCCAGAGCCGTCTCAACTTCCTGCCGGAAAAGCAGACCGACTTCATCTGGACCGCCATCTGCGAGGAGTTCGGCTTTGTCGGGGCGCTGGCGATCCTGATCCTGTTCGGGATGATCCTGTTCTATGGCCTGCAGACGGCGATGAGCGCCCGCAGCCAGTTTGCCCGCCTGCTGGCGATGGGCGTGACCCTGAACTTCTTCTTCTACATCATGATCAACGGGGCGATGGTGATGGGCCTGATCCCGGTGGTGGGCATCCCGATGCCGCTGCTCTCCTATGGCGGTTCCGCCATGCTGACCGTGATGTTCGGCTTCGGCCTGCTGATGAGCGTGCATATTCATCGGCAGGTGGAAATTCCGCGCCATTCGGGTGGAATCATTTAGTCCGCGCGGCCGGATCGGCAAAGCTCCTGTGGAGCTTTTGCCCGGCCAGGCGCAGGGAAGCGGCCAGAGCGTCCTTGCGCTGCCGGAGTTGCGTAGAAAACCCTGTATTTTCCGTGCGTTGGGAGGATGTGGCTCGGGCCGCATCCCTGTGGACACGGCCAAACCCCTTCGCTATAAGCCGCCGTCCCGGTGGTTGGCTGCCGGTGTGGGTGATTAGCTCAGTTGGTAGAGCAGCTGACTCTTAATCAGCTTGTCGTAGGTTCGATCCCTACATCACCCACCATCTCTTTTTTCGATCAGCTGCCGGTCGTTCCGCGCACGACGCATGCGCAGGCTATGAATACGCGCAACCAGGACATTCATGCCGACCGGTACCGTCAAGTTCTTCAATGCCGCCAAGGGTTTTGGTTTCATCACATCGGACGCAGGCGGCAAGGACATCTTTGTTCCGTCGGCATCATTGAGCGCTTCGGGCATCGCGGCCCTGAAACCGGGCCAGCGGCTTACCTTTGAAGAACTGCCGGATGCCAAGGGGCCGAAGGCGGTGCAGTTGACTCTGCTGGCGGAAGCGCCCCGTCCCGCCATCGTCAAGGAGCAGCCCCGGGCCGCGCCGAAGGCAGAGGCAAAACGGCAACTCACTTATTATCATGATCACACCAGCGAATGGTCCAGCCATGTGCTGGCGGAAATCCGGGCGCTTGGGCATGAACCTGCCGTGGTCGAATATCTGGAAACACCGCCATCCAAGGATGAACTCCGGACGCTGGCCCGTCTCATCCGGAGCAGCGGCCAGAGCCTGGTCCGGAAATACGAGCCGCTGTTCCTGGAGCTGCGGCTGGATGATCGCTTCATCGGTGACAATGAATTCTGGGAAGCGATTGTCGAAAACCCTGCGCTGATCAATGGACCGTTGCTGGCGACTGAAGCCAAGGTGGGGCTTTGCCACACCGATGATGCCGTCGCGGCGTTCTTCGCCGCCGCGCCCGCTGGCGCCGAGGCGCCCATTGCCAAGCCCAAGGGGCTTTCCGCGCGCGCACTGCAGATCCTGGCCGGCAATGCTGTCCCGCCGCTTTCAAAGGTGGCGGAAACGGCAAAGGTTGAGGTGATTGCGGCAAAGGAAGCCGCCGCGCCGGGTAAGGCCAGCATCGCCGTCCTGCGCCAGGACCCGCCAGCGGCGAAGCCGCAAGCGGCTGCCGTTGTCCCCGAACCACCGAAAACCAGGGCGGTCGTCCAGCCCAAGGCCAAGGTCCAGGCAAAGCCCCAGGCCAAACCAAAGGCGGTCGTGGTGGCCAAAAAAGCGCCGAAAGCCAAGGCCATAGCCAAGCCAAAACCCAAGCCTGCCGGACCGGTCAAGAAGGCTGCCAAGCGCCGCTAGGGCGGCTTGCTTGTGACTGGCCCCAGAAGCGCGTAGAAGCTGCGGGCGACGGCGCCCCGTCAGGTTCAGCGGACTGTTCTTCCCGACCCGCTTTTGGCGCGCCAGGTTCAAACAGCAGCAATCCTATCGATCTCGATCCTTCGCCGTCATGGGCATGTGCCCTGACGTCACATACGCAATAGGTTTGTCATGACAATCGGAACCGTGAAGTTTTTCAATACCGACAAGGGCTTTGGCTTTATCGCACCGGAAGGCGGCTCGAAGGATGTGTTCGTGCACGCCACCGCGGTCGAAGCTGCCGGCATGCGCACCCTGAATGAAGGCCAGAAGGTTTCCTTCGACGAGCAGCCGGATGCCAAGGGCACCAAGGCCGTGAATCTGAAGGCTCTCTAAAAACTGCCATGAACGATGCGGCGGCGACTTCGGTCGCCGCCGTTCGTTTGTGTACGCTTCACATGTGGATGATGATCGATGCCCAGGCCCCCGAACTATTCTCAGGAACGGATGCAGCGCGAGCGCGCCCAGGCCGCCAAGGCCGCCGAAAAGGCCGAGCGCCGTGCGCAGGAAACCGCGCTGCGCAAGGCCGAGAAAGACAAGCTCACGCCGCCCGAGGCTGAATAGCCATCACCAGCGGCGCGCCAGTGTTGCGCCTGCCTCATTTTCGCCGGTTTTGACAGGCGGCATGCCCGGCGGCAGAGTTTGACCGCCGCTGCAGGCCGATAGAGCTTGCGCCGGGCCTGCGTCACGACTTTCCAGCATTTCGCGGGGCCCGGGCAGCATCCGGCGCCACCATAAGAAAAATGTGTGAGGGGGCCGCCATGTCGCGTGAGGAAGCTGCCGCACCGCGTCCGACGCTGTCGCTGTTCGATGGCCTCGTCATGGTGGTGGGCATGGTGGTGGGTATCGGCATCTTCGCCACCCCTTCGCTGGTCGCCCAGTTCGCCGGCAACAGCTTCAACTATCTCGCGCTCTGGCTGGTGGGTGGATTGCTCGCGCTCAATGGCGCGCTTTGTTATGCCGAACTGGCGACGCGCTTTCCCAGCGCTGGCGGGGAATACAATTTCCTGGCGCGCGCCTACGGAAAAAATATCGCTCTCCTCTTCGCCTGGGCCCGCTGCAGCGTGATCCAGACCGGTTCCATCGCGCTGGTCGCGTTCGTCTATGGCGACTATGCCCAGTCGGTGCTGCCGCTGGGGGCGTTCGGCGCCGCCCTCCATGCCGCCCTGGTGATCGCCGTTTTCACCGCCATCAACATCGCCGGTACCTTTCAGGGCGCCCTGGCGCAGAAGCTTTTCACCAGCCTGGACATGCTGGCCCTGCTGTCGCTGCTGGCGGCGGGCGTGGCGCTGATGTTCGGCGGTTCCGCCGCGCCAGCGCCCGTGGCCGCGCCGTCTTCCGGCGGCGGCGGCATGCTGGGCCTGGCCGTGGTCTTCGTGATGCTGACTTATGGCGGCTGGAACGAGAGTGCCTATCTCTCGGCCGAACTCAAGGACGGCAAGCGCAACATGGTGCGGGTGCTGGTGCTCAGCATCCTGGCCGTGACAGTGCTCTATTTCGGCGTCGCCACGGTCTATCTCCAGGCGGTGGGCTTCGCGGTGCTGACCAAGTCCAGCGCCATCGCCGCCGATGTGATGCGCGCCGCCTTCGGGCCCGCCGGTGCGGTCGCCATCGCGCTGTTTGTCTGTGGCTCGGCGATCAGCACGCTCAACGCCACCATCTTCACCGGCGGGCGCATCTATTACGCGCTGGGCCGCGACCTGCCCTGGCTGCAGAAATTCGGGCGCTGGAACCGGCACGGCGAAAACCCTGCCAACGCCTTCCTGTTGCAGGGTGCGGTGGCGCTGTTGCTGGTGCTGCTGGCGGCCTTTGTCGGTGAAAGCGGTTTCCGCACCATGGTGGATTACACCGCCCCGGTCTTCTGGCTGTTCATGATCCTGGTGGGCGTTTCGCTCTTTGTCTTCCGCCGCCGTGGCGACGGCGATCCGGATCATTTTCGCGTGCCGCTCTATCCCGTGACGCCGGCGCTGTTCGTCGCCACCTGCGTCTACATGCTGTATTCCAGCGTTGATTATGTCCGCGAAGGCACGCTGGCAGGCCTCGCCGTGCTGCTGGCCGGTGTGCCGCTGCTGTTCATGCGGGGCAGGTCTGCGCCCCATCCCGCCGAATGATTTTCAACTGACCACAAGGAGGTGTCATGACATCCAACACGCTTATCCGCTCCCTGATCGCTGCCGGTGCCGTCGCGCTGCTGGCGGTTGGCGGCAGCGCCATCGCCCAGCAGAAGCCGTTTGAGCCGCAGGTCGGCCAGGCGGGCAAGGACGTGGTCTGGGTGCCGTCGCCCGATGGCCTTGTCGTCGCCATGCTCGACATGGCCAAGGTCACCAAGGCCGACTATCTGGTGGATCTGGGTTCGGGCGATGGCAAGACCGTGATCGCCGCTGCCAAGCGCGGCGTGAAGGCGCTGGGCATCGAATACAATCCCGACATGGTGGCGCTATCGCGCAAGAATGCCGCTGCGGCGGGCGTGACCAGCCTGGCCACCTTCACCAATGGCGACATCTTCCAGACCGATTTCAGTTCCGCCACGGTGGTGACCATGTTCCTGCTGCCGTCGCTGAATGTGCGCCTGCGGCCCACCTTGCTGGACATGAAGCCCGGCACCCGCATTGTCTCGAACAGCTTTGACATGGGTGACTGGGAGCCGGACCAGAGCGCCGGCGCCAAGGGCGAATGCACCAGCTATTGCCGCGCCATGCTCTGGGTCATCCCTGCCAAGGTGGAAGGCAACTGGAAACTGGGCGATGGCCAGCTGGTGCTGCAGCAGAAGTACCAGATGCTGACCGGCACGCTGGGCGGCACGGCGATCAGCGACGCCAAGATGAACGGCGACACGATCACCTTCAAGGTGGGCGCCCGCACCTATAGCGGCCGCGTCACCGGCAACAGCATGAAGGGCACGGGCTGGGCCGCGACCAGGGGCTGAGCCTTTTGCGGCCCTGATGACCCCGCCGCGTGTCCTGCGCGGCGGGGTTATTCTTGGGGCATCGCCCTGCCACGCGCCGTGGTGAGATAGAGCACCAGGATCGCCGCCACGATGCCGCCTGCGATGGCAGGAGCGCGCCAGTCCACCTGCAGCAACTGGCCGCCCATCAACACCGCGCAGATCACCGCGCCGCCTGCGGGCAGGGCGATGGGGGCGTTGAAGCGGCCTTTCAGCTTGCCTTCCCGCCGGGTCAGCACGATCAGCGCCGCATTGACGATGGTGAAGACCAGCAGCAGCAACAGGACCGTGGCCCCGGCAAGCTGGGAAATATCGCCCGCGAATTGCAGCGCCACGATGATGACGAACAGCACCATCACCGCCACATGCGGCGTCTGGCGCGTGGCATGCACCTTGCCCAGCGCCGCCGGCAGCAGGCCCTGCTTCGCCAGGCCATAGAGCATGCGCGAGCCCATCACGTAATTGACCAGCGCCGTATTGGCGACGGCGGCGATGGTGATGAAAGTGAAGCCGATGGCCGGGAACCAGGGCGCGGCCCGCTCGATCACCGCCCGCAAGGGGGCGGGCGCGGTGGCCAGCTCGTGCCACGGCACCACCGATACCGCCGTGATCGCCACCAGCATGTAGAGGGTACAGACCACCAGCATCGCCCCGATCATGGCGATGGGCATGTTGCGTTCCGGCGCTTTCACTTCCTCGGCGACATTGAGCATGTCCTCGAAACCCAGGAAGGAAAAGAAGGTGAGCAGCGCGCCCTGCAGTAGCAGCGAAGCTGTCACCAGCCCTTCCGGGTTGGTGGCAGTGATGGGAACTTCGGTCAGGTCGCCCTGGCCCCAGAAGCGCAAACCCACCGCGATCACCAGCACCAGGCCCGCCGCTTCGATCAGCGTGCAGGCGGTATTGGCCCAGAGCGACTCGGTGATGCCGCGCCAGACGATGCCGCCCACCAGCAGGACAAAGCCTACCGCCAGTAGCAGCACCTCCAGCGGGGCGCCCAAAACCGAAAACCCGAAATCCAGCCCGAACAGGGTGTTGAGATTGAGCGCCACCACCTTGGACTGGGTCGCGGCCGAGGCGATGCCTGACGCCACCACCGTCAGGCCCACCAGGTAGCTCAGCCAGGGCGTTCGGAAGGCGCGCTGGGTGGCATAGGCCGCCCCGGCGGCGCGGGGATAGCGCGAGGCGATAGAGGCATAGGACAGCCGGTCAGTAGGGCGGCGGTCATGGCCAGCAGGAAGGCCAACCACATGGCCCCGCCCATCACCCCGGCTGCCCGCCCCACCAGGCCATAAATGCCCGCGCCCAGCATGGAGCCGATGCCATAGAGCATCATCTGGCCCGGGCCGACCGTGCGCTTCAGTTCCGCCATGACCGGCTCCCCACCTTGTTCGTGGCCATCATGACGGCAAATGCAGTGGAAATGCGAACGCTTGCGCGGCGGTGGTCGCGCGCTAGTCTGCGGGCCGCATTTTCCAGGGGCTTGGCCATGCAGGACATCACCATCACCGGCGTGAAGGCGCGGGCCGTCAATGTGCCGTTGCGCAAGCCCCATCCCACGGCGGGCGGCACGGTGCTGTCGGCGCCGCTGGTGCTGATTGACCTTGAAACAGATGCGGGCGTGACCGGCCGCACCTACCTGTTCTGCTACACCGCCTTCGCGCTGGTTCCCGTGGCGAAGCTGGTGGAAAGCTTTGGCGCCCTGATCGTGGGTGACAGGCTGCAGCCATTGGAGCTCTTCAAGAAGATCCAGGGCCGCTTGCGCCTGCTGGGGCCACAGGGCCTCACCGGCATGGCGGCGGCGGGCATCGACATGGCGGCGTGGGATGCGCTGGCGGTGGCGCATGGCGTACCGCTGGCGAGTTTGCTGGGCGGCAAGCCGACGCCCGTGCCGGCCTATTCCAGTTGCGCCATGGCGGGTGTCGCGGGCGCCGAGGTCGATGTGGCAGAGCAGGTGGCGCTGGGCTTCGACGCCATCAAGCTCAAGATCGGTTACGCCGATGTGGCGCAGGACCGCGCCGTGCTGGCAGCGGCGCAGAAGGCAGGTGGCGGCAAACTCAAGCTACTGGTGGATTACAACCAGTCGCTCGATGTCACTGCGGCCATCGCGCGGGTAAAGGCGCTGGATGATTTGAACCTGGTCTGGGTTGAGGAGCCCACCACCGCCGACGATTATGCCGGGCATGCCGCCATCGCCGCGGCTGTCGCGACCCCGATCCAGATCGGCGAGAACATGTGGAGTCCGATGGATTTCCAGAAGGCCATCGCGGCGGGCGTCACCGACGGCATCATGCTGGACGTGATGAAGATCGGCGGCGTTACCGGCTGGATGAAGGCGGTGGCGCTGGCCGAAACCTACGGCATCCGCGTCGCCAGCCATCTCTTCCCGGAAGTCAGTGCCCAGTTGATGAGTGTCACCAAGGGGGCGCAACTGCTGGAATGGCAGGACTGGGTCGAGCCCGTGCTGGC
>CANHNJ010000003.1 GCA_947462105.1 Alphaproteobacteria bacterium
ACCGCCTGGCGCGGCTTGAAGGTGATGTCCGAGAAGGCGTTGATGTTGTCGCGGCCCGTCACGCCGTCATCGGCGGTGCCATCGAGATAGTCGAACACGGCCTTGGGCAGCCGCCGCTGCGCGGCCTCGCGCAGGTCGGCGATGTTGACGATACGGGCGGCGGAGAAGCGCGGCATGGGGCGCTTATGCCCGATGATGCCCGCATCGCCAAGCGGATCGTTTCAAAATGGCGCAGCGCACATTCATTAGCTGAACCGGGTAATAGCCGAACCGGGCGTCAGGGCCGTCCGTGGCGCGCCTGGACCTGGACCGGGCCGCAGCCCTTGCGCTGGGCCGCCAGTTCGAAAGCACGGCCGCGCCCGCCTGCATCCCTCTCGCGGTCGATCAACGTGCTCATGTCCGCACACCACCGGTGACGAAGCGGTAGAGCGCGGCGGCGGAGAGCAGATAGAGCCCGCCATAGACGGCGTTGAGCCACAGGCCGATGGTGAAGCTGTCGGCAGTGGTGGACAGCAGCAGCGCCAGCGCGGCGGCGTTCAGCGTCACCAGGGCCACCGCCACGGCGGCGCGCGCCGTCATGCGGCCATAGACGAAGAACAGCTCGCCATGAAATTCCATCAGGTTGCGGAAGGCCGGCACCAGCAGCATCAGCAGGAACAGGTGCGCCGCCACCGCCACGTTGGCGCCCAGCAGCAACGGCCAGCGCCACAGCAGCAGGGCCAGCGCGGCGAAGCCCAGCACCGACAGCCCCAGGATCGCGCCCTCGACCTTCAAAGTGCGGCCCAGCGCATTGCGGATGCGCTTGCCTTCGCCAAACAGCTTGCGGGTGTAAAGCGTGTAGAAGGAACGGAACGGCAGCGCCGTGAAATCGACGATGCGGCTGGAGATGGCATAGATACCGGCGAACCGGGCATCGGCCAGCGATAGCACAATCAGCTTGTCGATCTGGCCCTGGGCATTGAGCGCAAAATACGAGAGCGCGAACATCGCGCCGTCGCGAAAGCGCGAAACGAAAAGGCGGCTGCGCCAGCGCGGCCGCACCGGCGGCCGGAAAACCAGGAATACCACCAGCAGCGCCACCAGGTTGGACGCGAAGTAATACAGCGACCAGCGTTCGACATCGCCGCCGCCCATCAGCACAAACGCGACCGCGCCACCGGCCCGGATCGCCGAGGCGGCGGTCACGACCAGCGCGCCCGTGGTGAAACGGCCCAGCCCGTTCTGCGCCAGCACGATGACATCGATGATGCGCCACAGCACGGCTTCCACCACCAGGATGGCGAGGAAGGCCGGCAGCGAGATCGAACCTTCAAAGAGCCAGAAATAGACCGGCAGCGCCGCCGCCAGCCCCGGCGACGTCGTCAGCACCGGCCGCCATAGAAGAGACCGAGATAATTGCCCAGCAGGCGTGGGCGACCGGCGGCGGCGCGAAACGCCAGGCTGCCAAAGCCCAGGCCAGAAAAACTGGCCAGCATCAGGCCCACGGCGGACGCCGACGCGAATATGCCCATTGCCGCGAGGCTCAGCGTGTTGGCCAGCAGGAAAAAATAGACAGCCTGCAGCCCCAGCCGGGCCGAGTTGCCCGCCAGCAGCTTGCAGTAATTCTCCAGCGTGCGGCGAAAGCCCGCGTGAAAGAATCCCGCCGCGATGTCGCGCCGTGCAGCGGCGCCCGGCTTCAAATAGCGAAGCGGTAGGCCAAGTGAAAACGACATGACGACTCCCGGCCCGGCGCTCTGCGGCCCGGCTTGCCCTCACTCTATGGAAGGGTCGCTAAGGAATGCTTGCAGGCATTTCACGCCCGGGACCGGCGGTAAGGTTTCGTTAACCGGCGAAACCCAGTCCATCTGGCGGGACAGGGCTACGGGCATCTACGTACGCATTGACCCGAATAGTCCTGCGCCGCCCGGCGCGTCAGCATGCCTCCGATAAACGAAGTCAATGGAGGACATCATGACCACCGGTGAAATCGCCTATCTGGGCCTTGTGATCAGCGCTTTCGGCGCCTTTGGTGTCCTGATCGCTTTTGCCAGCTGGGACGACAAGCGCCGCCAGAAGCGGATGGGCGAGCACTGGTACATCAGGCCGAAATAGCCGCCCATGCGCCGCACGCGCAACGGCCCCGATGGAATTCCACCGGGGCCGTTACGTCTTTTGTCGTCAGTTGCGACTAGCGGCCGTAATAGCCGTCATTGTCATAGCGGTCATAACCGTAGCGGTCATAGCCGTAGCGCTGGCGGGGCGGCGGCGGGACATAGCGCGGTTCGTAGCGGGGCTCGTAATAAGCCTGGCTGCGGTTCTGCGCGGCGATGATCGCACCCAGCGCAAACAGGCCGATGCCCAGGCCGATCATGGCGCCGGTATTGTCGCGGCGCTGATCATAGCTGCGGCTGTAGCTGCTGCGGGGCGCCGCCATCGCAGGGGCGGCGGCCGTCACCAGAAGCGTACCGGCAAGCGCGGCGCTGATAATCTTTTTCATTTGCCTTCTCCAGTTGGTGCCCATGTGCACCTTGGGATGGAGATTGCGCCCCGCTGGGTGAACGCTATCTGGACGCAAAATTTATCTGCCGTTCAGGAGAAAATCGTGGATTTCCGCCTTTTTTGCCGCGTTGACCGGGTAGGAGGCTTCGGCCAGTGTCCGCCGCGATGAACGAAGACCTGAAAAACCGCGCCCGCACCTGGTTCGAGACGTTGCGCGACCGGATCGTGGCCGATTTCGAGGCGCTGGAGAGCCAGGCGCCCGCTTCGCTCTATCCCGGCGAAGCCGGGCGTTTCACCAAGACGCCGTGGCAGCGCGCCAAGGGTGAGAATGGCGAAGACCAGGGCGGCGGTGTGATGGGCATGATGCGCGGCCGTCTGTTCGAGAAGGTGGGTGTGCACACCTCGACCGTACACGGCCTGCTCTCGCCCGAATTCGCCAAACAGGTGAAGGGCGCGGGCGAACAGCGCCTGTTCTGGGCCAGCGGCATGAGCCTGATCGCCCATATGCGCAATCCGCGCATCCCCGCCGTGCACATGAACACGCGGATGATCGTCACCACGGAAAGCTGGTTCGGCGGCGGCGCCGACCTCAATCCTACCCTGGATGCGGCGCGCAATGAGGCGCATCCGGATGCGGTCACGTTTCATGCCGCGCTGAAGGATGCCTGTGACGGCTTCGACGCCGCCTTCTATCCGAAGTACAAGCAGTGGGCCGACGAGTATTTCTGGCTGCCCCATCGCGGCGAACCGCGCGGCGTCGGCGGTATCTTCTATGACCATCACAACAGCGGCGACTGGGATCGCGACTTCGCCTTCACGCAGGGCGTCGGCGAAGCCTTTCGCAGTATCTATCCGCAGATCGTGCGCGACCGCATGACCGAAAGCTGGACCGACGCCGAGCGGCACGAACAGGCCAAGTGGCGCGGCCGCTATGTCGAGTTCAACCTGCTCTATGACCGTGGCACCACCTTCGGCCTCAAGACCGGCGGCAATGTCGAGAGCATCCTGTCTTCCATGCCCCCGATTGCGGAGTGGGCATGATTATCGGCTCCCGTGGATCGCCGCTGGCCTTGACGCAGGCGCGGCAGGTGGCCGCGATGCTGGCGGCGCAGGCGGGCGATGCCGATGCCAGCACCTTCCCGATTGAAAGCTTCATGACCAGCGGCGACCGGCTGCAGGGCCGCCTGCAGGAGCAAGGCGGCAAAGGCTTGTTCACCAAGGAGCTGGACGAAGCGCTGCTGGACGGGCGCATCGACTGTGCCGTGCACTCGATGAAGGACCTGCCGACGCGGCTGCCCGAAGGCATCGTGCTGGCATGCGTGCCGGCGCGCGAAGACCCCCGCGACGGTTTCATCGCCACGCGGGCGAAGACCTTGGCGGCGCTGCCGGAAGGCGCGACCATCGGCACAGCCAGCTTGCGGCGGCAGGCGCAGACGCTGCACCTGCGGCCCGACCTGAAGGTGGAATTGCTGCGTGGGCGGGTCGAAACCCGATTGGCAAAGATCGAGAGCGGCGCCTTCGATGCCACCTATCTGGCGCTGGCCGGGCTCAAGCGCCTGAACCTGGAACAGCACATCGCCAGCATCGTGGATGTGGACGCGATGCCGCCCGCCCCGGCGCAGGGCGCGCTGGCGATCACGGCGCGGGCCAATGATGTCAGGACGCTGACACTGCTGACGCCGCTGAACATCGCGCAATACAATATTGCCACCGCCACCGAACGTTCCTTCCTGGCGGCGCTGGATGGCTCCTGCCGCACGCCCATCGCAGCGCTGGCGCGGCTGCAGGACGGCAAGCTGGACTTTGTCGGCGAAGTGCTGACGCCCGACGGCAAGCATCGCTGGCGGCGGCAGGCCCAATGCGCCGCCACGCTGGAAGACGGCATCGCGTTGGGCGCAAGGCTGGGCGGCGAGATCCGTGTCGAAGCGGGGGCGCTTTACAGCGCGCACTTCGGCGATGCTGGTTGGTAACTAGTCGACTCTGAATCCAGGCTTCAAGGCCACCAGATCGGTCGTCAGATCTTTGACGCTGTTGGCACCCAGGAGCTTCATGGTGCGCACCAGGTCGGCCTTCAGGATTTCCAGCGCCCGGTCCACGCCGGCATCGCCCGCTGCCGCCATGCCGTAAGCATAGGCGCGGCCGACCAGCACCGCTTCCGCACCCAGGCACAGTGCCTTGGCGATGTCGCCGCCGCGGCGGATGCCGCCGTCGAAGATGATGGTGGTCTTGCCCTTCACGCGTTCGACGATGCCCGGCAGCACGCGCAGGCTGGCCGCCACGCTGTCGAGCTGGCGCCCGGCATGGTTGGAAACAACGATGCCGTTGGCGCCCATATCCACCGCACGCTGTGCGTCATCGGCCGTCATCACGCCCTTTATGACGATGGGACCGTCCCAGCTTTCGCGAATCCATTGCAGGTCGTCCCAGCAGACATGGGCATTTTCCAGCGCACGGCCGACATCGGTGGCGACCAGCGGGCCGGTCTCGGTGACGACATTGGGCAGGCCGGGCATGCCGCCATCCAGCAGGAAGCGGAACAGCCAGCGCGGATGCATCATAATTTCCGGCACATAAGGCAGCTTGGGCAGCAATTCCTTGCCCATCAGCGCGCGCATGCCGTTGCGCGGATCGCGCTCGCGGTTGCCCGCCACCGCCGTGTCGATGGTGACGAACAGGCCACGATAGCCCAACGCCTTGGCGCGGGTGAAGGCGCGCTTGGTCGCCTCGCGCCCGCCCATCAGGTAAACCTGGAAAAAGACCTTGTCGTTCTGCTCGCGCACTTTTTCCAGCGGATGGCCGGAGATGGTGGAGAGGATATAGCCGGTACCGGCGCGCCTGGCGCCGCCCGCGCCCGCCAGCTCGCCGCGCGGATGCAGCATGCGGCTATAGCCGATGGGCGACAGGATCGCGGGCATGGCAAGATCAACGCCCAGCACGCTGGTCGAAAGGTCGGGGGCCGTCATCACCGCCTGACGCGGCTTGAAGATCACTTCGGAGAAAGCGGCGACATTGTCCTTTGCCGTGATCTCGTCATCGGCGGCGCCGTCGAGATAATCGAAAGCGGCGTTGGGCAGACGGCGGCGCGCCAGGGCGCGCAGGTCGGCGATGTTGACGATATTGGGCGGCTGGAGGGATTTGGGCGTGGACATGACGGGCTTATGCCCGATGCCGCCTTTGCCGCCAAGCGTTTCGCAGGTGCGGAAATGTCAGGGCGCGGCTTTCGCGGCGATTCCCAGCACCCAGGCGGCGATATCCTCGATGGGCGCGGCCCGGCCCAGGTCGCGCAGCAGCATGTGATAGCCGGCCGCGTATTGCTTCACCGTGGCGCGGCTGCCCAGGCCCGCGATGACGGCCTCGGTGGGGCGGGGCGGAATGATCTGGTCCTTTGCACCATAGGCGAAAAGAAGCGGCGGCGTTTCGGCAAGCCGTGCGGGCGCGCTACGGGCCTCGTCCATCAGGTTGGTCAGGCCGAACAGCACATCGGAACGGGTGCGCCGCTGCACCAGCGGGTCGCGCGCCATCGCACGCAGCATCTCGATATTGTCCGACGGCGTGATCGTGACGACGCGGGATGCGGCGCTGTTGTTCAGCACCAGCCCCGGCAGCAGCCGCGCCGCCAGGAACAGCGCCACGCGATAATAGAATGGCATGTCGGCCCGGGACCAGACGGCAGGCGCGACCAGAACTGCGCCTTTTACATCGAGCTTCTGTTCCAGCGTGGTGAGCGCCACCGCTCCACCCATGCTTTCGCCCAGCACGAAGACCGGCACATCTGGGTAGGCCGTTTTCACCGCCGCCACCGCATCGCGCAGGTCGCCCCGCATGGTCTCTTCGCCAGCCCACAGGCCGGGATTGGGCGCACGGCCGAAACCGCGCTGGTCATAGGCGATGGTGAGGATGCCGCGCCCTGCCCATTGCGCGCCCGGCATGGCGAAGGCGTTGGCGTAATCGCTCATGCCATGCAGGGCGATGATGATGGCTTTGGGTGCTCCCTCCGGTGTCCAGCGCCGCACCGGCAGCACCAGGCCATCGCGCAGCAGCAGCATATCGCCTCGCAGGGACGGCAATGAAGGTGAAGCGCCCTGCGGGGCCGTCATGGGGGCACAGGCGGCCAGCACCAGGGCAAGAAGCAAGGCAAGACGTTTCATACTTGAAGACTAGCATAGGTTGCCGCGGCCCTTCGCTTACGCTCAGGGCGTTCGTCGCTCGAAATGGTCCACCGGACCATTTCGTCAGCCCAAGGGCTGACCGCTTCTCACTATGCCGTAGCAGCCTCGCGCATGACCAGTGCCGTCACGATCAGGATGTGGTCCACCACATCGTCTTCGCCCAGGGGCAGGACGGCGTTCTCGTGATAAACGAAGGCGGCACCTCGCATGTCGTTGCCGACCCAGCCGCGATAGCCCAGCGGATCGCCGCTGGCGCGCACCATTTCGTAAAGCATGCGCAGGCCCAGGCCAAACCTGGGCGCGGTCTGGATGATGTCGGAAAGACGGCGGCCGGTGAAATCCTCGTCGAACGCCTTGGTCAGCTCTTCGCCGACTTCGCGATATTGATAATCGGCGCCGCCATCCAGCACCTCGACCAGCAGCATGTTGGTGCGCATCTGCGGCGACAGGCAGGAGACCAGCGAGGCGCGGCCGGGAAAGCGCTGGTCGCGCTTCAGCGAGCGCCAGTAGGAAATGCCGGTGCGCACCAGTTCGGCGTCCAGACGCTCGATGGCCACGATATCGCCACGCGATTCGGCGGGCAGGCGGGGATCGGTGGTAGCAGACAAAGGCATTGCCCATCTTTAGAGCAAGTTCCCTGCCCCGTCATGGTGCCCGGTCAGGCTAGACCGGCAGAAGACCAATCCAACAGGCGCTCAAGCCCGTCGCCATCGCACCCGACAGCAGCGCCTTCAGCGCCAGGGGCACGATTTCATCGCGGCGGTCGGGCAAAAGCGCGCCCATGCCCGCGATCAGGATGCCGACCGAGGCGGTGTTGGCGAAACCGCACATGGCGTAAACCATGATGTGGATTGTGCGCGGGCTGAGCGTGCCCGGCGGCAGGTTCGCCATGTTGACGTAGGAGATCAGCTCGTTGAGCACGATCTTGGTGCCCATCAGCCCGCCCGCCGCCACCGCATCGGAAGCCTGTACGCCATAAAGCCAGACCACGGGGGCGAAGACCCAGCCCAGGATGCGCTCCAGTGTCAGCGGCGCACCGCCCAGTGCGGGAAAATAGGCGAGAATGGCGTTGACCAGCGCCACCAGCGCCACCGTCACCAGCAGCATGGCGATAATCTGCAGATAGATCTTCAGGCCATTCTCGGTGCCGTCGGACATAGCATCCATAGTGGAGCGGTATTCGTGCCCGGTCTTGCCGGAATGGTCGGTGTCGGCCTTTCCCGGCACCATGATGCGCGCGATCATGATGGCGGCGGGCAGCGACATCATCGAGGCCACCAGTAGGTGCCCCAGCGAGTCGGGCATCACCGGCGCCAGGATGGTGGCGTAGAGCACGAAGACCGTGCCCGCGATCACCGCCAGCCCTGTCGTCATCAGGATGAAAAGTTCGGTGCGGCTCATGCGCGACAGATAGGGACGGATGACGAGCTGGCCTTCGATGTTGCCGAGAAAGACCGTCGCCGCCGCGCCCAGGCCGACCGCGCCGCCGATGCCCATCACCCGCTTCAACACGAAGGCGACGCCGTTGACGATGCGGCCCAGGATGCCCCAGTGCCACAGGATCGCCGACAGGGCCGAGATCACCATCACCAGCGGCAGCACGCCAAAGGCCAGGCTGACAAGATTGTTGGGCGCGGTGGCGGTGAAGGGCAGCGGCCCGCCGCCGATATAGCCGAAGACGAAGCCGGAACCGGTGCGCGTCGCTTCGTTGAGCGTGGTGACGACACCATTGAGGCCGAACAGGACATCGCGCGCCACCGGCAGCTTCAGCAGCACCAGCGCGATGACCAGCTGCATCCCCAGCCCCGAGGCGACGATGCGCCAGTCAAAGGCACGGCGATTCTCCGACACCGCCCAGGCCAGGGCGACAATGACGACGATGCCCAGCGCCGACTGCGCGTGCAGCAGAATATTGTCCATTTGTAACGCCCCAGGAGCCCAATTCCGCGTTGATAGTTGCAGCTTTCCGCTCAGCCCGCCATGACATAGATCGGGCAAAACGCTACAATTTCAGGCGCATGGGGACGCATTCCGCAAAACAGAAGCCTGCCACCATCGCGGCGCTGGCAGGCGCGCGCGCGATCCCGCCCCTCTTGATCGTGCTCTATCACTATTGCGAGGGGCATCATTATTTCGGCGTCCGCCTGCTCGATCTCGCCGCCACGCGCGGCTATCTGTGGGTCGAGTTCTTCTTCGCGCTCTCCGGCTTCATCCTGACCCATGTCTATGCCAGGCGGGGCAAGGAGCTGTGGACGCGCACCGGCTATTTCGGCTTTCTCAAGTCGCGGCTGATCCGGCTCTATCCGCTGCACCTCTTCATGCTGCTGGCGCTGCTGGCGCTGGTGATCGGCGTGCGGCTGGCCGCCGACGCCGGCGGCTATGTCTCGATCTATGACCGGCCCAGCTATCATCCCAACATGACGGTGGAAGGCTTCTTCGCCAGCCTGTTCCTGGTCAATGGCTGGAACACGCTGTCATCTCTGACCTGGAACGGCGCTTCGTGGTTCGTCAGCGTCGAGTTCGCGCTCTGCCTGCTGTTCCCCCTGTTCATCAAGCTGCAGGATGGGCGCGCCTGGCGTGGGGTGGCGCTGGTGGCGGCGGGCATCGCCGGACTGCTGCTGTTGCTGGCGACGTCGCGCTACGGCCTCGACCTCACCTATCGCAACGGCATTTTCCGCGGGCTGGCCAACTTCGCCATCGGTGTCGGCCTGGCGCGGCTGTTCCATGCCGTGCAGACGGATCGCATCCCGGTCTGGGTCCACAGCGTCATCCAGCTCGCGCTGGTGGCGTTCCTGCTTTTCATCTTCACCAACTCCGGCTGGTCGCATACCGGCCGCGACATCTATTCCGCCCTGGCGATGCAGGCACTGATCCCGGCACTGGCCTTCGACAAGGGCATTGTCGCCGACCTGTTGCAGCGCCGCCTGCCGCAGCATCTGGGCGAATGGTCCTACGGCATCTATCTGGGCCAGACCTTCTGGCTGCAATATATGCGGGTGATCGAATTCCGCTTCTATCCCGCGCCCGACACGCTGGTTTTTGGCACGCCCTTTTCAAGCCTGGTCTTCTGGCTGGAGCCGACCTTGCTCGTGCTGGTCTGCACCGCCTGGGGCGCGCTGCTGGCGCAGAAGATAGAGATTCCCGCCGCCAGATGGTTGCGGCGGCAGCTTGACCGCCCGCGCCCCACAGCGCCACCATGGGGAATCTCATAAAAACATTCCGGGAGTAGCGCCATGACCATTTCCTTCGCCGGCAAGGTTGCAATCGTGACGGGCGCGGGCGGCGGGTTGGGCCGCTGCCATGCGCTGGAACTGGCGCGGCGCGGCGCGAAGGTGGTCATCAACGACCTGGGTGGCGCGCTGGACGGCAGCGGCGGCAATTCGGCAGCCGCTGAAAAAGTCGTGGCCGAGATCAAGGCGGCCGGTGGCGAGGCCATCGCCAATGGCGCTTCGGTCAGTGACGATGCGGGCGTGGTGCATCTGGTCGAGCAGACCATGAAGGCATTCGGCCGCATCGATATCCTGATCGCCAATGCCGGCATCCTGCGCGACAAGAGCTTCGGCAAGATGGAGCTGAAGGATTTCGAGGCTGTGATGGCCGTTCACCTGATGGGCACGGTCAAGCCCGCCAAGGCGGTGTGGCAGATCATGAAGGACCAGGGTTATGGCCGCATCGTGGTCACGACGTCTTCCACCGGCCTGTACGGCAATTTCGGCCAGACCAACTATGGCGCGGCCAAAGCCTCGCTGGTCGGCTTCATGCATTCGCTGAAGCTGGAAGGCGCCAAGGACAATATCCGCGTCAACGCGATCTGCCCGGTGGCTGCCACCCGCATGACCGAGAATCTGCTGCCGCCCGCCATCCAGGAAATGCTCAAGCCGGAATATATCTCGCCTGCCGTAGCCTATCTGGCGAGCGACGATGCGCCAACGGGCGTGATTCTCACGGCAGCGGCTGGCGTCTTCGCCACGGCGCGGCTGGAAGAGACGGATGGCGTCAATCTCGGTCACCAGGCAACGGCGGAAGACCTGGCGGCGCACTGGAACGAGATTGCCGACTGGTCCACGGCCAAGCCCTATGGCCAGGGCGGCGAGCAGAACGCGAAGTTTTTGGCGCGGCTTCAGGAGAGGCCGGCGCTCAGTTAGCGCCCGCTGTCATGGCCCACTTAACGTGGGCCATCCAGGGCCACAATCACCGCTGTTGGTTGCTTTGGATGGCCCGCGCGGAGGCGGGCCATGACAGGATGGTTGTTGGCGCGGCTACACGCCATGAACGCTGCAATGACAAGAAATATTATTTTCAGCGCAAATCACGCTTGCGCACCGTTCGCGCTTGGATAATGCTTCGTCTATGGACGAACTCGCGCTGAGCGTCAGGCAAGCGCGGCCTGTAGATGCCGCAGAACTCGCGCGCATCTACATCGAAAGCTGGCAAGACACCTATGCCGGCGTCCTTTCCAATACCCTCCTCTCCGCCATGTCGCACAAGGGTCAGGCCGCACGCTGGCAGCAAACCATGCGCGGCCCCGGCGCGGTGCTGATCGCCGAAGATGCCACCGCCGGTCCTATTGGGCTCGCCAGCCTTGGCCCGGCGCGCGACAAGGGCCTGGGGCTGGATGGCGAAATCTATACGCTCTATGTCGATCCGGCCTATCTGGGCCGTGGCGCGGGCAAGGCGCTGCTGCAGGCCTCCTTCTCGACCCTGATGACGAAGAAGTACCGCTCCTGTGTGATCTGGTCCCACGCCCGCAACAATGCCTGCTATTTCTACGAGGCGATGGGCGGCAAGCGCGTCGGCGCGCGGCTGACGCGGCTGGTCGGCGAGGAAACCCCGGAAGTGGCTTTCGGCTGGAAGCGCCTGCTGGTGGGCGACAAGGTTTTAAAATCCTGAGGCCTGCGAAACGCTTTCTCGCACTGGCGGCGATGACCGTGCTGAGCGGTGCCAATATCGCGCGTGCACAGGAAGGCGACGATTTTGTCAACGCGCCCAAGGTGCTCGCCTGCAAGCCTGGCGTCCTGAAAAAGGGTGGCGCGGTCACGCTGGTGCTTGGGCCCCATCACGGCGCCGAACTGGCGATCCAGCGTGGCGGCACGCGGGACTGGTATTTCATCGTCACGCCCGGCCCAGAGAAACCGCACTTCATGACGCCGCAGGCCTTCGCGGCAGCGAAGCACGCCACCCTGACGGAAAAAACGCTGGGCTTGGGGCCGAGCGGCAATCTGGAGCGGATATTTACACAGCCTGGCCGCTATGTCGTTCACATCTCCGACAAGATGGAGTCGGATGCAGGCGGCAATATCTGCACCATCAACTACCGTCCCTAGATATCCTTCGGCCGCACGAAATCCGCCAGCCTGGCGGAACACGGCACCACCAGCTTCCAGCTGGCGATGTCGAAATCCAGCACCGCCAGCGCGGCGGTGGGGAATTTCTCTTCCATCACATCGTGACGATGCTGCTCCCGGGGCCGCACCGCTTCGCGCGCCAGCAGCGTGGCGCACTGCTCCAGTCCCGGATTGTGCCCCACCACCAGCAGCACATCGTCGCCATCATCGGCATTCTGGATCGTAGCGATGATCGCGCCTGGCGGCGCATGATAGAGCAGCTCCAGATATTTGACCGGCGCCGGGGTCTGCGCCAGCACCGGCTCCACCGTCTGCCGCGTGCGTGCACTGGTGGAGCAGAGGATGGCCGCAGCCAGGTAGCCTTTTGCCTTCAGGTAGCGGGCGATGGCAGCGGCGTCCGCATGACCGCGCTCGACCAGGGCCCGGTCATGGTCGTCCTGGTCAGGGCCGCCGGGTTCGGCCTTGGCGTGTCTCAGGAGCAGAAGTCTCTTCAAGCAGCCCTTCCCGCGCCCACGCAAATCCCGCAGGAAAGCTATGCGCTTGACCCGTCCCCCGGCAAGCGCGACAAAAGACGCCATTTTCGAGCAAAGCCCCATGGCGACCAACAAGAAACCCGGCAACTGGCGAAAGCGCACCCTGGCGGTGCGCGGTGGACAGGTGCGTACGCCCTTCCAGGAAACCTGCGAGCCGCTGATCTTCACCGCCGGCTATGCCTATGAGAATGCCGAGGAAGGCGAAGCCCGCTTCAAGGGGACCAGCCCCGGCTACCAGTATAGCCGTATCGGCAATCCCACCGTCGCCATGCTCGAGCAGCGTATGGCGCAACTGGAAGGCGCGCCTGTCGCCCGCGCCACTGCCACGGGCATGGCCGCGGTCAGCGCCGTCTTCATGGCAGGCTTGAAGGCCGGCGATCATGTTGTTTCAGCCAACGCCCTGTTCGGCTCCTGCCGCTACGTGCTGGAAAACGTGATGTCGCGCTTCGGCGTCGAGACTAGCTTCATTGACGGCAGCGCCCTCGAAAACTGGACCGCTGCGCTGCGGCCCAACACCCGCATGCTGTTCCTGGAGACGCCCTCCAATCCCACCCTGACCGTGTTCGACCTCAAGGCCATTGCCGCCATCGCCGATCAGGCTGGCGCCCGGCTGGTGGTAGACGGCGCCATGGCCAGCTCGGCCCTGCAGCGGCCGATGGATTTCGGCGCCCACATCGTGGTGCATTCCACCACCAAGTGGACCGATGGGCAGGGCCGCGCCCTGGGCGGCATGATCCTGTGCCGCCAGGATTTCCTGGACGAGAATCTCAATCTCTTCCTGCGCAACACCGGCCCCACCCTCAGCCCGTTCAATGCCTGGCTGCACCTGAAGAGCCTGGAGACGCTGGACCTGCGCATGAAGGCGCATTGCGAGAATGCCGCCAAGGTGGCGGACTTCCTGGCCACGCAGAAGAAAGTGACGAAGGTTCTGTATCCCTTCCGGCCCGACCATCCGCAGCACAATCTGGCCCGCGCCCAGATGTCCGGCGGCGGCGGCGTGGTGACGTTCGAAGTGGCGGGCGGCAAGCAGATGGCGTTCCAGCTCGCCAATGCGCTAGGGCTGATCGACGTCTCGAACAATTTCGGCGATGCCAAGAGCCTGATCACCCACCCCGAAACCACCACGCACCAGAAGCTGACGCCCGAAGCGCGCGCCGAACAGGGTATCACCAGCGGGTTGCTGCGCCTGTCGGTCGGGTTGGAGGATGCGGACGATCTTTGCGAAGACCTCGAGCAGGCGCTGAAAGTCGCCTGATCCGCATGGCCGAACACAAGATCATGCTGAAATGGTTCAAGGGCGATGTGCCCTTCAGCTACGAAACCTATCCGCGCAATCACACCATCACCTTCAAGGATGGCGCGCCGCAGGTCTTCTCCGCCGCGCCTGCCTATCTGGGCGACCCGTCCAAGGGCGATCCGGAAGACTTGCTGGTGGCGGCCCTGTCGTCGTGCCACATGCTCAGTTTTCTGGCCATCTGCGCCAAGAAACGCATCACCGTCGAAGCCTATGACGATGATGCTATGGGCGTGCTGGAGAAGGATGGCGGCAAACTCTGGATGACGAAAGTGGTCCTGAAGCCCAAGGTGCGCGCCAATGTAGATGCTGCAACTTTGCTGCATATTCACCATCTGGCGCATGACGCCTGCTTCATCGCCAGCTCGGTAAAGTGACAAGTCTCGGTCGAACCGCGATAAATCCGGGCGATTGCCGCGCCGTAAGGTTCCCGGTTTGCACATTAGGGATATTCCAAAACTGCGCCGTTACGCCGCTTGCGCAGGCCATGAGCGGGCCCAATACTGGCGGCATGCACGACCTTGGTGATCCCGCCCGCAGCCCCAGCCGCAAGGCCAAGCCTGATTTCCGCTATGAGAGCGAAACCCGCTCCATCAAGGTGGCGGTGAAGCCTGCCTATCTGGATGACCAGTCGGACCCGGAAGATGATCGCTATGTCTGGTCCTACACCGTCACCATCGAGAACAAGGGTGCCGAGCCGGTGCAGCTGATGTCGCGGCTGTGGAACATCACCGACGCCACCGGCCGCACCCAGCAGGTGCGCGGGCCGGGCGTGGTCGGGGCCCAGCCGGTGATCGCGCCGGGCGAAAGTTTCCAGTACACCAGCGGCTGCCCGCTGGAGACATCGTCGGGCCACATGACCGGCCGCTACCAGATGCTGAGCGTCGCCTCGGGTGAAAGCTTCGAGGCCGAGATTCCGGCCTTTCTGCTGGAAAGCCCCTACGAGCGCCGGCAGATTCACTGACGGTCGCCTGATCCGGCATATCCCTGCGCGCGTAAGGGTTCCATCCGCCGGTCCCGGCGTGGTAATCCCTTTTCCTGCGGTGAGACCATGACAAAACCGACGCGCGAAGAAGCCGAAAAGGCCGTTCACACACTTCTGCGATGGGCGGGAGACGATCCCGCGCGCGAGGGCCTGGTGGATACACCGGCGCGCGTCACGCGCGCGTTCGAGGACTGGTTCAGCGGCTACGACCAGGACCCGGAGGAATATCTCACGCGCACCTTCGAAGAAATCGATGGCTATGACGACATGGTCATCCTGAAGGATATCCGCTTCGAGAGTCACTGCGAGCATCACCTGGCCCCCATCATTGGGCGGGCCCATGTCGGCTACCTGCCGACGCGCCGCGTGGTCGGTATCTCCAAGCTGGCGCGGGTGGTGGAAACCTTTGCCCGCCGCCTGCAGGTGCAGGAAAAGATGAACGCCCAGATCGCCAACTGCATCCAGAAAGTGCTGGAGCCCAAGGGCGTGGCGGTGGTGATCGAGGCGTCGCACCAGTGCATGACGACGCGCGGCGTGCACAAGAGCGGCGTCACCATGGTGACCTCCAGCATGTTCGGCGCCTTCCGCGACAATTCCGACACCCGCAAGGAATTCCTCAACATCGTCGGTAACCCGGCTTCGCGCGAAGACCGATGAGCCTGAACGCGGCCGACATGACGAAGGCGCTGATTGCCTTCGACACCACCAGCCGCGGCTCCAACCTGGCGCTGATCGACTTCGCACAGGGCCTGATCGAACAGGCGGGCGGTCGCTGCCGCCGCAGTTACGACGCAACCGGCGCCAAGGCGAACCTGTTCGCCACCTTCGGGCCCGATGGCGATGGCGGCATCGTGCTGTCGGGCCACACCGATGTGGTGCCGGTGGATGGCCAGGACTGGTCGGGCGACCCCTTCGACGCGGTGATACGCGACGGCAAGCTGTTCGGGCGCGGCGCCTGTGACATGAAGGGTTTCCTCGGCGTGGCGCTGTCGCTGTTGCCGCAGATCGCGGCGGCGAATCTCAAGCGGCCGCTGCATCTGGCGCTGTCCTATGACGAGGAAGTGGGCTGCGTCGGCGTCACCGGCCTGCTGGACGACCTGAAGCAGCAGAATATCAAGCCGGCGCTGGCGATCATCGGCGAGCCGACGCTGATGAAGATCGTGGGCGCGCACAAGGGCGGCGCCAAGCTGGTCACCCATTGTTGTGGCCGTGAAGGTCATTCCAGCGCCCCGGAAAAGGGCGCCAACGCCGTGATGATGGCGGGCGAATTCGTGGCGCTGCTGGACAGTGTCTGGGACGAATTGCGCGCCGATCCCGATGCGCGTTTCGATCCGCCCCATTCCACCGTGCAGGCGAACGTGATCGGTGGCGGCACGGCGGTGAACATCCTGGCCAAGGATGCGGACGTGACCTGGGAATATCGCTGCCTGCCCGATCGCGATCCGCAAAGGATCCTGGCCCGCGTCGCGCAGCGCGCAACGGACGAGATTTTGCCCAAGTACCGCGCCCGTGCCGCCGAAGCGGCGTTCCAGACCAGGCTGCATGCGCAGTATCCCGGCCTGAAGATGGACGCGGATTCGCCCGCCGTGCTGCTGGCGCGTGAGCTGACCGGCGCGAACCAGGTCGAGGCCGTCGCCTACGGCACCGAGGCCGGGCATTTCCAGGCTTACGGCATCCCGGCGGTGATCTGCGGCCCCGGCTCTATCGAGCAGGCGCACCGCCCCGACGAGTTCGTGGCACTGAGCGAGCTCATGGCCTGCGAGAAGTTTTTGCGTAAAGTGATTGCCAAGGCGTCGGCCTAAGCCAGCGCTTCCGGCGTGATCTGGTGCACCGTGCCGCAGAACTCACATGACGCCCTGATGATACCATCGGGATCAGCAAGGCCCTCGCGTTCCTGAACCGAATAACCCTTCAGGATGCTGGTGATGCGGTCGCTGTTGCAGTCACAGCGGAAGGCAATCGGCTCGGGCGGATGCACCCGCACCTCGTCCTCGTGGAACAGGCGCCACAGCAGGGTTTCGGGTGCCAGTTCGACATCCACCAGCTCAAGATCTTCCGCCGTCTTCATCAGGATGAAAAGACGCTCCCAGTCATTGGCGATGTCTTTTGCTTCGGGCGTCGCCTGCAGCATCAGCCCACCGGCGCGCCAATGCGGGGTCTTGTCGCCCGCCACGAATAGCGGCGCGGCGGCAAGGCGGATGGTGGTGAGCAACTGCTCCGATTGGCCGAAATAGACTTCGGCGGATGCCGCGATGCCGCTGGGCGAAAGCTGCACGATGCCCTGATAGTTGTTGCCGCCGACGCGCGGCTCGATGGTGATCGCCATCGCGCCCTGCCCCGTCAGCGTGGTGAAATTCTTTTCGGTGCGGGCGGCGAAGCGCGCCGCATCCAGGCGGCCAAAGGCGCGAACGCCGCGCGGCTTTTCGTCGGTGGCCCCATAATAATCCACCGTCACCAGATCGAGCGGGCCATCGCTGCGGGTCTGCAACGTCAGCCGCCCGTCCAGCTTGATGGCGGAACCCAGGATGGCCGCCAGCGCCAGGCCTTCGCCGACGACGCGCGCCGCATCTTCCGGCAGGACATGAGCCGACAGGGCACGGGTGGAGCTGGCGTCGAGCCGCACCAGGCGGCCGCGCACGCCGGCCTTGGGCAGATCAAACGGCAGGATGAAATCGCCGTGGTTCGAAACTTGTGACATCAGGCCAATATTGGCGCTCATGACGCCAAGTTCAAGAAAGCGCCCAGGCAAGAATGGCCTTCTGGGCATGAAGCCTGTTCTCGGCTTCGTCCCAGACCACGCTTTGCGGCCCGTCGATCACCTCGTCGGTGACTTCATCGCCGCGATGCGCGGGCAGGCAATGCAGGAAGATCGCATCCTTGGCCGCCAGGCTCATCAACTGACCATTGACCTGGTAGGGCTTGAGCAGCGTACGGCGCTTGGTGGCGTTGTCGTCACCCATCGAGACCCAGGTGTCGGTGACGATGCAGTCCGCGTGCCTAACCGCCTTTTCCGGATCGGTACCGAAGGTGATGAGGTCGCTGGACGCGGCCCAGTCGCGTACTTCCGGATCGACCGGCAATTCGCGCGGGCCCGCGATGTCCAGCCGGAAACCGAACTTCACCGCCGCATGGATGAGGGAGGTCAGCACATTGTTGCCGTCGCCCGTCCACGCCACCTTGGCACCCTTGATCGGGCCGCGATGCTCCTCGAAGGTCAGGATGTCCGCCATGATCTGGCAGGGATGGGACCATTTGGTCAGGCCGTTGATGACGGGGATGCTGGCATTGTGCGCCAGGTCTTCCACCATCTCATGATCCAGCAGGCGGATCATGATGGCGTCGACATAGCGCGAGATCACCCGCGCCGTATCGGAAATGGTTTCCTCGCGCGCCAGCTGCATCTCGCCGCCGGTCAGCATCAGGGTCGAACCGCCCAACTGCCGCGCCGCCATGTCGAAGCTGATCCGCGTGCGGGTGGACTGCTTGTCGAAGATCATCGCCAGGGTGCGGCCGGCCAGCGGCTGGTCGTCATCGGCCATGCCCTTGGGGCGGCCCTTGCGGCCCGCCTTGCGCAGCTTGGCGTCCTCGATCATTGCGCGCAGCGTGCCGGCGTCATGGTCCGAGAGATCGAGAAAATGCTTGGGCTTCATGGTCACCGGCGCGTTCATTGTGCCGCCTCTTTGCGAACTTCCATTGCGGTCGCGGCCTTTTCCAGCATCGCCACGGCCTCGCGCATTTCCGCCTCGCTGACATTCAGCGGCGGCAGGATACGCACCACATTCTCGCCTGCGCCAACGGTGAGCAGGCCTTGCGCCCGCGCTGCGTTGACAAAATCACCGGCCGGGGGCTTGAGCTTCAGGCCCAGCATCAGGCCGGCGCCGCGCACTTCTTCGAACACATCCGGATGTGCCGCCACCAGCCCCGCCAGTTGCTGGCGCAGGTAGTTGCCGGACTGGTTGACGCGGTCGAGGAAGCCTTCTTCCAGCAGCATGCCCACGGCCTCAACCCCCACGGCCATGCCCAGTGGGTTGCCGCCATAGGTACTGCCATGCGTACCGGCGGTCATGCCCTTGGCGGCATCGGCCGTGGCCAGCACCGCGCCGATGGGAAAGCCACCGCCGATGCCCTTGGCCGCCGCCAGGATGTCTGGCGTGACGCCCACCCATTCATGGGCGAAGAACTTGCCAGTACGGCCCGCGCCGCACTGGATCTCGTCGAAGATCAGCAGGATGCCGTTGTCATCACACAGGCGGCGCAGCGCGCGCAGGAATTCGGGATCGGCGGTACGCATGCCGCCCTCGCCCTGGATCGGTTCGATCAGCAGCGCGGCAGTCTGGCCGGTGATCGCGCCTTGCGTTGCCTTCAGGTCGTTCAGCGCCACCTGGGTAAAGCCTTCCAGCTTGGGGCCGAAACCTTCGATGTATTTCGGATTGCCGCCCGCCGAGATCGCCGCGATGGTGCGGCCATGGAAGGCGCCCTCGAAGGTGACGATATGGAAGCGCTCCGGGTTGCCGTTCACGAAATGGAAGCGGCGCGCCATCTTGATGGCGAGCTCGATCGCCTCGGTGCCCGAGTTGGTGAAGAACACCGTGTCGGCAAAGCTGTTCGCCACCAGCTTGCCAGCCAGCGTTTCCTGGCCGGGCACGCGATAAAGGTTGGAGGTGTGCCAGACCTTGGCCGCCTGTTCGGTTAGTGCCTTGATCAGGCGGGGGTTGGCATGGCCAAAAGCATTCACCGCCACGCCCGACCCGAAATCGAGGTATCGCTTCCCATCCTCGGCGAAAAGGTACGAGCCTTCGCCACGGACGAATGCGACATCCGCCCGGTTATAGGTGGGAAGAACGACGGGAAACAAAGCGGCCTCCGCGAGGGATAGGGGGTGATTCCCCGGAAAGCGGGGAGTTATCGGCCTTTGCCTTGCCCGAGACAAGTTGCGCCCGCGTGACATCCGTCATGCATCACTCTCCCGACTCTTGTGGACAAGGGCTAGCGGCACCCCTGCAAAGCTTGTGCGGCGCAACCGGAGCGGTACGATATGTGGTGGCTGGGAGCCCGGCGCGAGTCGCAGGCCGGGAACCGCCGCCAAGAGGCTGGCTTATGGAGCTTTCGCAAATGACACAGGCAGGCTGGTCTGATGACCGGGTTGAGCAGCTGAAATCCCTCTGGACCGAGGGCCTTTCGGCCAGCCAGATCGCCCGCGCCCTGGGCGGCGTCACCCGCAATGCCGTGATCGGCAAGGTCCATCGCCTGGGCCTGGCCGGCCGCGCCAGCCCCGCCCGCGCCGACCGCCCGCGCCTGCCGTCCGCCCCCAAGGCGTCGACCCTGCGCAACGACATGCCGCCCGCCGTGGTGGTCGAGGAAGATCCGCTGCAGCTGGAAGACGGCAACTTCGCCACCGTACTGACCATCAGCGACCGCATGTGCCGCTGGCCGATCGGCGATCCCGCCGCCACCGAGTTCCATTTCTGTGGCCGTGGCCCCAAGGCCGGTTCGCCCTATTGCGAGGCCCATGCCCGCAAGGCCTATCAGCCGCAGCAGGCCCGCCGCGACAAGGGCAACGGTAGGATGACGGGGTGAGACGCGGTCGGCCGAAAGGCCGACGAAACGGTCCACTGGACCGTTTCGAGCGTCGAACGCCCTGAGCGAAAGCGAGGGGCCCGAGAGCTGCTCGCCACAAGCGCCGTCGCATATCTCAGTATAAAAAGCTGGATTCCCGCTTTCGCGGGAATGACAATGCGCCATGACCAATGTCCATGATTTCTCCGCCCATCTCCTGACGGGAGAAGAGGTTTCGCTGTCGCGCTGGCGCGGACGCGTGCTGCTGATCGTCAACACCGCCAGCGCCTGCGGCTTCACCCCGCAATATGCCGGGCTGGAAGATTTGTACGAAGAGTTCGGCGATGACGGGCTGACGGTGCTGGGCTTTCCCTGCAACCAGTTCGGCCAGCAGGAGCCGGGCGATGGCGCACAGATCGCGGATTTCTGCGCCCGCAACTACCGTATCACTTTTCCCATGTTCCAAAAGATAGAGGTCAACGGCCCCGATGCCCATCCTTTGTTCCAGTACTTGAAGAAGGAAAAGCGCGGGCTGCTGGGGACCGATTCCATCAAGTGGAATTTCACCAAGTTCCTGGTGGACCGCGACGGCATCCCGGTGACGCGCTTCGCGCCCCTGGCCAAGCCTGAGGAGCTGGAAGAGCCGATCAGGAAGCTGCTTTGACCAGCGCAGATTCGTCCAGCGAATAACCCGCCGAGCGCACGGTGCGGATCGGGTCTTCGGTGCCATCGATGTTCAGCGCCTTGCGCAGGCGGCCGACATGGACATCGACGGTGCGGGCTTCGACATAGACATCCGAGCCCCACACCGCATCCAGCAACTGCTCGCGGCTGAAGACGCGGCCGGGATGCTGGATCAGGTGATCGAGCAGGCGGTATTCGGTCGGGCCCAGATGCACTTCGGTGCCGGCGCGGCGGACGCGGTGGGCGGCGCGGTCCATCTCGATATCACCGACCTGCACCACGTCTTCGGCCAGCGACGGGCGGATGCGGCGCAGCACGGCGCGCAGGCGCGCCAGCAATTCGGTCATCGAGAAGGGCTTGGTGAGATAATCGTCGGCGCCGGTATCCAGGCCGCGGATGCGGTCGGTTTCCTCGCCCCGCGCCGTCAGCATCAGGATTGGGACGTTGCGGGTTTCCTGGCGGCCGCGCAGGCGGCGGCAGACCTCGATGCCAGAAAGCTGCGGCATCATCCAGTCGAGAATGACGAGATCGGGCTTTTCCTCGGCGGCGATCAGCAGCGCCTCTTCGCCGTCACGGGCTTCCACCACGCGATAGCCTTCACGCTCCAGATTGTAGCGCAGCAGGGTGATCAGGGCGCTTTCGTCTTCTGCGACGAGGATGGTCGGCTTGCTCATGTGCTGTGGTTCTCGTACGGCACGGAAGTTTCGCTGGTGGTGTCGGCCTTGGGACGGGCGGTGTTGAGATGCCCCGCCTTGACCATGTGATAGACGACCTCGGCAATGTTGGTGCAATGGTCGCCGCTGCGTTCAATGTTCTTGGCGACAAACAGCAGATGGGTGCAGAGCCCGATGGTGCGCGGGTCTTCCATCATGTAGGTCAGCAGCTCGCGGAACAGGCTGTTGTAGATCTCGTCGATCTCGCCATCGCGGCGCCACACCGCTTCGGCGTCGTCGGCGTTGCGGTTGGAGAAGGAATCCAGCACCTGCTTGAGCTGGCCCTGCGCCGCCTTGCCCATGCGGGCGAGGCTCTGCGTCAGGCGGATCGGCGGTTCGCGGTTCAGCACCAGGGCGCGCTTGGCGATGTTCTTGGCGAGGTCGCCGATGCGCTCCAGCTCGCCTGCGATCTTGATCGCCGCCAGCGTGTCGCGCAGGTCCACCGCCATAGGCTGGCGCAGGGCCAGCAGCTTGACGGCGCGTTCCTCGATCTCGGCCTGCAGGGCGTCGATGCGGCCATCGCCGGCGACGGCGGTTTCAGCGGCCTGGCTGTCGCGGCGCGCGATGGCCTCGATGGCAGCGGCGAGTTGCGCTTCGGTCAGGCCGCCCATCTGGGCTACCAGCGTGGCGAGAGCCTGAAGCTGTTCGTCAAAGGACCGGACGGTGTGATCGTTCATCTGCGACTCGCGAAACGGTGACAGACCAAGGCCATAAGAGGTCCGCACCAACTCTATGCGACATATTTATAACACTTCCGTGACATGGATGGGGGCCTCTGATTCCACGAGGTTTTCTAGCTCGGCTGGCGCCAGCGCGGCGGGCACCAGAACGGTAAAGGTGCTGCCCTCGCCGACCACGCTCTCAATCACGAGCCGGCCCTGGTGGCGGCTGACGATGTGCTTGACGATGGCCAGGCCCAGGCCGGTGCCGCCCCGCTCCCGGCTGCGCTTGACGTCCACCCGGTAAAAACGCTCGGTCAGGCGGGGTAGTGCCTCGCGCGGGATGCCATCGCCCTCGTCGCGCACCGCGACCAGGGCATGGCCGTTTTCGCGGCCCAGCGTGACAGTCACCTGCCCGCCTTCGCGGCCATACTTGATGGAGTTGTGGACCAGGTTCTGGAAAAGCTGCGCCAGTTCGTCATGGTCGCCATTCACCTCCGGCGCCTCGCCGGTGATGACCACGGTGATGCGATCTTGTTGCGCCAGCGGCGCCAGTGCCGCCGCCGCCTGGCGCACGATCGGCTCCAGCGACACCCGCAGGTTGGGGCGCACATGCTCGTTCAGCTCGATGCGGGTGAGCGAGAGCAGGTCGTCGATCAGCCGCCGCATCCGGGCAGCCTCGACCGCCATGATGCCCAGGAACTTCTCGCGCGCCGCCTCGTCGTTGCGGGCATGGCCGCGCAGGGTCTCGATGAAGCCGCTGACCGCCGCCAGCGGCGTGCGCAGTTCATGGCTGGCATTGGCGACGAAATCGGCGCGCATCTGCTCGCTGCGGCGGATGGCAGTGACGTCGTGCAGCAGCAGCGCGGTCAGGCCGCCATCCACCCGCGCGGCATAGGCCTCGTAATGGCGCTCCACGGAACCGGCGATGGTGAAGGTGGTAGAGGCGGGCTCGCCGCTCACCTGGGCTTCGGCGATGACGTTCAGCGCACCGGGATGGCGCAGCGCGGCGCTAACATGGCGGCGCTCCAGTCCCGGCCCCAGCACTTCGCGCATGTCGCGGTTGACGAAGAGCACGCGCTGGCCGCCATCCAGCAGCATCACCGGCAACGGCAGGCGCTCGAACAGGGCCCGCGTCAGGGGCGGCAGCATCGCCAGCGGGTCTTCGCGCGCGGTGGTGATGCTCACCACCGGCGGCTCGAACGAAATGAAGCGCGCGACCAGCGCCGCCGCGAGGCCCAGCGCGATGATGCCCCACAGCACTTCCTTGCCCAGCAGCGCGACCAGCGCCCCGCCGACAACGATACCCGCCAAGGCGCGCCAGAAGCCGCCGCGCGGATTGCGGAACGATTCCATCATCGGGCCATCATAACCGCGATTGCGACGGGGCGGTAACACCTTGGAAACGGCTGGAAAAAATGGCCGTGACCGGAGGCTAGCGCCGCGGGCTGGCGCCCTTGTCGGTGCTCTGCTCCAGCTGCTGGGCCGCCTTCAGACGGCTCTTGCGATGGGCCAGGCGCTTCTTTTTCTTCCTGCCGTTGATCAGTCGGGCGCCCATGTCAGTCTCCTTGCGGGTTTGGCCACGGGTATTGGCACACATTGCGCCACGTACCAATGGGTGAGGAGGCCGCTGCTGGCGGTGGCGGGCGGCCCGGCGGCGTTGGGCTAGTCTGAGGCGGGCCGTCCGCGCCCCTGCTTGACCTGTGACCGGCGCTTCTTGCCGTCCAGCCGCTTCTTCTTGCTGGACTTGGGCACCCTTGTCTTGCCCCGCTTCTTGGGCGGCACCGAGGCCCGGGCGATGATATCGGTCAACCGCGCCCGGGCATCGGCACGGTTGCGGTCCTGGGTAGCGAACCGCTGGGCCTGGATCACCAGCACGCCCTGCTTGGTCAGTTGCCCGCCGAACAGCAGCACCGTCCGCGCCAGTTCGGAGATGCTTTTCGAATGGCGGACATCGAAGCGCAACTCCACCGCCGTCGAGACCTTGTTGACGTTCTGCCCGCCCGGCCCCGAGGCGCGGACGAACTTTTCCTTGAGCTCGTCTTCCGGAATGTCGATCAGGGGTGCACCAGCCATGGTTCCGAGTATAATCGCGTCCTGCCGTCATCGGAAAGACCAAGCATGATCGTCATCCTGGGAAGCCTGCGCTTCCCGCCCGGGAACATGGACCAGGTGCGCCCGCCCCTGCAGCGCTTTGTCGAGGCCACGCGCGCGCATGACGGCTGCATCTCCTTTGACGTGGCGGAGGACCTGTTTGACCCCGGCCTGATCCGCTTCTCCGAGGAATGGCCCGACCAGGCGACGCTGGACCGGCACCTGCAGGCGCCGCATATCCTGGCCTGGCGGGCGGCCGTGCTCGGGCTGGGCATATCGGGGCGCAATTTCACCATCTATGTCGCGGATGAAGGACGGCCGCTCTGACATGAGCCAGGGTTTTTCATCAGCGCGGCTGGCGCGCATCATGCCCTTCTTGCAGCACCAGTATGTCGACACCGGCGTGCTGCCGGGGGCGCAGGTGCTGGTCTGGCGGCGGGGCGAGACCGTGCTGGACGCCGTGACCGGCCTGCGCGACCGGGTGCGCGAGACCCCGATGGAGCAGGACACCATCCATCGCATCTATTCCATGACCAAGCCGATGACGACGGTGGCGGCGCTGATGCTGCTGGAAGTAGGCGTCATCGCGCTGGATGATCCGGTGGCGCGCTTTATTCCCGCCTTCGCGAACCTGAAGGTGCATGCCGGCGGCGGACCCGGTCATTTCGTGACACAGGAACCGGGCCGGGCCATGACGGTGCTGGACCTGATGCGCCACACCTCCGGCTTCACCTATGGCTTTCTCTTTCGCACCGGCATCGATGCGGAATATCGCCGCCTGCGCATTGCCGAGCCCGATATGGAGGGTGGCCTGCCCGCGATGATGGATCACCTGGCGGCGCTGCCGCTGGAATTCTCGCCCGGCAACGCCTTCAACTATTCCGTCTCCACCGACGTGCTGGGGCATGTGGTGGAAATCGCCAGTGGACAGAAGCTCAGCGCCTTCTTCCACCAGCGCCTGCTGGGTCCGCTGGGCATGCGCGACACCGACTTCTTCGTGACCGAAGACAAGCGGGCGCGCCTGGCAACCTGCTACTGGTCGAAGGATGACCGGCTGGCGCTGTGGGATGATGGCGTGAAGACCATGCGCTATGGCGCGCCGCCGAAGCTGGAATCCGGCGGCGGCGGCCTGGCGGGCACGGCGGCGGATTATCTGCGCTTCGCCCGCATGTTGCTGAACCGGGGCGAACTGGATGGAGTGCGCTATCTCTCGCCCAAGACCGTGCAGCTGATGACCATGAATCACCTGCCCGGCAATGCGGAAATTGCCGACCTGATGCCGGCCTCCGACCTCTTCAACGAGACCGGCTATCGCGGCGTCGGCTTCGGGCTGGGCGTGGCGGTGATGCAGAATTTGAGCCATGCCGCCCTGCCCGGCAGCATCGGCGAATATACCTGGGGCGGCCTGGCGGGCACCTTCTTCTTCGTCGATCCGAAGGAAGAGATGATCGTGATCGTCATGACCCAGGTGATCGACAACCAGGTGCGGCGCATGCGCCTGCGCCGCGATCTGCGCACGCTGATCTATTCGGCCATGGAAGAAAGCTTCGGCTAAGCGAAGCGTGCCAGGGGCGCGCGGGTGCGGGCATAGACGCCGTCGATCCCCGTCACCTCGTGCAGCGTGCCCACATCAGCGGTCTCGGTATCTCCCAGCAGCAGCACGCCGTCGGGCGCCAGCGTCTCGGCCATGCGTTCCAGCACCGCCTGCCGGGAAGCGTGATCGAAATACAGCAGCAGGTTGCGGCAGAAGACGAAATCGATATCGTCGAGCCAACCGAAGGAATCCAGCAGGTTGAAGACGCGAAAATCCACCATGCGGCGCAATTGCTCGGTGACGCACCAATATTCGCCGCTGGGGCGAAACCAGCTGGCGCGCTGGTCCACGCTCAGGCCGCGCGCCATTTCCAGCGTGTCATAGCGGCCTTCCTCGGCGCGGGAGACGGCTTCGTGCGATAGATCGGTGGCGATCAGGTCAATCGACCAGCCCTGCGGCGCCAGGCCCAGCCCATCCAGGATCATGGCGATGGACCAGGCTTCCTGGCCGGTGGAGCAGGCCGCCGACCAGATGCGCAGGCGCCGGGTGCGGGCGCGGGCCTTCAGCATCGCGGGCAGCAACACAGTCTTGAAAGGGGCGAAGATCTGCGGATCGCGAAAAAAGGAGGTCTCGTTGACGGTCACCGCCTCGGTGACGGCGGTGGCGAGCGTCTCGCGGCCCAGGCGCAATTCCCGTATTAGTGCGGTGGCATCGCGAAAGCCGAAGCGGCGCATCACCGGGGCCAGGCGGCGCTCGACCAGATCAAGCTTGGCGGGCGTCAGCGACAGGCCGGAGCGGCGGCGGAGCAACCGGGCCAGGAAGGCAAAATCATCCTGGCCGATGGTCTTCAAAGGGTGAGGCCGATCTCGGCAAGCTTGGCACGCACGGTGACGCGGTCGAACGGTTTCATGATGTATTCATTGGCTCCCGCATGCATCAAATGCGGGATCTCCTCGGCGTCACTTTCGGTGGTCGCCACCAGGATCACCGGACGATCGCCGCCCTGCTGGCCGCGCACGCTCTTGAGAAGATCCACGCTCTTCATGCTGGGCAGGTTTCCGTCGAACAGGATGATGTCGGGCATCTTCTTTCGCACGGCGCGCAGCGCCGCCATGCCGTCCTCGGCTTCGGCGACCTCGAACTCCATCTCCTCGAAGATACGGCGTGCGACGGTGCGCAGCACATGGCTGTCATCGACCACCAGGGCATTCTTGGACATGAGCATGGGCATGAATTCCCGGCTCGCGCGCCGGAAGCGGCCATGCGAGAAAGGGGAGCCTAGTCCAGGGTGGTAAAAATCAGGTGACTGAGCGGTTAACGGCCATTAGCCGGCTGTAAGCTCTACAAAACCTTCGCCCTGGGTCAGAACAAGCCCACCGTTGACGGTGCGCGACAGCTTGTGGGTGAGATAGGGCTGTACCCCGCGCGCATCGACGGCGCTGGACAGGGGTTCACCGGCCAGAAGCCGCTGCAGGTCCTCGGCCACCAGGATATGGGTGCCCTCGCCGCGGATATGGAAACTGGGCACCGACGGGTCGGCCCCGATCCTGACCGTAACGGTGCCTCCGCGCGGCAGACAATCCGCCGCCAGCAGGGTGGCGTTCATGATCAGCTTCGCCCAGTCCTTGCCCCAATAGGTGGCGCCGACATTCCAGTCCAGCCGGGTTTTGCCACCTGCCAGCAGACCGGTGATCAGGCGGCCAATTTCGGACAAATCGAGCTCGGCCCCGGCGGAGCCGGCAGCGCCAAAGGCTATGCGCATGAACTGGATGCGGGCCAGCGCCTGCTCGGCGCTGCTGGTGACCAGGCGGATGGCATCGGCGCGCATGTCGGCGTCGCGCTCGTCTTCCAGCACTTCCATGCCGTTGACCACCGCGCCCAAGGGGCCAACAAGGTCATGGCAGACGCGGCTGACCAGCAGAGCCGCGAATTCGATCTCGCTCATCGGCCCCTGCGGGGCGGAGGGCTTTTCTTCGAAGGCCTTGATTTCGGAAGATTGAGCAAACATGGCGATGCCTTATGTCTGTGCAAATGGTAAAGACGCCGAAGCTTCTTAAGGAATTCTTAATATGACCAGCACGCCGGGGAAACCCCTGCTCGACCTGGCCCGGATCGCCGCCGGGGCGGGTGCCGTCGTCATGCGCCATTACGGCGCCTGCGACGCCCGCATCAAGGAAGACCACTCGCCTGTCACCGATGCCGACGAGGAGGCCGAGGCCCAGATCCTGGCCCGGCTGGCCGAACAGTTTCCCGGCGTGACCGTGGTCGCCGAGGAGATGATGGCGGCGGGCAAGACCGTAGAAGCCGGGCCGCACTTCTTCCTGGTGGACCCGCTGGACGGCACGCGCGAATTCCTGTCGGGCAATGGCGAGTTCACGGTCAATATCGCCGAGATACGCGACGGCGTGCCGGTGATGGGCGTGGTCTATGCCCCGGCCAAGAACCGGCTGTTCGTGGGAAGCCTGGCCGAAGGTGCGTTCGAAATGGCGGGTGACCTTTCAGGCGCACGCGCCATCACGGTGCGGCCCGCGCCATCCGATGGCCTGGTGGCGGTGGGCAGCCGCAGCCACAATGACGAGAAGACGGCAGATTTCTTGAAGCAGTTCCCGGTGAAAAATTTCGTCAGCGCCGGATCGTCGCTGAAATTCTGCCTGGTGGCGGCGGGCGAAGCCGATCTCTATGCCCGCGCCGGCCGCACCATGGAATGGGACACGGCGGCGGGCCAGGCGGTGCTTCTGGCAGCCGGCGGCACGATGAGCCTGTGGGACGGCACGCCGTTCACTTACGGCAAGGTGGGATTCGAGAACCCGGGCTTCGTCGCCAAAGGCGATTTTTAAGTGGTCGCGCCGCCTAACGCTGACGGTCGCGCACAAATGCACGGTATGCTGGGCGGTCGCTCCTAGCGATCGTAATTGTTGCGGCTGGAATAGAATAAAAGCACCATCAGGCCGCCGCACAGCACGACGCTGACGACGGCGTCAGCCGTCACTGTGGGGTTGTCGCGGGTGATCACCACCTGGCTGGAATTTCCAGCACCTCTTCCATCATGGAGAGCTTGCGCCCGATCCGGTCCACGAACGGCGCACTCAGGTTGAGGCCGAGCCTGAGCACAGTGGTGAAGCGGCCAAAGCGCTCCACCGTCCATTCGCAGCCCTACGGCAGGATTTGACGCCGGAGAAAATCACGGTGATCGCCAGCACCAGGAACGCCAGAAGGAACATATTCATTACGCTTAATCCCTCCAGAGATTCGACCGGTATCCACGCCACCCCGGCCTGCCTCCATTAAAAATAGGTATGGCAGGCTCCAGCCACGAGACGCCCGGGATCCTGGCTGTAAAAAAGCCGGATTCTGGGGGAGAATCCCCTTTATAGGGGCACTGATTCGGGCCAGGAGAGATTCCATGTCGTACAAAAACCGGAAGAACTTGAACCGCAAGCAGTTCGTCAGCGGCTTGCTGGCGCTGGGCGCGATGCCCATGCCGGCGCTGGCACAGCAGGCGCAGCAGGCGCAGCATGACAGCCACCTTGTCAGCGATCTCAAATATACCGCCGACGAAATCACCCAGGCGGGCTCGGAATTCTTCGACATCACCACCGAGGCGATGGCCATGGGAGTGCAGTACATCTTCGGAGACCTCGGCCAGCCCGACGCCTATATCAAAGGCGATGAAGGCTCGGGCGCCTTCATCTTCGGCGTCCGCTATGGCTCGGGCTGGCTTGTGCGCAAGGGCCGCGAGCCGGTGCGCGTCTACTGGCGCGGACCGTCGGTGGGTTTCGATGCCGGCGGCAACGCCTCCAGGGCGTTCACGCTGGTCTATAATCTGCGCGAGGACCGCCATCTCTATCAGCGCTTCCCCGGCGTGGAAGGCAGCTTCTATGTCGTGGCAGGACTGGGCATCAATTACATGCGTTCCGGCGGCGTCACACTGGCGCCAATGCGCACGGGCCTGGGCCTGCGCGCGGGCGTGAACGCCCACTACCAGGTCTATTCCGACAAGCGCGACTGGTTCCCGCTGTAACGGTGAAAGACGCCGTGCCCCGCGCCTTCACCGTCACGGCGATGATCGCGCTGGCGGTGGGCGCCGTGGCCGTGGGCGCGCTGGCGGTGGGCACCGTCGCGATTGGCGCCCTGGCGATTGGCCGCGCCCGCATCAAAAGACTGGAGATTGACGAGTTGGTGGTGCGGAAGATCCGCCTGCCACCGGAAGCCTAGGCCGTCGCGTCGGCGGCCTCTTCCTTGCCGCCGCCAACGCCCCTGCCGCCGACCGGCGGCATGTAGAGCAGCAGCGCCGACGCCACATAGGTGGACGAGAAGGTGCCCACCAGGATGCCCAGCAGGATGGCGCGGCTGAAGTTCAGCAGGACCGGGCCGCCAAACAGCAGCGGCAGCACCGACAGGGCGGTGGCGACCGACACCAGCGTGGTGCGGGTGGCGATGTGGTTGGTCGAGAGGTTGATCAGGTCCGGCAGGCTCATGCGCTTGTATTTGCGCCGGTTCTCGCGGATGCGGTCGAACACCACCACCGTGTCGTTGATCGAATAGCCCGCCAGCAGCAGCAGCGCCGCCACGGTGTTCAGGTTGAACTCCCACTGGAAGATCGAATAGAAGCCCGCCACCACTAGGACGTCATGGCCGGTGGCGATCAACGCGCCCAGGCCATACTGCCATTCAAAACGGAACCAGACCCAGACCGAAATCATCAGCACCGCCAGCACGGTGGCCCAGATGCCGCTACTGAACAGTTCGCCGGAAATCTTGGGACCGATCTGGTCGGCGGAACGGATAGTGTATTGCTTGCCTAGCGTCGTGCGGATGGTCTGCACCACGCGCTGGTTGGACTGGTTGGCGTCCAGGCCCGTGATTTCCTGCGGCGGCACGCGGATAACGGCGCAGCTATCCACCGGCACCATGCAGCCGCCACCACCGACGGTGGTGATGGTGGGATGACCGAAATTCAGCGCCTCGACCTGGTCGCGCAGGCTGGCGATGTTGATGGTCTGGGCCGACTTCACCTCGATCTGGGAACCGCCCGTAAAATCCAGGCCCATATTGAAACCCAGCACGACGAACGCGACCACCGACATCGCCATCAGCAGGCCGTCCACGCCGAAGGCCCACCAGCGATACTTGACGAAGTCCACGTTGGTGGTTTCGGGAATGAAGCGCAGCAGCGGCATGGCGTCTCTCGAGTCGGCGGTCTTCAGTCAAGCGACTGATAAGACAGGGGTTTCTACCGCCCGGCGGCGGCACCGGGCAGTTTTACCAGCATGGGGCCCTGACCGCCATAGGGGCGGGTCGCGTCAGTGTTTCAGCTCCGCGCCATGCGCTTCCGGCCCCTTCCAGACCAGCAAGGCAATGGCCAGCGCCGCCAGGAACGGCACGCAGGCCAGCGCGATGGCGTAGTCGTACACGGCAGCGACCGCGAGCTGGATGTTGATGCAGGCCGAGGCGAAGAGATTGCCCAACTGGTAGACCGTGCCGGGGAAGGTGCCGCGCGCGGCGGAAGGCGACAGCTCGTTGAGATGGGCGGGAATGACGCTCCATGTTCCCTGCACCATGAAATTGACCATGAAGGCGCCGATCACGATCACCGGGATCGAGGTCGAAAAAGCCCAGGGGATGATGGCCGGAATGGTCATCAACGCGCCGACGATCATGGTACGGCGGCGGCCATATTTCTGGCTGAGCGAGGCGATGGTCCAGCAGCCGAGAATGCCGCCAATATTGTAGATGATGGCGATGCTGCCGACGATATGGGGCGGCATCTCGCGGTACTGCAGGTAGTTCGGATAGATATCCTGCGATCCGTGGCTGAAGAAATTGAAGGCTGTCATCATGACGATGGCGAAGAGCGAGAGCTTCCAATGCTCACGCAGCACCTTGAAAATGGACTGGGCCTGCCCCTTGGCACGGTCGAACACGGGGGACTCCTGCACCGTGGCCCAGATATAGGGAATTAGCGCCAGGGACGGCAGGAAGCCGACCATGAACATGCCGCGCCAGCCGACATGCTGGAACAGCAGCGCATAAACCGCCGAGGCGATCAGGTAGCCAGAGCAGTAGCCCGACTGAAGCAGGCCAGAAACCGCGCCGCGCGACTTCGGGTTCACCGTCTCCATGCAGAGCGAGGCGCCGATGCCCCAGACGCCGCCCATGCCGATGCCGAACAGGGCGCGGACGATAAAGAAGGTGGTGAGGTCGGTGACGAAAGCGGTGGAGACGTTGAAAATCGAATAGACCGCGATGTTCAGCATCAGGATGGGGCGGCGGCCATAGCGATCCGCCAGGCGCCCGAAGATGAAAGCGCCTAGCGGGCGGCAGCACAGGGTGAGCATCACCGCCCATGTTACGGTGTTGCGAGTGACGTTGAATTCCGCCGCGATCTCATTGAAGACGAAGACCAGCAGGAAGAAATCCATGGCATCCAGCGTCCAGCCCAGATAGCTGGCCGCCACCACATGCTTCTGCCTCGACGTCCAGCCCCGCAGCGCCTCGAACATGCGATTCTCCCCTTGCGCGGCCTCGTTCGGACCTGCGCTTTCTGTATACAGCCAATTTTTCAGCCTGGCGGCAAAAGTCAATTGCCGAAAACCCTTTTCTGCCGGGGCTTTAGCGGAACAGGGCGCGCCTGCAGCTAGCGGCGCGCCAGATCAGGCTATTTATAAAGACAAAGGCCGACTGCGGGTGCAGCCGGCCTTTGCCGAGATGATGCGGGCTCGGCGGCGGCCCTGCTTTCCTTTGCAGGAAGCAGGGCCGATCCAATCCGAGGTTAGTAGTTCCAGCGAACACCACCACGATAGACGCGACGCAACTGGCCGCCAGCAGTGGGGAGGTTCTGAACGTTATCAACTGCACCGAAGAGCGTAATGTTACTGTTCCAGCTATACTGGACGCGCAAGTCGGTCCGAACAACCATTGCATTGTAGTTAGTAATTGCTCCGGTGATGGGATCTCGCTGCCCCGCACCAACTGCAGCAATATTATCAACAAGGCCGCTGGTGGCTGAAGGGCGGGTGTAAGTGACGCCCCTCATTCCGATCAGCGGATTACCCTGGTTTCCAAGGTCCATGACGGATTCGCCAAGGATCTTGAACACGGTTCCGACGGCCCAGGGGCCTTCACGGTAGTTAAAGTCCAACGAGCCTTGGAACTTTTCACCGCCGCCGTAGTAACAGGAGGCGCCGGCGCAGCCGGCACCTTGATAAGTGATGCCATTCAAGGTGCGCGAGAAGTCGTAGACGTAATTGCCGTTAGCCGAAACTTCCATATTTCCAGTAAATAAGTCGAAGCCATAAGCGATACCGACGTCGATACCGGCAGTGGTCAATCCACCGGCATTTACAGGTGCGCGGTAGACGTAATTAACTTGGCTGGTTGTGCCGGCCGGATAAGGCAGGCCATTGGCGAACACGAGGAGCGAGCAGTACGCAACCTCGCCTGCCCTGCAGCGGTCGAGCGGCTCAGTCTGGCCCGGAGTAACGATCGCCCCCGAAAGGTGGATCTGGTACCAGTCAACAGACATAGACAGCCCTTCGATGAAGGAAGGCGTCAACACCACGCCCGCCGCAAACGTCTTGGCTTTTTCCGGTTTCACGTCTGTATTACCGCCTGTTAGCGAGTAGCACGAATTGCCAAGACCGCCGTTAGTCCCGGTGGGTCCGCTGACGAATGATGCGCAGGTATTTTGAGACTGGGTCGAACCCTTCGGCAGGTACAGGTCGTAGATGTTCGGCGCGCGAAGGTCGGCCGACCAGGTCATGCGGACACGCACATCGTCGTTGACCTGGCTCTGAAGTCCGATCTTCCAAGTCTCCGACAAGCCGCTGAACGAGTAGTTCGTCATGCGCCCGGCAACATCGAGGCTGAGGGTATTGACGATGTTGTCCTTAAGGAGCGGGAACGCCATTTCGACGAAGCCTTCCTCGGAGTGGAGGTGCCCTTCATACGGTTTGCCAAAATTGCCAGAGGAGTACATGCCGATCATGGCGCGCTTGTCGATCTCGTACTGGCCCGAACGATCCATGCGATACTCAGCACCGAAGGCGACACCGATTTCGCCCGCCGGCAGAACCCAAGGCAGTACACCGTTCACCGTGAGGGCTGAAGTTACGTTACTATTTCGGGCTAGAACGGTTTCCACCTGTCCGGGGTTCTTGGCCGGATTGAGGCCGGGATTAATGTAGTTGCGAGCGGCATTAGAGATCTTGCCGTCGCCGAACGGATTAATAGGCGAACAGCCGGTCAGTTCGCCTAGGGCGGTTATGCCAAACAACCTTTCTGAATCTGCGGTGCTGTACTGCCCTGTCGCGATCGGGTTAACCACCAAGGGGTTCAGGAGGGCGCGGCACTGTACGGAGCCAATCGGAAGGCTGGAGGTTCCGACATTACCGGAGGTGACGCGAACTGCATCCAGAGCGTTGTTAAAGCGGCTCTGGAGCGTGTTGGCGATATTTTCCTTTACGCGTGCCTGACCCCACTGAATGTAAGCGTTCCAGCCCCAGCTGTCGCCCATGACGCCTTCCAGCGTGAAGACGCCGCGCATCATCTGCTTATGGTAGTATCCGCAATTTTGCGTGCCGCCATTGCAACGGTCATCCCAGTTGTAATCAACCGATCCGACTGAATCACTGGCTGTCGGGCTCGTTGACTGGCGGTTGCCCATTAAGTCAAAGCCGGCCGTCAAGGTCTGTGTCGGACGCGCCTGGAGCTGGGCCAGTGTCAGGGCGCCAACTTCGTTTTGTTTCGTGAAGGGGTTGTAGCCGTTCGACAAGGTCGTGGTGCCCGTAGCGCAGGACGCAACGCCAACTGGCGCGGCCGGGTTACAAACAAAACGCTGGGCAATTGCCGAATTCAGGAACGGGTTATCCGCGTAAATCACACGGTTTGCACCAGAAATGATACCACCGGCGCCACGCAGCGACAGGCGGGAGAGGTTTAGCTGAATCGACGCCTTCAAGTCCGGCAGGATCTGAAAACTGGTGTAGTTGAAGAAGATGCTCGAGTGGTAGGGATTGATGGAACCCCAGCCACCTGATCCGAATTGGTCGTTGGTACATCCATTGTAACACTGAGAGGAATTGTAGATCGTACCGTAGTTAAACTGGGTTGGGGTAGCATCGGCTCCCACGAACATCGTGCCCTTGAGGCCGTTCGCGGCCAGGCCTGAGCCGGCGAGACCGGCGGTGTTGTTATTTGTCAGACCGCCCGTGACCGCGCTCGCGCTACCGAGAGCGTAGGCATAGGTGAGCATGGGCTGGCCAGAGAGGCTGGAACAGGTGCCGCCCGAGGTCGAGGTTGACGTCGGATAAGTAACCGCGTTGCAATAAGCCGAATTGTAGACTAACCCGCGCCCACGTTCATTTGTCGCGCGGGCGATTTCGCCGTCGAAGACACCCCGATCGTCGCGGGTGTAATCGAAGCCGACTACGGTGTGACCACGACCATCCAGGAAGCTAGCGCCCCAGGCGAGTGATAACTTGTATACCGGCTTCGAAACGGTGGTGCTGTCAGAGTAGCTGACCGAGCCCTTGAAGCCTTCATATGTCTTGTTGATGACGACGTTGATCACGCCAGTCACTGCGTCCGAGCCCCAGGCCGCGGATGCGCCGCCGGTTACCACGTCGACGCGCTGCGTCAGACCGGTGGGGATGAGCGAGAGATTGACAACGTTTTCTTGAATGGTGTCCGAGACGACGCGCTGACGGTCGAATAGCACCAGGTTGCGCTGGGTGCCGAGGCCGCGGATCTGGACGCTGTCTGTGCCGGCGTTGATCTGGACCAGGTTGCCTGAAACCGAACCGGCCGAGAGCGAACCACCGCCGCGAACCTGGGGCAGGTCGCGGATCTGGTCACCGAGCTGGACGCGCGCATCGCGGTTTAGCTGTTCAATGCCCACCACAGTTACCGGGGTAGGGGCTTCAAAACCCTTGAGGTCAATTCGCGAAACTGAAGACTGGATTTCTTCGATTTCCAGCGCGCCGCCCTGCGCCATCGCGGCGCCTGCGGCTAAAGCTGTCGCTGAACCACCGAGAAGAAGCGTCTTGAGTAACTTGTTCATTTATTGAACCCCCGAAAAGTATATTTGTTTTATTACACGAAAACAGTTTTTACCCCATTTCGCTTATTCTCTTTCAAGTTCACACCTTACGTCAATCGGAAACCCCTCAGGTGTATGAAACATATCGCAATAAAATCCCTAAATACCTAGGTTTATTGCTTCTTTAGATGATTTAGTTACATTTATACTACATATATAATATACGATAAATGATTAAGCTTACATTATACTTACCCTTACGTTACTTTCTCTCGGGCCCAACAAAAAGAACGCCCCTTTCGCGTCGCCGGCCCGTGAATTGGGTGATTCTGCGTCAGATGATGGTGACGGTGAGGTCCGGCTGACCCTCCAGCGCAAAGACAAATTTGTCGCCTGCCTTGAATGGCAGCATCTTCATCAGGGCGCCGGAAATCACCACATCGCCCGGCTCCAGGCCAACATCGAACTCCGCCAGCTTGTTGGCCAACCAGGTACAGGAAATCAGCGGACTGCCCAGCACCGCCGCACCAGTGCCCTCCCCCACCACGGCGCCGTTCTGTGACTGGATCATCTTGACCGCCGCCAGATCGGCATCGCGCAGCGCCTTGTCCCACGGCCCCAGCGCGAAGCCGCCATAAGAGGCGTTGTCGGCAATGGTATCGCCGATCTTTATCTTCCAGTCGGCGATGCGGCTGTCCACGATCTCCACGCCGAGCGCGCAGGCATCGGTGGCGGCCAGCACCTGCTCCGGCGTGATGTTCGGCCCCTTGAGCGACTTGCCGATCAGGAAGGCGACCTCGCCTTCAATGCGCGGCGCGATGAAGTCTGCCGCCGAAACCGTTACCTGGCCGTTCTTGGTTTTGTGGAAGCTGGATTCCCACAGCGTGCCATAGTCGGGCTGATCCACGCCCAGCTGCTCCTGCACGGCCTTGGCGGTAAGGCCGATCTTGCGGCCCACGATCTTCTCGCCGCGCGCCACTCGCATCGCCGTCCATGCGGTCTGCACGGCATAGGCGTCGGCAAGCTCACTGAGGCTCTCGCTAACGGCGAAGTGCGGCATGGGCACTTTCCCTCGCAAGGCCGTGTCGAGCTTTTCGGCCAGGTTGCGGATTACGGGGGCAGTGCTTGTCATGACGGACCTAATCAGGTTTGAGGACTTAGACTATGGCTGTCCGGCGGTGTTGCCCATGTTGATAAGTTGGTAGCCGCCAAAGGCCAGTCGCACATTGGGGCCGCCGGGGGCTTCCGCCGCCATCTGGTGCCAGCTCATCGGCGCAGCATAGAGCACATCGCCTTCCACCGCGTGATACTCGCCGCTGTTTTCGAACTGGCCGCGAATCTGGCCCACCTGCACGATCCACCATTCCGCAGGGCCCGGATGCATGTGGCCGAAGGTGGAATTGGGATTGAAGGCCGGCGTGCTGGCCGGGATCGGGCCGCTGCCGATATTGCCGGTCTGACCCGGATTGCACTTGTTGTCGGCGGCATTGACGAAGCCCAGCAGCGGGCTGGCCCAGATATGGTCGTTCACCACCACCGCGCCGCCCTTGCAGCCAGCGATGGCATCATCGAACGTGTTGAACGCCAGCCGGTTGCCGTTGGTGTAGGGGCCGGGCGTGTGGTTGAACGAGACGCGCACATTCTGAAGTCCGGCGGGTGCGGCGGGCGCGGTCTCGGAAACCGGATAGGCGGTCTTGTAGTTGGTCGGATTGACGTTGACGAACAGCGCATTCTCGGCACCGCCGACTTCGTAATTGTAGACCGTGCTCTTCATGATGTTGATGATGGCGCCGCGCTTGGCGACGGTGGCGGGCTGGCCTTCGACGTTGAAGGTCACCTCACCCTGGATCACCACGAAGACGGTGGGGGTGTCGGGATGGATGCGGCGGACCGACCTGGTGCCCGGCGCGGCGGAGTTGTAGGTGGCATCATTCTCGGCATCGAGAATGATCTGCTCCGACCACGTGTTCTGGCCGCGATGCATCGCCAGCAGTTCGGCCTTGCGCCAGATCGGGCGGTTGGGCGCCTTGTAGACACCGCCGCGCGACTTAGCGACCGTCCACATTTCGGCGGGGGCACCGCCACGACCGCCGCGACCAGCCGGCGCGCCGCCGGCAGGAGCCTGGACTTCCTGGCCCTGGGCCGGGCTGTATAGGGTGGGCAGCGCCACGGCGCCCGCGAACAGCGCGAACACGGCCGTGGAACGGATGAGCAGGGAATGACGCATGTATCCTCCGGAGAATTTTGTTTTTGCGCGAAAGAAAACGGGGCGGGCTCCGGCTGGAGCCCGCCCCGGATCTGAACGTTACTGGCCGGCCGGCGGCGCCACGGTCGGCACCGGGCTGCCCATCGGCGGACCACCCGGTGAGCCGGGACCACGGCCCTGCGCGTTGACCGGCAGGGTGGCCGTGGCCAGCGTGTACTTGTTGATGCCCGGCGGGGTCACGCCAATGCCATAGACGACGCCATTCTTGTCCGCCGCCACGCCTTCGGGACTGGACGTGCCACGCATGGCGTTGTTGTTCGACGGCACGCCCCAGGGATCGGGAAGGAATGCGGTGACGATGCCGGTCCGGGCGCTGCCGATATGGATACCGCGCAGGTAGGACGATGTCGGGCCCGAGTTGGAATCGGAGACATAGAGGATGTCGTTCTTGTCGATGAAGACACCGGTGGCGCTGCCGAACTGCGGCCACTGGTGCAACAGCTTGCCGTTCGGGTCGAAGACATCGACGCGGCTCTGGGCGCGGTTGGCGGAGTAGATATAGCCGCGGCTATCCATAGCGATGCCGTGGCTGCAATCCAGACCGCGTGCGCCTGGATCGCAGGCCCATTCGCGCAGATACTTGCCATTCTTGTCGAACACCACGATGCGGTTGTTGGCTGGCTGCGTGTCATGCACATCGGAGATGAACACTTCGCCAGTGACGGGCGAGGTCACCATGTCGGAGGGCTGGCTGAGATGGGTCGCATCCTTGCCATAGACGCCCGGTGTGCCAATGCGCAGCAAGAGCTTGCCCTGTGGTGAGAACTTGAGCACCTGCGCGCCGGCGACGTTCTTCACCGAACCGGGAGCCGGGTTGGGGAAATTGCCCCGGCCCGCGCGGGCCGCATTGTCGGTGTTGGACTGCAGGTCCGCGACCCAGACATTGCCGTCGCTGTCGATATGGATGCCGTGCGGATAGCTGATCATGTCAGCACCAAACTGCGCCGTGATGCGGCCGGCGGCATTGAGGCGGAACACCGGGTTGACGTTGGAGCCGGCGCAGAGATCCTGCCCGCCGCAACGTTCGGCGACCCAGACGGAGGTGCCGTCCTTGTCGATGTCGATGGCGCTGGCGGACCCGAGATAACGGCCCTTCGGCATCGCGTACCAGGTCTGGTTGACGGCATAGGGATTGATCAGCGCGCGGTCGCCCTCACTGCGGGGACCCGCGGGCTGGGCAGCGCCACCAGCAGCGCCGCGACCACCACGACCAGCAGGTGGGGCATCCTGCCCCAGGCTGCTGACCACGGGAACCGTGACGGCCATTGCGGCGGCTGCAATCAAGACCTTGGAATATCTATTGAATTTCAACATGCAGTCCTCCCTGGCGGGTACTCCATCATGGATGTGGAGCTTCCCAGCGCGGCAACCTGACCGGACGCGCGCACGCATCGTCCCTCAAGCTTCGCGAAAATGCTTAGAAATCCCCCCCTACCCTGTAAATCGAAGCGGGCGCACAATCTCTCATCAGATGAGAATATTGCGGTGCGGCAATTTTGAGATTTCCGCCACGCTTAGCTCAGGGTCGCCGCCGCAAGTGGAGCCAGCAAGCATGAGCCAGACAATACCGAGCAAGATCAAAGTCGCCATCATCGGCTCCGGCAATATCGGCACCGACCTCATGATCAAGATCATGCGCACCTCCGAGGTGCTGGAAATGGGCGCTTTTGTCGGCATCGATCCGGAAAGCGATGGCCTGAAGCGCGCGGCGCGACTGGGCGTGGCCATCACCCATGAAGGCATTGACGGCCTCGTGAAGCTGCCGGTGTGGCCGGAAATCGGCATTGTCTTCGACGCCACCAGCGCGAGCGCGCACAAGAAGAACAGCGAAATCTGCAACGCCGCCGGCAAGGTGATGATCGATCTCACCCCTGCCGCCATTGGCCCGTACGTGATTCCGGTGGTCAATGGCGACGATCATCTCGACAAGATGAACGTCAACATGGTGACCTGCGGCGGTCAGGCCACCATCCCGATCGTCGCGGCGGTGAGCCAAGTGGCCAAGGTGCATTATGGCGAGATCGTCGCCTCGATCTCCTCCAAGTCGGCCGGCCCCGGCACCCGCGCCAACATCGACGAATTCACCGAGACCACCTCCAAGGGTATCGAGATGGTGGGCGGCGCCGCCAAGGGCAAGGCCATCATCATTCTCAATCCCGCCGAGCCGCCCATGATCATGCGCGACACGGTCTTCACCCTGTCCTCCGGCGCGACCGAGGAACAGATCGAGAAGTCGGTCAACGAGATGGTGGCGAAGGTGCAGGCCTATGTGCCCGGCTATCGCCTGAAGCAGAAGGTGCAGTTCGAGCGCTTCGGCTCCAACAACCCAGTCAGCATTCCCGGCGTCGGCATCTTCGAGGGCCTCAAGACCTCGGTCTTCCTGGAAGTCGAAGGCGCGGCGCATTACCTGCCCGCCTATGCCGGCAATCTCGACATCATGACATCGGCGGGCCTGAAGACGGCGGAAAAGATCGCCACCCGCAAACTGCTCAAGAAAGCCGCCTGATCCATGTTCAATCCGCTTAACGACAAGCTCTACATCCAGGACGTGACGCTACGCGACGGCATGCACGCCATTCGCCACCGCTATTCCATCGCGGATGTGATCGCGATTGCCAGGGCCCTGGACGAAGCGGGCGTGGACGCCATTGAAGTGGCACATGGCGACGGCCTGAACGGCTCGTCCTTCAACTATGGCTTCGGCGCGCACACCGACTGGGAATGGATCGAAGCCGTCGGCAAGACGGTGAAGAAATCCCGCCTCACCACCCTGCTGCTGCCCGGCATCGGAACCGTGGAAGATTTGCATCACGCCCATGACCTGGGCGTCACCAGCGTTCGTATCGCCACCCACTGCACCGAAGCCGATATCGCCAAACAGCATATCGGCTACGCCAAGAAGATCGGCATGGACGTTTCCGGCTTCCTGATGATGAGCCACATGTCCGAGCCGGATGCGCTGGCCAAGCAGGCCAAGATGATGGAGGACTATGGCGCCGACTGCGTCTATGTCACCGACTCCGGCGGCGCGCTCGACATGGACGGCTACAAGGCCCGCCTGGAAGCCTATGACCGCGTGCTGAACCCCAAGACCGAGCGCGGCATCCACGCCCATCACAATCTCTCGCTGGGCGTTGCCAATTCCATGGTCGGGGCGCAGAACGGCGCTGTGCGCATCGATGCTAGCCTGACGGGCATGGGCGCGGGCGCAGGCAACGCACCGCTCGAGGTTTTCATCGCCGCCGCCGACCGCAAGGGCTGGAAGCATGGCTGCGATCTCTACAAGCTGATGGATGCGGCAGAGGACATCGTGCGCCCGCTGCAGGACCGCCCGGTCCGCGTCGACCGCGAGACCCTCAGCCTGGGTTATGCCGGCGTCTATTCCTCCTTCCTCCGCCATGCAGAGAAGGCCAGCCATGACTATGGCGTCGACACGCGCGCCATACTGGTCGAACTGGGCCGCCGCCGCATGGTGGGTGGACAGGAAGACATGATCACCGACGTGGCCCTGGACATGTTAAAGTCCGAAAAAGTTGCAGGCTGAACGGAGACTCCTTTGGCTACACCGCGCAATCATTCGGTACTCAAGGCGTTCACGATGCTGAAATCGTTTCGCCACCCGGAAGAATGGGTGACGAGCAGCGAGCTCAGCCGCCGGGCGAAACTGCCCGAGGCCTCCGGCTATCGCCTGATTCAGACCCTGGAAGAGATCGGCGCAGTGGTGCGCGGCGAGCGCGGCCGCTACCGGCCGGGCCTGCTGCTGATGTCGCTGTCGCAGAATGTGGCGGTCGATGATTGCCTGCGCGAAGCGGCCCGCGAGATCATGTCGGACATGTCCCAGCGCCTGAAGGTGACGATGCATCTGGGCCGGCTGGAAGGCGGCATGGTGACCTATATCGCCAAATTCTCGACCCCTGAATCCTGCCTGACCCATACGCGGCTGGGCGCACAGCTTGAGCCCTACAGCTCGGGCCTGGGCAAGGTCTTGCTCTCGTCGCTGCCACAGAGCGAGCTCGACAATTTCATCCTGGAAGGCGAACTGGTGGCGCTGACGCCGCACACCATCACCGACCGCGCTGCGCTGATGACCGAACTCGAGAATGTCCGCCGCAACGGCTATGCGCTGGACGACCGCGAGTCGCGCATGGACATCTCCTGCATCGCCGTACCGGTGCAGGACGGAGAAGGCCGCACCGTCGCCTCCATGTCCGTCACCGAGCGGCCGGAGAACATGACGCCGCCGCGCCAGACCGAACTGCGCGAGGCGCTGCTGGAAGCTGCCGCCGCACTGGGCCGCAAGGCTTTCCCGACAGGTTCGACCCTGATGGCGCGCCGCGCGCTGCAGAGCCGCAAGAAGGAAGCAAAGGACAACGTGGCGACCTCCCCCGCCGAATAAGGGGACGAGAAACAGAACCACAGGGGGAATTTTATGCGCAGACGTTTATCGATTCTGATGGCGGCCGCAGCGGTGATGCTCACGGCCTATCCGGCCATGACCCAGCAGGCGCCGCGCCCCGTGCGCGATCCCAACGCCAAGCCCGCGATCCCGGGCCAGAACATCAATGGCATGCGGGTCTATATCCGCAGCGGCCTGAAATCGCATGGCGAAGGAGCGCATGACTATCCCCAGTTCCTCTCCGACTGGAGCAAGGTCCTGACCGAGCATGGCGCCGTCGTCGATGGCAGCTTCCATGCCCCCACCGCCGAGGAACTGGCGAACACCGATGTGGTGGTCTTCTTCAAGGGCGACGCCGGTTACATGACGCCGGCGGAAAAGGCGGCGCTCGACGCCTATGTCAAGCGCGGCGGCGGCATCGTCACCATCCATGACTCGTTGTGCGGGCCCGACCCGGTCTATTTCGCCAGCCTGGTCGGCGGCGCCAAGAAACATACCGAGCGCAACTCGATTGGCGGACGCCTCACCTACACCGTCACCGACGCCGGCTCACCGCTGGTACGCGGGCTGAACAATTTCGCCTTCCAGGACGAGGCCTTCTACCAGATGACCTGGGCGCCTTCGGGCCTGAAGGTGCTGGCGACGGTGCAGTTGCCGGAAGGCCGTCCCGCCACCGCAACGCAAGGCTGGAACGGCCAGCAGCTCGGCACACAGAGCCAGGCCGGCGCCGTGGTGCCGCAGATCTGGCAGTATGAGCAAACGATACCGGGCGGCCAGCCCGCGCGCGCCTTCGTCTATATGCAGGGCCACACCTTCGAGCACTTCACCAACCCGGCGATCCGCGACATGCTGCTGCGCGGCATCGCCTGGGCCGGCAAGAAGCCGGTGGAAGAACTGGCGGCCTACAAGATGCTCGAAGCACCCGCCCGTGGCGGGCGCGGCGGCGGCGACTGAGACGCCACGCAGCAAAGAAAAAGGGCGGCGGTTCACACCGCCGCCCTTTTTGTTTCTGCTGATGTCAGCCGCTACGGGATCGGCACCGCGACGCCGCCCGACTTCCATACCACCTGCGCTTCGGGGCTGGTGAGGTAGTTCAGGAATTCCAGCGCCAGCGCGGGGTTCTGTGCCTTGTTGAGAACGCCGCCGCTGAAATCGATCCGCAGGCCCAGCGAGGCCGGCACCTGGCCCGCGACCTTCACGGCGGGCGCGGCCATCAGCTGCTCGGGCAGCACGCTCAGCACATAGACGGCTTCCTTGCGGTCATTGAAGACCAGCGCCGAGTTGCCGGGCGAGCTCACTTGGCGGACGGTCTCGAAACCGGGACGGTCGAGCACCGCCTTGACCATGCGGCCATTGAGGCTGTTGACCGGATCGTTGGTCAGCACCGTCTTGCCCGCCAGCGCCGCCTTGAACTCGGCTTCGGTGGCAATGCTCGGCGCGGCGCCGTCGGCGGTGCGCATCCCTAAGCTGAACAGCACGCGGCCGATATCGCGCACCGTGCCCCATTGATATTTGGCGGCCTGCGCCGGCATTTCAGAACCGGGCAGGATGACGATATCGGCCTGCTCCTTGTCCATCGTGGTCAGGATGACGCCCAGCGGCGAATTCGCCAGCGGCAGCGGCGTCTTGACCGTGTGACCGGTCTTCTTCTGGAAGTCGATCACGATGCGGTCGAAGGCGCTGCCGACCAGGCCGACGCTGTAGACGGTGATTTCCGCCGCCTGCGCCGAAGCGCATGCGCCAAGCATGGGCAGCGTCAGGGCCAAGGCCAGTATCGACTTGCGCATCGTCATTCCTCCGGTCGTTTTTTGCAGCTTAACGGGGCCTGCGCCAAAGCAAAAGGCCGGGACGTCGCCGCCCCGGCCTTGTTTGCGTCATAGTTTGGCGATTACCAGATAACAGAAACGTACTTGGCCTCGCAGAACTCGATCAGGCCGTGATGCGAGCCTTCGCGGCCCAGGCCCGACGCCTTGACGCCGCCGAAGGGCGCCGCCGGGTCCGACATGATGCCACGATTGAGGCCGATCATGCCGGCTTCGATCTTCTCGCAGATCTGGAAGCCGCGCTTGAGGTCCTGAGTATAGACATACGCCGCCAGGCCATACTCGGTGTCGTTGGCCTTGCGGATGGCTTCGGCTTCGTCCTCGAAGGACTGCAGCGACACCACCGGTCCGAAGATTTCTTCCCGGATCATGTCGGCATTGTCCGGCACATCGGCCACCACGGTCGGCGGATAATAGGAACCCGGACGGTTGAGGCGCTGGCCACCCAGCAGCAGCTTGCCGCCCTTGGCGACGGCGTCATCGACCAGCTCGCCGATCTTGATGACAGCCTTTTCGTTGACCATCGGGCCCAGGGTCGATTCCGGATCGGTGGCTTCGCCCAGCTTGATCTCCGACATGCGCTTGACGATGCCGTCGGTGAAGCCCTTGTAGAGGTCCTTGTGGACATAGAAGCGGTTGGCGGCGGTGCAGGCCTCGCCGCTGTTGCGCATCTTGGCCAGCATGGCGCCGTCCAGCGCGGCATTGAGATCGGCGTCCTTGCAGACGATGAAAGGAGCATTGCCGCCCAGCTCCATCGCCGGTGACACCACCTCGTCGGCCGCTTCCTTCAGCAGCGCCGCGCCCACGCCCGTCGAGCCGGTGAAGGAAATCTTGCGCACGCGACGATCGTGCAGGATCTTCTTGGACAGGGCACTGGACTTGGACGTGGTCAGCACGTTCACCACGCCGGCCGGCACGCCGCAATCATGCAGGATCTGCGCGACGGCAAAGGCAGTCAGCGGCGTCTCGGTGGCGGGCTTGAGGATACAGGTGCAACCTGCGGCCAGCGCCGGGGCGATCTTGCGAGTGGCCATCGCCGCCGGGTAATTCCACGGCGTGATCAGCAGCGCGATGCCAATAGGCTGGTACTGCACCATGATGCGCGCGCCGCTGGCCGGGGCCATGGCGACCTCACCCAACACATGGCAGGTCTCTTCCGCATACCAGCGGAAGAATTCGGCGGCATAGAGAACCTCGCTGCGCGAGTCCGGCAGCGCCTTGCCGTTCTCGAGGCTGATCAGATAGGTCAGCCATTCGATGTTCTCGATCATCTTCTCGTAGCACTTGCGCAGGATCTCGGCGCGCTGGCGCGGGCTCGTCGCGGCCCAGCCGGCGGCGGCCTTGTCGGCGGCATCCACCGCAGCCTGCGAATCCGTGTCATCGCAATCGGCGATGTCAGTGATCTTCTCGCCATTGGACGGATTGAAAACGTCGATGCGCTTCCTGGTATTGGACTCCACCCACTTGCCGCCGATCCACAGGTCGGTGGGAATCGGGAAGGGCTTGGGGCCGGTCTTGGGGTCGGGAATGGTAACGGTATGGGTCATGGTTCTCTCTGAGGCTCTGTCTTAGGAAGCGATGGAGGCGCGGTCGCCGGAATAGGCCGCGCGGGTGATCGCCTTGAGGGCGTCCAGGTCGAGCTTGCGCGGGTTGTTGTTGACCAGGCGCGCCGCGCCGATGGCACTTTCGGCGGTCCAGTCCTGCTTGTCTTCCGGCAGGCCCAGATCCTTCAGGGTCACTGGAATACCGATATCCTTCAGCAGCGAGGCGACCTCGTCGATCAGCTTGCGCGAAAGCTCATCGTCCGTGCCGCTCAGACCGATGGCGCGGCCGATCTCGGCGAAAGCGGTTACGCAGGACGGGCGGTTGAACTCCATCACATAGGGCATCAGCAAGGCCACGCCCATGCCGTGCGGCGTGTGGGTCTCGTTGCCCACCGGGTACTGGATGGCGTGGGCAGCGGCGGTGCCCGCCGTGCCGAAGGCGCAACCGGCCGCCAGCGAGGCCAGCATCATTTCCTCGCGCGCCTGGAGATTCTTGCCGTCCTTCACCGCGGTGCGGAGCGAACGGAAAATGTTCTTCAGCGCCAGCAGGCCGAAAATGTCGCTGAGCGCGTTCTTGCCGACAAAGACGTTCTTCACGGTCAGGTCTGGCGTCACCTCGCGACGGGCGGCGGTGAAGCTTTCGATGGCATGGGTCAGCGCGTCGGCGCCGCTCACGGCGGTGAGGCCCGGCGGGCAGGTCAGCGTCAACTCGGGATCGCACACGGCGACACGCGGGATCAGGTAGGGCGAGGAAATGCCCACCTTGGTGCCGCGCTCGGTGTCGGCGATCACCGCCACGGGCGTCACTTCCGAACCGGTGCCCGAGGTGGTGGGCACCGCGATCACGGGCGCGACAGGACCGGGAATCTTGTTCTCGCCGTAATAGTCGCGAAGGCTACCGCCATGCTTGAGCAGCACCGCAACGCACTTGGCCATGTCCATGCAGGAACCGCCGCCGATGCCGAGCACGACATCAGGGTTCAAGTCCTTATATTCTTCGACACAGGCGGTGATGCCGGCCATGGGCAGGTCAGCCTCGGTGCGGTCATAGACCTTCACCGCCACGCCATTGGCCTCGATGTCGGCAATGATGGCCTTGAACTGGGCGTCCTGCCCCATGCGGGCATCGGTGCAGACCAGCGCGCGCTTGCCGATCTGGGCCGTCATTATGCCGATGCCGGCGCGCTGACCGGAGCCGAACACGACCGAAGCCGGCAGGCGCAGCGCACCGAAAATATTTGTCATGTCAGTTCTTCCTTTTGTGATTCGGCGTCCAGTCTGAGGAGGTCTTCCCAAAGACCCTCATCGAGGTAGACACCGTGCGCTTTTGCTTTGTCTCGGGCTGTGTGCGCACGGTCGCCTGGGATCAGGACCGGACGGTCCGCCGCCATTGGAGGCGAAGCCCGCACCTCAGTCAAATATTGCGTTACCAGCGCCTTGGCCGCATCGGCATGCGGCGGTGCGATAACGATGAAGAGATCGCCCTTGTTGCTGGGATGCTGGGAATCCAGGGTACCTTTCACGCCCGTGCCGATGGCCGATGCCGCCAGGGACGCGACGAGCACTTCGAAGGCCAGGCCCAGGGCATAGCCCTTTGCACCGCCGAAAGGCGCGATGGCGCCATCCTTCGCGGCCGCCGCATCGGTGGTCGGATTGCCCGCTGCATCCAGCGCCCAGCCTTCGGGGATCGGCGCGGCGCGATTGGCGTGGTCGTGAATCTTGCCCATCGAGACTAAGCTGGTCGCCATGTCCAGCACCAGCGGTTCCGGATCGGCGGGAACGCCGATGGCGATGGGATTGGTGCCAATCATGGCGCGCCGGCCACCATAAGGATGCACCAGCGCCTCGCTGATGGTCAGGGCGATAACGGTCAGGCCCTGACGGGCGACATAATCCGCATAGAAGGCGATGGCGCCCAGATGATTGGCGTTGCGGATGGCGGCGATGGCGATGCCATTCTGGCGGGCGCGGGGAATGACGGCATCCAGCGCCGCCAGTGCCACCACGGGGCCAAGACCGCGCTGGCCGTCCACCGCCAGGAAGCCGGGGGCAGTCCAGTCCTGCATGCCGCTTTCACCAGCCTTGGCCAGGCCAGCCTGCAGCCGCTCCACGACACGGCGCAGGCGCAGGCGCAGCAGGCCATGACTGGCCGTGCCGCGCATCTGCGCCCCTATAAAGAGACGACCCTGCGTCTGGGCATGCGCCGGCGGCACGCCATGCCGGACCAGCACGCGCTCTACCAGTTCCGACAATTGTTCTCGGGCTACTAGAATCTAAATCATATATTATATTTGACGGCCGGGTTTATGACACCCCTCTGCACACAAATCAATCGCACCCGGCCAACCGGAAAAGCTTGACCAAAGGCCGCATGCAACCAATGGATCGTACATGGTTCCGCCCAAACCCGGCCCCGAGAAGCTAAAGCCGGCCCCAGAGCCGCCGATCGAGGCTATCGTCACCCCGATCCGCCGCCCGACAGGGCTGGTGGATGAAGTATACAATCGCGTGCGCGCCGACATCATGTCGCTGAAGATCGCACCCGATACCCGCATCACCATCGAAAGCCTGGCGCGCAACCTGGGCGTCTCGCAGACCCCAATCCGCGAAGCCCTGTCGATGCTGGAGGCCAAGGGCCTCGTCACCAAGCAGCACCTGATCGGCTATTGCACCGCGCCCATCCTCAACCGTGCGCAGTTCGAGGATTTTCACGAGATCCGCCTGCTGATCGAGCCTTATGTGGCGCGCCAGGCCGCCATCAAGATGAGCGACCAGACCATCGCCGAGCTGGGTCAGCTGCTGGCCAGAATGCGGCCAAAAAATGACGCGGAGACCCGCTCCTCCTACGATCTCTTCGCCGATCAGGATACCGAATTCCACGAACGTATCGCGCAGGCCACCGGCAATGCCCTGATCGCGGATTCCCTGGCCCGCATGCATATCCACCTGCACATTTTCCGGCTTTGCTACGCCAGCTCGATCACCAGCCACGCCCATGACGAGCATGAAATCCTTTTCCGGGCGATCGAGGCGCGCGATACCGATGCGGCCGAAGCGGCGATGCGGGCGCACATCCAGAAGTCGCATGCACGCTTCTCCCAGTTCGCAAAGTAAACACGCTCGCGAACACCAATCCCGCCTTCCCCGGTTCGTGGATTTGCGTTAATAATTCTCCAGCGTTCACGCCCATTGTGGGGACAAGGAAGAACGCACCCTGGAGGATAAGCCCAAATGACGTCCAAGCTTCTGAAGGCGACGAGCGTTGCCGCATGCCTCGGCATCGCCGGCATTTTCGCCACCGCCGCCGCCCAGTTTCATCCGCAGAACGGCAATGTCAGCAACCAGTATCCCGGCACCAAGGCCGACATCCCCGCTGCGGCGCACGCCACGGCCAAGGACAAGGCCGGTTCGCCGCCCAGCGCCAAGCAGGTGCCGTTCGTTCTGCCCACGAACATCAAGTGGCGCCCGAACGGCCCGCCGGGCACCAAGGCGGGTGAAGCCGACATCTCCAATGTCTATGGCGACCCCAGCAAGCCCGGCCCGTATGCCGTGCTCTATCGCTGGCACCAGGGCGCCTTCTCGCGCCCCCATTTCCACGACAAGGTTCGCCACATCGTCGTGGTCCAGGGCACCTGGTGGGTGAGCTCCTCTTCCACCTATGACGAGAAGACCACCTTCCCGCTGGTCGCCGGCACCACCGCCACCGACGAGCTGAACGCGATCCATTGGGACGGCAGCCGCGCCGGCGATCCGCAGCCCGCCATCATCTACCTGTATGGCGAAGGCCCGGTCTCGACCGTGTTCGTCGACACGGCCGGCAAGCCGCTGCCTTTGAAGAAGTAGTCTTCTTCATATCGGACGAAACAGCTTCGCCGCCGGGAAACCGGCGGCGAAGTTTTTTGTGGCTGCGGCTACTGCAGCCGCTGGCCTTCCAGCGTCAAGGTGACCCGGTACACCGGCGTGCCGTAGCTGTCGCGGACGCGGGCCATCAGGACGGAACGCGCCGTGAAGCGGGCTTCGTCGTCCGCGACCTGGGTCAGGACGCGCCGCGCTTCAATCTGCATCTGGGCCTCGCTGTCGAGTTCGCAGCCTTCCTCGTCCAGCGTCTCCAGACGGTCACTGCCGATATCGAAAAAGTACCGCATGGCACCACCTTTCGGCGGCACGTTAGCGATGCGCGGCTGAACGGCAGCGCAATGGCGGATTTATCTGCGGTTCATCGGGAGGTGCGGTGGCCTGCCGCGATCGGCCATACGCTGTCGCTAGGCCGATCTTGGCATCTTCCATCGTTCGCGAAGCGACGATGGAAGATTGGTGCTCCCAAGGGGAATTGAACCCCTGTTTCAGCCTTGAGAGGGCCGCGTCCTAACCGCTAGACGATGGGAACATCGCGCAAGGCCGCGCTTATACCGAGCCCCCTTGCCGTCGGCAAGTTCCCCTATGCGCGCGCCAAAATGGCCTAACCGTCCTGACAGGCTGGAAAATCCAGGATTTTCAGACCTGAACAGCAGGCCACGCCGCTATGACGGCGACGTCGCCAGGTCGGCGCTGCGGAACATCCTGTCCGCATAGACGAAGGCGGTGAGCTCTGCATCCGCCGCGATAAGCCAGAAAAAACCTTCCTCGCCCGCACCCGCCAGATCGGCGGCGGAAGGCTGCGCCTTGCCGTTCGGATGCGAGTGATAGCAGCCGATCACTTCGCGCTGCGCCGCGCGCGCCAGCCGCAGCGCCGCGAACTGATCGGCGGGATCGATCTCGAAGAGGTCGTCCTGATCTGACAGGTTGCGCGCCGGATGCAGCGACAGTGCGATGGCGGCCCCTGTGTCGCGCCGTCCGATCACCAGGCCGCAACATTCGCCCGGATGCGCCACCCGCGCCTGTGCCAGAATCTGTTCCCGCAACGTCTCGGGCAGTATCAGCTTCATTTCGCGGGCGCGGTGCGCACCTGATGCGTCAGCGCCCCGGTGGCCATGTCCAGCACCTGCACTTCATCGCCGCCGGGCCCGGTGAGGTGCAGCACCAGCCTGCCACCTTCCGCCTGCGCCGAGACGATGCGGACGCCTGCCGCCAGGGTCAGGGTGGCAAGCGGCCCGGCCGTGGCGGCCACAGGCGCCGGCGTTGCCGCCTGCTTCGCTTCCATCATGACGCGGCCCTGGCGCATGAAGCCCCAGACCAGCCCCAGGAAAGCGAGCGCCAGCAGCAGCGACATGCTAATCACCAGAATCCAGGCGATCCGGCGACGGGCCGGATTTTCCTGCGGCTCTTCCTGGGACGGCATGTCTAGCTCTGATATTGGCACTGATCATAACTCCGACGGAACATTGCGCCGCGCAGTGGCAGAGGAAAGCCATGCCGGCTGGCGGCTGGACCGTTTCCTCGCCGCCGCCCTGCCCGAATTCAGCCGCGCCCGTCTCCAGCAATTGCTGGGCGAAGGCGCGGTGACGCTGAGCGGCCGGACAGTAGAAGACGCCAATCACCGGGTCAAAGCGGGCGACGCCTATGACGTGGATGTGCCGCCCGCGCGCCCGACGCGGCCACAGGGCCAGGACATTCCGCTGAGTGTCGTCCATGAGGACAAGGACCTGATCGTGCTCAACAAGCCCGCCGGGCTGGTGGTGCATCCGGCGGCTGGCAATCCCGACGGCACACTGGTCAATGCCCTGATCGCCCATTGTGGCGAGAGCCTGATCGGCATCGGCGGCGAGGCGCGCCCCGGCATTGTCCACCGGCTCGACAAGGATACGTCGGGCCTGATGGTCGCCGCTAAGAATGAACGGGCGATGGCCAGCCTGGCCAAGCAGTTCGCCAACCACACCATCGAACGCGCCTATCATGCGCTGGTATGGGGCACGCCGCGCCCCGCATCCGGCACCATTGAAAGCCAGATCGGGCGCAGCCAGTTCGACCGCAAGCGCATGGCAGTGCTGCGCAGCGGCGGCAAGACGGCGCGCACCAATTACAAGGTGCTGGAAAGTTTCGGCCCGGCGGATCGCCCCTTTGCCAGCCTGGTGGAATGCCGGCTGGAAACCGGCCGCACCCACCAGATCCGCGTTCACCTCACCCATTTGGGCCACCCCCTGATCGGTGACCCGCAATATGGCCGCGCCCGCCAGACGCCCCGCGCCCGCACCCCCGCCGAGGAAGTGGCGTTTACAGCAGCAACCGGCTTTTCCCGCCAGGCGCTGCATGCGCTTGTGCTAGGTTTCCAGCATCCCAGCCGCCACAAGACTATGCGTTTCGAGTCGCCCTGGCCCGCCGATTTCGCCGCCCTCGTGAACGCCCTTCGAGGTTTGAATATTTGAGCCGAAACACTGGCTTTCTTCCACCCGCGAGCGGAGCGACAGCGGGGGAAGATGTCGGCTAGCGGGCCTGCCCGCGTGGCCGACAGATGGGGGCGCGAGAACGGGGCTTGAACGGGAACTGAACGATACATATTTCCACTCGTCACGGGCGGAAGGGGCAATTTCGGGCCGAAACGCAGGTTTCGGCGTTACAGTCCTTCCACCCACCAGCGCATATGAGCGCCGGAGCAAAGGGGACGTCATGGCGAAGGGTTTACCGGTTCTGGCAGACGAAAGTGGCCTGTCGCGTTATCTGTCGGACATCCGCAAGTTTCCGCTGCTGTCGGCGCAGGACGAATACATGTTCGCCAAGCGCTGGCAGGAGCATGAAGACCCCGAAGCCGCGCGCCAGCTCGTCACCAGCCATCTGCGCCTGGTTGCCAAGATCGCGATGGGCTATCGCGGCTATGGCCTGCCGGTTTCCGAAATCGTCTCCGAAGGCAATGTCGGCCTGATGCAGGCGGTCAAGCGCTTCGAGCCCGACAAGGGATTCCGCCTCGCCACCTACGCGATGTGGTGGATCCGCGCCGCCATCCAGGAATATGTCCTGCGCTCCTGGAGCATGGTGAAGCTGGGCACGACGGCAGCGCAGAAGAAGCTGTTCTTCAATCTGCGCAAGGCGAAGAACCATATCGGCGCCATCGAGGATGGCGATCTCACGCCGCAGCACACGACGCAGCTGGCGGACCGGCTGGGCGTTACCGAACGCGAAGTGACCGACATGAACCGCCGCCTGTCCGGGCCAGACTCTTCGCTCAATGCGCCGCTGCGCAGCGAAGGCGAAAGCGAATGGCAGGACTGGCTGGCCGACGACACCATCGACCAGGAAACCCGCCTGGCCGAGCGTGAGGAAATGGGCGACCGCCACAACCTGCTGGAAAACGCCATGGTCGAACTGACCGAGCGCGAGCAGGACATCATTCGCGCCCGCCGCCTGCGCGAGGAGCCGGCGACGCTGGAAGACCTGTCGCAGAAATTCGGCATCAGCCGCGAGCGCGTGCGCCAGATCGAGGTGCGCGCCTTCGAGAAGCTGCAAAAGGCGATGATGGCTGCGGCCAATAGCACGCCCAAGCAATTGAGCGCGCCGGTTTAGGCTTGCCGTTCCTGCGCCAGCAGGCATGACAAGGTTTGCAGGATCGCATGTCTGCGGCAATCGCTATGTTGCCATGCAGTTGACTCAGCGTGGGCTGCGGACCTATACGGGTCGCGGGCCACGCCTCCCCAACGAGGTGCTATCATTCTGGAAGGAATGAACCGCTATGACTGATCCTGCGCGTGCAAATGACAGACCGGCTGTGCGTCCCGCACGGCCTTTTTTTTCGTCCGGCCCCTGCGCCAAGCGGCCCGGCTGGACGCCCGAAGCGCTCAAGGGCGCGCTGGTGGGACGTTCCCACCGCTCCAAGCCCGGCAAAGCCAAGCTGAAAGACGCGATTGAACGCACCAAGGCCCTGCTGGGCGTTCCGCCGGACTATCGCTGCGCCATCGTGCCCGCCTCTGACACCGGTGCGGTGGAAATGGCGCTGTGGTCGCTCTTGGGCGCACGCCCGGTCGACCTGTTCGCCTGGGAAAGCTTTTCGGAAGACTGGGTCACCGATGCGGTGAAGCAACTGCGGTTGCAGAACGCCCGGGTGCTGAAGGCGCCCTATGGCGAACTGCCCAACCTGAACGATTATCTTCCCGGCCATGATGCGGTGTTCGTGTGGAACGGCACCACCAGCGGCGTGAAGGTGCCCAATGGCGACTGGATTCCGCCCGATCGCAGCGGCCTGACCATCTGCGACGCCACCAGCGCTGCCTTTGCGATGGCGCTGCCCTGGGACAAGCTCGATGTCGTCACTTTTTCCTGGCAGAAAGTGCTGGGCGGCGAAGCCGCGCACGGCATGCTGATCCTGTCACCCCGCGCGGTGCAAAGGCTGGAAAGCCACACGCCGCCCTGGCCGATGCCCAAGATTTTCCGCATGACCAAGGGCGGCAAGATCGTCGAAGGCATCTTTGAGGGCGAAACCATCAACACGCCTTCGATGATCGCAGTAGAGGATTATCTCGACGCGCTGACCTGGGCGGAAGGCATAGGTGGCTTGCCGGCGCTGATCGCTCGCTCCAACGCCAATCTCAAGGCGCTGGAGACCTGGGTCGCGGCCAGCGACTGGGCCGGTTTCCTGGCGCAGGATCCCGCCATCCGCTCCAATACCAGCGTCTGCCTCAGCGTGGTGCATCCGCACTTCAGCACGCTCAGCGCCGAAAAGCGCGATGAGAAGTTGAAGAAGCTCACCGCCCTGCTGGACAAGGAAGGTGTCGCCCATGACATCGCGGGCTATCGCTCCGCACCGCAGGGCCTGCGCATCTGGTGCGGCGCCACGGTGGATACGGCCGATATCGAGGCCCTGACCCATTGGCTCGACTGGGCCTGGGCTCAGGTCCAGTAACGCCCCCTATCCTTTCATCTGCACGGACATCCCCGCGAACGGGAGACCATCCAATGGAGTTTTCCATGCCCAAGGTTCTGATCGCCGACAAGCTTTCGCCCGCCGCCATCGCCATCTTCCAGGAACGCGGCCTCGAGTTCGACAACAAGCCCGGCATGAGCAAGGACGAGCTGCTCGCCTGTGTCTATCAGTATGACGGCATCGCCATCCGCTCGGCGACCAAGATCACCAAGGAAGTTCTGGCCAAGGCGACCAGGCTGAAAGTCGTGGGCCGCGCCGGTATCGGCGTCGACAATGTCGATATCCCCGCCGCCACCGCCGCCGGCGTCATCGTGATGAACACGCCCTTCGGCAACTCCATCACCACTGCCGAACACGCCATCTCGCTCATGCTGGCGCTGGCGCGCGAGCTTCCCGCCGCCAACGCCTCGACCCAGGCGGGCAAGTGGGAGAAGAACCGCTTCATGGGCGTGGAGATCACCGGAAAAGTGCTGGGCCTGATCGGCGCCGGCAATATCGGCAGCATCGTCGCCGACCGCGCGCGCGGCCTGAAGATGCGGGTCGTCGCTTTTGATCCCTACCTGTCGCCGGAGCGGGCGGTGGAGCTGGGGGTGGAGAAGGTCGAGCTGAACGAGCTGCTGGCCCGTGCCGATTTCATCACCCTGCATGTGCCGCTGACGGCGGAGACGAAGAATGTGCTGTCTGCCGACGCCCTTGCGAAAACCAAGAAGGGCGTGCGCATCATCAACTGCGCCCGTGGCGGGCTGGTGGATGAGTTCGCGCTGAAGGCAGCGCTGGACAGCGGCCATGTCGCCGGCGCGGCGCTGGATGTGTTCGAGACCGAGCCCGCCACGCAGAATATCCTGTTCGGTAGCGACAAGCTGGTGGCGACGCCGCATCTGGGCGCGTCCACCAGCGAAGCGCAGGAGAATGTGGCGCTGCAGGTGGCCGAACAGATCAGCGATTACCTGCTGACCGGCGCGGTGGTGAATGCGCTCAACATGCCGTCCATCTCGGCGGCGGAAGCCACCAAGGTGAAGCCCTGGATAAACCTGGCCGAGAAGCTGGGCTCCTTTGCGGGACAGCTCACCGGCACCAGCCTGACGGCGGTGGAGATCGTCTATGAAGGCACGCCCAGCGCGCTCAACACCAAGGCGATGACACAGGCGGCGATCGCGGGCCTGCTGCAGCCGATGCTGACCGGCGTGAACATGGTCAATGCCCCGGTGATCGCCAAGGAACGCGGCGTGCGCGTCAGCGAGACGCGGCGCGACGCGCAAGGCATCTATGAAGGCTATATCAAGATCGTGGTCACAATGGCTGGCGCGAATGGCGAAGAGACGACGCGGCGCGTGGCCGGCACGGTCTTCTCCGATGGACGACCGCGCCTGATCCAGATCAAGGACATCGACCTGGATTCTGAGTTCGCAGCCCACATGCTCTATGTGGTGAACGAGGACAAGCCGGGCTTCATCGGCCGGCTGGGCACGCTCCTGGGCGACAACGCCGTCAATATCGCCAACTTCACGCTGGGCCGCAGCGCGCCCGGACAGGATGCGATCTGCCTGGTGGAAGTGGATGGCAAGGTGGATGACGCGCTGCTCGCCAAGATCGGCAAGCTGCCGGCGGTGCGCATGGCGCGCGAACTGAATTTTTAATGACCCCCATCCGTCGCAAATCGGATGCTGCAGGCCGCGCCCAAATGGCCCGTTCGTAAGCGACGTTAAGACTTGTTCCGCAGGGCTTCGTGGTGGCGGATCACTTCCTTCACCACGAAGTTGAAGAACTTCTCGGCAAAGTCCGGGTCCAGCTTGGCGTCCTGGGCAAGGCGGCGCAGGCGGGCAATCTGGGCCTGCTCGCGAGCCGGATCGGCTGCCGGAAGTTTGTGCAGTGCCTTGTGGACCCCTACAGCTTGCGTGCACTTGAAGCGCTCCGCCAACAAGTGGATCAGCGCCGCATCGAGATTGTCGACGCTATTTCGCAGTCGCAGCAGTTCCGGGTCGCTCACAGGGGGCTCACTGTTGGTACGCGGGCTCTCATACGCTGAAGGAACGGGCACGCCAAGCACCGCCTAAATTTGCGCTTATCGTAAATATCCGTGTCCTGAACAGGGACTCAGGTCCGAAAGCCTGTCTATAGTTGGGCCGTGGGTATGGGGGCTCGCGCAATTTCCGGAAAACGGAAAGGCGAGTTTGGGGACATGACGAAGCGCATTCGCAGGGGTCTTTCCTTTCTGGCCGTGCTGGGCCTGTGTGCCGGCCTTTCTGGCTGTGCCACGGTACCGGACGAGCCGATGGATCCGCTCGAGGGGCTCAACCGCGTCGTCTTTGATTTCAACCAGCGGCTGGATCGCAACGCCGACCTGCCCGCCGCCACCTATTATGCCGAGACCGTGCCCGATCCGGTGCGCACCCGCGTCCACAATGTGCTGGCCAATCTCTCCAGCCCGGTGACCGCAGCCAATTACCTGCTGCAGGGCGAAGTCTCCTATGCCGGTGAAGCGGCAGGCCGCTTCCTGGTCAACAGCACCTTCGGCCTGGTCGGCCTTTTCGATGTCGCAAGCGACTGGGGCATGCCCCATCGCAACCGCGACATGGGTCTGACACTGGGCACCTATGGCGTGCCCGAAGGCCCCTATCTGGTGATCCCATTCGGCGGCTCGTCCGCGCTGCGCGACCTGGCCGGTTCGTATGTCGATGGCTACTTCTCGCCGCTGCGCTATGTCGGCCGCTATGAAGGCCGCCCTTATGTTGGCTTGCTCAAGAATGTGATCGGTACCGTCGATACGCGCGCGCAATCTCGACGCTTATCGCGAGATCGAGCGCAACTCGGTGGACTATTACGCCACCATGCGTTCGCGCTATCTGCAGCGCCGGGCGCAGCTGATCGAGCAGAAGGAAGTCATGACGGCGGAATTGCCGGACTTCTAGCGTTCTCGAATTTGGGCGATTCCGAGGCAAGCACCTGATTTCTGGACAGAAACCGGCTTTGCGGCGATAAAGGCGGCCGTTTCCGCCAACCCCCGCGTTACCCACCCATGTCCATCATCCAGCGCCTTGTCGCCGCCTGCTGCCGCCATGCCATCGCGGTGACGATGTTGTGCGCCGCCCTGTCGGCGGGCGCCTATATGCTGGTGGCGAACAATTTCGCCATGAACACGGACTCTTCGCAGCTCATCAATGCCGAGGTGGCATGGCGCATGCGGCAGGCCCAGTATGACGCCACCTTTCCCGGCGGCACCAACCTGATCCTGGTGGTGATCGACGCCAAGACCCCGGAACTGGCGGAATCCGCCGCCGCCCGTCTCACCACCCGCCTGCAGGCACGGCCCGAACTCTTCACCAGCGTGCGCCGCCCCGATGGCGGCGCCTTCTTCAACCAGAACGGCTTGCTCTTCCTGTCCGAAAAGGAAGTGCAGGACACGACGGCGCAGCTCATCAAGGCGCAGCCATTTCTCGGGCCGCTGGCTTCCGATCCGTCGTTGCGCGGCCTGATGGGAAGCCTGGACACGGTAATGCTGGGTATCGGCGCGGGCGCAGCAACGTTGGCCGACATCGACGCGCCGATGAAAAGCCTGGCCCCGGTGTTCGAGGATGCCGCCAAGGGCCAGGTCAATTATCTCTCCTGGCGCGCGCTGATCACCGGCGCGCCGCCGAAGCCGGAAGAGATCCGCCGCTTCATCACCGTGCAGCCGGTGCTGGACTTCTCCGCCCTGCAACCCGGCCAGCACGCCAGCGACACCATCCGCGCCGAGGCGCGGGGCCTGGGGATCGATCCCGCCCATGGCGTCACCGTGCGCCTGACTGGCGACGTGCCCATGTCGGACGAGGAATTCGCCACCCTGGCCGACCGCGCCGAACTGATGGTGGCGGCGACCCTGGCGGGCGTTCTGCTGCTGTTATGGCTGGCGCTGCGCTCGGTCCGGCTGATGGCCGCCATCCTGGTGACACTGTTCGCCGGCCTGATCATCACCATGGCGGCGGGCCTCCTGGCCGTCGGCGTCTTCAACATCATCTCCATCGCCTTCATCGCGCTCTTTGTCGGGCTGGGCGTGGATTTCGGCATCCAGTTCTCGGTGCGCTACCGTCACGAAAGACTGCACACCAAGGATCTGAACCATGCCTTGTCCTGCACCGGCGCAGCGCTGGGCGCGCCGCTGGCGCTGGCGGCGGGCGCAACGGCCGCCGGGTTCTTCTCGTTCCTGCCCACCACCTATACCGGCGTCGCGGAGCTGGGCATGGTGGCGGGCATCGGCATGATTGTCGCCTTCCTGCTGTCGGTGACGCTGCTGCCCGCGCTGATCAAGTTGTTGAAGCCCCGCGCCGAAGGCGAGGAAGTGGGCTTTGCGTGGATGGCGCCCGCCGATCATTTCGTGACGCATAATCGCCGCGCCATCGTCATCGGCGCCGGCGTGCTGGGCCTGGTCTGCCTGGGCCTGATGGTGTTCGTGCGCTTCGATTCCGATCCGCTCAACCTGCGTAGTCCCAACGTAGAGTCGGTCTCGACCCTGCGCGACCTGATGAAGTCGCCCATCACTTCGCCCAACACCATCGACATCGCCGCGCCGTCGCTGGCGCAGGCCGACAGGCTGGCGGAAAAGGTCGGTGCGGTCCCGGAAGTGGGCCAGACCATCACCCTTTCCAGCTTCATTCCCGCCGACCAGGCCAAGAAGCTGGCGCTGATCGCCGACGCCAACAACCTGATCGGCGTCACCATCGCGCCCTTCGAGGTGATGGAAGCGCCGACGGATGCCGAGGTCGTGACCGCGCTGAGCAATACTGCGGCCAAGCTGCGCGCCGCCGCCACGGGAAATAATGGCCCAGCGCAGAATGCCCGGCGCCTCGCCGCCGCACTGGACGCCGTGGTGAAAGGCGGCGCGCCGGCGCGGGCCCGCGCCACCGAAGCGCTGGTGCCCGGCCTCAAGACCATGCTGGACCAGGTGGCGACCTCGCTGCAGGCGCAGGAAGTCACGACCGAAAGCATGCCACCGGAAATGCGCCGCGACTGGGTCGCACCCAACGGCACCGCCCGCATCCAGGCTTCGCCCAAGGATACGTCGAACTCGCCGGAATCGGTGCTGGCCTTCACCAGCGCGGTGCGGGTGGTGGCGCCCAATGCCACCGGCGCGCCGATCTCGATCTATGAGTCCGGCAAGACCATTGTCGGCGCCTTCCTTGAGGCGGGCGTGCTCAGCTTCATCGCCATCATCATCCTGCTCTTCATCACGCTGCGCCGCACCTTCGACGTACTGATGACGCTGTTGCCGCTGGTCCTGACCGGCTTGCTGACGCTGGCGACCTGCGTCGTGATCGGCCAGAAACTCAACTTCGCCAATATCATCGCGCTGCCGCTGCTGCTGGGCATCGGCGTCGCCTTCAACATCTATTTCGTGGTCGCCTGGCGCGCGGGCGCGAAGAACCTGCTGCAGTCCAGCCTGACCCGCGCCGTGATGTTCAGCGCCGCCACCACCGCCACCGGTTTTGGCCCGCTCTGGCTGTCGATCCATCCCGGCACTTCCAGCATGGGCGAGTTGTTACTGATCTCGTTGTTCTGGACGCTGATGACGACTTTGTTTTTATCACCTGCACTTCTGGGCCCGCCGCCCAAAAAGAAGGATCAGGTGGATGCCGCGCTCATTCACTGAGCGCTAGGGCTAGACTAGAGATAAAAAAAGGCGCCCGAAGGCGCCTTTTTCTTTAACTCAACTCCTGATCGGCGAGCGCGTTCAGCCGCTTTGCCAAACCTTGCGGCCCGGCAGAGGCCAGCGTCGAAGCAAAGTCTGAACGCTTCTGCGCCATCTGGCTGATATTGCCGTTGAGGAAGATGTCGAACACCTTCCAGTCGCCATTCACCTGCCGCATGCGATAGTTGAAGGGGATGCTCTCCTTGCCCGACACCAGCTTGCTGCGGATCAGCTTTTCCGCGCCGCGCGGCACGGCGGTGGGATCGACGGTAAAAACCTCGCCGCCGAACTTGTCAAAATTCTTGACGTAATTGGCGACCGTCATGCGCTCGAACGCATCGGTCAGCGCCTTCTGGTCGCCCGCCGACAGCGAGGCCCAGGTCGGGCCCACCGCCACCGCCGTCATGCCGGGCAGGTCGAAAGCCTTGGCCACAGCCGGGCGGAACAGGTCGTAGCGCGGCTTGGCAGCGCCACCCTTCTTCATCTGCGCCACCAGCGCATCATAGAAACCCTGCACCACCTGCGCGGCAGGATCGACCTGGGCGAAGGCGCTTCCCGGCAGCGCCAAAGAACCAATAACAGCGGCGGCAGTCAGGAGCAGGGTCTGGCGGCGGGTCAGAGCGGTCATGGGATCAACCTCGGAACTCTTCGATGAAACGCGCAACGGGGTAAAAGTGCTACGGAAATCCGGCTTTTTTCAGCAGTAAACGTAAAGCGAACCATGTGAGCTTGACGTAGCGGCTGTCCCCGCGAAAGCGGGGACCCAGCTTTTTAAGACTCCCGGTCCAGAAGGTAAAAGGGCAGCGCCACCAACTGGGGGGCGCGGGCAGCATGGGGGCCTAGCGCGTCCACGGCGGCCTGGGCCCGGCGCAGGGCTTCGGCGCGGGCGCCCTCGATTCCCAGCAGGGTCACCAGCGTCTGCTTGCCGGCATCGGCATCCTTGCCCACCGCCTTGCCGGTCTTCTCGGCGGTGGATGTGACGTCCAGCAGATCGTCGGTGATCTGGAAGACCACACCCATCTCCTCGGCATAGGCCTTGAGGCGGGCACGGTCTTCCGCCGAGGCCTCGCCCAGAATGGGACCTACCTCGCAGGAAAACTCGAAAAGCTGACCGGTCTTCTTGCGCTGCAGCTCGATCACGTCGGCGATGCCGAAGCTCTCGTCCGCCAGCATGTCGATGATCTGGCCGCCGATCATGCCGACATGGCCGGATGCCTCAGCAAGCCGCAAAACAAGGGCGGAACGCACTTCCGCATTGGCATGGGTCTGCTGCCCGGCCAGGAATTCGAAGGCGATGGTCAGCAGCGCATCGCCCGCCAGCACCGCCGTCATCTCGTCAAAGGCGATGTGGGTGGTGGGGCGGCCACGGCGCAGATCATCGTCATCCATGCAGGGCAGATCGTCATGTACCAGCGAATAGGTGTGCAGCGCCTCGATGGCGGCGCCGACACGCAGGGCACGGGCATCCGGCACGCCGAACAGCCGCGCCGCCTGCAGCACCAGGAAGGGGCGCAGGCGCTTGCCGCCCGCCTGGATGGCGTAGCGCATCGCCTCTTGAACACGGGCCTGCTTGCCGTGCGGCGGCGGCAGCATCGCGTCCAGCGCGGCATCGACCAGCCCCGCCGATTCGGCGATGGCGGCCTTGAGGGATTGGGCGTCGTAGGTGCGCGCGGTCGCGGTGGCCAAGATTTGGGTCCAATTCTGGTAGATGGCCGGTTTGCCCCAAAACCAGCTTGCAGGCCGCTTTTAGCCCTTAAGGCCGCAAATCCGCCAGTCCCCAGGCCGCTTTCCGGCTAACCCCTTTGTGCAACGCGGCTATTCGGCAACAGAGTTGGGTAGGTAAAGGGTTGCGGGCGCCCCCCCAAATGCGGGACAATGCTGCAATGCGATCAGCCCGGTTCGGGCTGCCCCTCCAAGCGCCAGTACCGGGAGCGTCATGCGCGTTATTCTTGCCCAGCCACGCGGCTTTTGCGCCGGCGTCGTCCGCGCCATCGATATCGTCGAAAAGGCGCTCGATAAGTACGGCCAGCCCGTCTATGTGCGCCACGAGATCGTGCACAACAAGCATGTGGTGGAGTCGCTGAAGAACAAGGGGGCCCGCTTCGTCGAGGAACTGGACGAAGTGCCCGAAGGCGCTGTCACCGTCTTCTCCGCCCATGGCGTGCCGCTGTCGGTGGTCAACACCGCCAAGGACCGTGGCCTGCCGGTGCTGGACGCGACCTGCCCGCTGGTTTCCAAGGTGCACAACCAGGGCAAGCGTTATGTCGCCCACGGCCGCACCCTCATCCTCATCGGCCATGCCGGTCATCCCGAGGTCGAAGGCACCATGGGCCAGGTCGGCGCGCCGGTGACGCTGGTCCAGGACGAGGCCGAGGTCGACGCCCTGATCATTCCCACCGACACGCCGGTCGCCTACATCACCCAGACCACGCTTTCGATCGATGACACCAAGGGTATCATCGCCAAGTTGAAGGCGCGTTTCACCGACATTGTCGGCCCGGAAACCAGCGACATCTGTTACGCCACCCAGAACCGACAGACATCGGTGCGCGAACTGGCCATGCTGGCCGACGTGATCCTGGTGGTGGGGGCGGCGAATTCCTCGAACTCCAATCGCCTGCGCGAAATCGGCATCGAGGAAGGCCTGCCTTCCTACCTGATCAATGACGGCAGCGAGCTCAAGCCCGAATGGGTCAAGGGCAAGAAGGTCGTGGGCCTGACCGCCGGTGCGTCGGCCCCTGAAGAACTGGTGCGGCACGTGATCGAAGCGCTGGAGCGCATCGAACCCGTCACCGTCGAAACCATGGACGGCAAGAAGGAACATATCGAGTTCCGTCTGCCTGCCGAACTGAGGGCTTAAGAATGGCTTCCTTACCGCTGATGCAGGCCGCCAAGATTGGCGCCTATGTGATGAAGAAGCACATTACCGGCCAGACCAAGTATCCGCTGGTGCTGATGCTGGAACCGCTGTTCCGCTGCAACCTGGCCTGTTCCGGTTGCGGCAAGATCGATTATCCTGATGACATCCTGAACCAGCGCCTGTCGGTGCAGCAATGCATGGATGCAATCGACGAGTGCGGCGCGCCCGCCGTTTCCATCGCCGGCGGCGAACCCCTGCTCCACCGCGACATGCCCAAGATCGTCGAAGGTTATATCGAGCGCGGCAAGTTCGTCATCCTGTGCACCAACGCGCTGCTGCTGGCCAAGAAGATCGACCAGTACAAGCCGCACCCGAACTTCACCTGGTCGATCCATCTGGACGGCGACAAGGTGATGCACGACAAGTCGGTCTGCCTGGACGGCACTTATGACAAGGCCGTCGCCGCCATCAAGATGAGCAAGGAGCGGGGCTTCCGCACCCAGATCAACTGCACCCTGTTCGACGGCGCCGACCCCGAGCGCACCGCCGCCTTCTTCGACGAGATGATGAAGATGGGCGTGGACGGCATCACGGTTTCGCCCGGCTATGCCTATGAGCGCGCGCCCGACCAGGAGCATTTCCTCAATCGCGAGCGCACCAAGAAGATGTTCCGCGAGATTCTCTCGCGCGGTCGCGGCGGTAGGAACTGGGACTTCACCAATTCCAGCCTGTTCATGGACTTCCTGGCGGGCAACCAGACCTATGAATGCACGCCCTGGTCGATGCCGCTCTACACCGTGTTCGGCTGGCAGAAGCCCTGCTACCTCTTGGGCGAAGGCTATGCCAAGACCTTCACCGAGCTGATGGAAGGCACGGAGTGGGAGAAGTATGGCGTCGGCAAGTACGAGAAGTGCGCCGACTGCATGGTCCATTGCGGTTTTGAAGGTACCGCCGCCAAGGACATGATCAAGAACCCGCTCAAGGCCCTGCCGATCATGCTGCGCGGCATCAAGACCGAAGGCCCGATGGCGCCGGATATCGACCTCTCCAACCAGCGCCCGGCGGAATACAACTTCTCCCAGCACGTTGAGAAGAAGATGTCAGAGATCCGCGCCGCCAAGGCCCGGGCCACTGAGGCCACGTCCCAGACGGCCACGGCAGCGGAGTAGTTCCGCGAACGCCTTGCCCGAATGACTGCCGGTGCGGATCAGCGCCGGCAGTTGCAGCGGATTTTTTGCCAGCGCCCACAGCACGCGGCCCACGGAAATGCCGCCGTCCGGCTGCATCGCCACCAGGGCGGCAGGCGCCAAGGCGTGGGATGCGTCGTCGGAAATCACCCGCAGCACTGCCAGCGGCAGCCCACGCTTCGCGGCGAAGCGCGCCGCGACCTGGGATTCCATGTCCACCACCAGCGCCCCACCAGAGGCGCGGAACAGAGCGGCCTTTGCGGCAGCACTGGCGATGACGATCTCGCTGCCGGTGATGGTTCCCTGATGCGCCGTGCCAAGGCGCGCTGCCAGCAGCACCCGCCACTTGCTGTCGCAAGGGAAGATGTCGGGCCCGGCGACAACGCTTTCGCCGATTACCACGTCGCCGACCTTGAGATGCGGCGACAGCGCCCCGCCAAGCCCGATGGAGATGACGCCGGTGATGTCGTCCTGCGGGACGTCAAGCTTACTCGCCAGACCTACGGCATCGCCGCCGCCCGCCACCGCTACGACACCATCAGCACCTATGATCTCGGCTTCACGCGTCAGGCCGCAGACGGCAAGGATCGTCACTTTACTTTTCTCACAGGCCATGCTCAACGCGGCGCGTGTTGCTGGATTTGAGATTGCGATAACGCGCCAGGGCCCAAAGCGGGAAGAAGCGCGGATAGCCATGATAGTTGAGATAGAAGACGCGCGGGAAGCCGCCGCCGGTGTAATGCGCCTGGGTCCAGAGACCGTCGGCCTGTTGGTGCTCAGTCAGCCATTTCACGCCGCGAACCAATGCCGGATGATCCACCTGCCCTGCCGCCATCAGGCCCATCAGCGCCCAGGCGGTCTGTGACGCGGTCGAAGGCGCGGGCTCATATGCCTTGTAGTCCAGCTTGTAGCTGTTGCAGTCCTCGCCCCAGCCGCCATCCGGGTTCTGGATGGCGAGCAGCCAGGCGGCACCCTTGCGCATCACGTCATCGTCCGGCGGCACGTCTGCGCCATTCAGCCCTGCCAGCGCCGACCAGGTGCCATAGATATAGTTGACGCCCCAGCGGCCCCACCAGCTTCCATCGTCGCGCTGGGTCTTGCGCAGATATGCCACGCCCTCATCCAGCCGCGCCCCATGCTGGCCCAGTTGCGCCAGCATGCCGACGCAGCGGCCCGAGACATCCTCGGTCGGAGGATCGTGCAGCGCGCCATGATCGGCAAAGGGAATGTTGTTGAGGTAATAATAGGAATTGTCGGCGTCGAAGGCACCCCAGCCACCGCCCCGGCTCTGCAGACCCTGCACCCACGCGTCGCCGCGCGCGATGGCGGCGTCATACCCTGATGCGAGGCCGGCCTTCTGGGCGCGATCCATCGCCATCACCACCACGGCGGTATCGTCTAGGTCGGGGTAATGGTCGTTGCGATACTGGAAAGCCCAGCCGCCGGGGCGCACATCGGGCCGTTTTTCTGCCCAGTCGCCCTTCACATCCAGCACCTGCAGCGGCTTCAGCCATTCCAGGCCGAGCGCCACGGCGGCGTCGGCTTCCGGCGTCCTGGCTTCCAGCAGCGCATGCGCCACCAGCGCCGTGTCCCACACCGGCGAGACGCAGGGCTGGCAATAGGCCTCATCACCCTTCACCACCAGCAGGTTTTCCACCGACTTGCGGGCGATGGCGTAATCGGGATGGTCCCTGGGATAGCCCAGAAGGTCGTACATCATCACGCTGTTGGCCATAGCGGGATAGATCGCGCCCAGCCCATCCTCGCCATTGAGGCGTTCGGTGGTCCAGGTGCAGCATTTCTCGATGGCGCGATGGCGTGGGCCTTCCGGCCATTGCACCTTCTTCAGGATCCTGTCGAGCACGGTAAAAAAGGCCGACCAGTACCTGTTCTGGTGCGGCGCGCGCGGATTGGCGGCGGGAACGCCGGGCACGAACAGTTCCGCCACATGGACGCCGCGCGGGTTGCGCGCCAGCGGCTGTTTCGCGCACAGCACCAGCAGCGGCACGATCACGGTGCGAGCCCAGTAGCTCATCTTGGACAGGTGCACCGGGAACCAGCGCGGCAGCAGGATCAGCTCCGGCGGCACTGTCGGCACGTCGTTCCACGAACATTCGCCATAGAGCGCCAGCAGGATGCGGGTGAAGACATTGGCCTTGATGGCGCCGCCGCAGGCGTGGATGGCCTGCCGGGCGCGGACCATATGCGGCGCGTTGATGTCGTCGCCGATCATCTTCAGCGCGAAATAGGCTTTCACCGTCGCCGAGATGTCGAAAGCGCCCGCATGATAGAGCGGCCAGCCACCATGTTCGCCCTGGATACGGCGCAGGTAATTGCCGATCTTGCGCTCCAGCTCCAGGTTGGGCGTTTCGGCCAGGTAATGCACCAGCAGCACATATTCTGCCGGGATGGTGGCATCGGCCTCCAGCTCATAGACCCAATGCCCGTCCGGCCGCTGTTCGCGCAACAGACCTCCGGTCGCGGCCTTGATGGCGGCTTCCAGTTCGGGCGTGTTCACAGGAGCGTTCATGGGCCGACTATAATCGCAGATGCCTGGCCGCCAAGCGGGCGGCGGTCTCGCCGGAGCGGATCGCTCCTTCGATGGTGGCGGGCAGACCGGTCTGGGTCCAGTCACCGGCCAGGATGATGTTGCGGACGGGCCCGCGCGGGCTGGGCCGCAACGCATCCTGTGCCGGGGTGGCGGCGAAGGTGGCGCGTTTTTCCTTGACGATCTGCCAGGGCGGCATGGGAGCATCAAGCTTCAAGGCACGCCGCACATCACTCCAGATGCGGGCAGCCAGGGCTTCGCGGTCTTCGTCCACCAGCGCATCGGCGGCAGAGGTGGTGGTAGAGATGCGGTCGGGGAACGTGAAAATCCATTCCGCCGTGCCGCCGATGACGCCCAGCATGGCAGACGCGCCGGGCGGCGGCGCGAGCTTGAAGTGCGCATTGACGATGGCGCGAAAATCGTTGGGCGCGGAGAGGCCCGGCAGCAGGCTTTGCGCCACCGGCGCATTCACCGCCAGGATGATGGCGTCTTTCATGCCGGTGGCGATCATCGCATCGGGGAATTCCAGCGCCCGCGCCGCGCGGCCCGCAATGGTGAAGCCGCGTAGCCGGGTGCCCAGATGCATCGTCGCGCCCTTCGCTGCCAGATACTGCAATGCCGGATCGACGAATGCCGCAGCCAGTGTCGGATGGGCGATGCGCGGGCGGCTGGCATGGCCGCCGCGCACCAGGCTTTGGCGCATCACCGAACCCGCCAGCGCGGCCGAAGCGGTCTCTGCTTCCGTGTTCAGCGCCGATACCAGGAATGGCTGCATCAGCCGCCGCCACAGCGCGCCGCGATCCTTCACCGCCGCGCCGATGGTGGCGGCCCGCCCGGCCCACAACAAAGGTGCATAAGCGGCATAGTAGCCGGGCTTGGTGCCTGGAACCCGGCGATCCTTCGCGAAAATCCAGGCCGGAAAAAAGCCATTGCTCAGCTGCAGCCGCCAGCTTTTGTCATCGGCAAGATCGACGAAATCGACCACGGCCTGGTCGGGACCGGCCAGCGCATCCTTCGCGCCGATGCGCGACAGGTAGTTGCTCACTGCGCCATTGCCCGACAGCACCAGGTGGTTTCCATTGTCGATAATGGCACCCATGGCGGGATCGAAATAGGAGCGGCAGCGTCCGCCTGCCTGTGGCCCGGCCTCGAACAGCGTTACCGCGATGCCGCGTTCGGCCAGCGCTGTTGCCGCCGCCAGCCCCGCCACGCCGCCGCCAATGACATAGGCCTTACCCGAGCCCATGCTTCACGACAAGCATGAGCAACCGCCACTTGCCAAGCGAAACGCGGCGGCGCGGCGGCGCAAAGCCCGCCTTCTCGCTTTCCGCCAGGATCTCGGAATAAACCGCACCCATCAGCGCGGGAGTGGCGATGCGGCCCCTTGGCTTCGCGGCCATGATCTTCTTCGCGGCGGCATAATGGCCATGTGCCAACACCGCCACCTTGCGGCAAACGCTATCGATCTGGGGCTGTTCCACGATCCAGTCAGGATCCAGCGACTTGGCGCAGGCCATCTCGAACAGATATTCGCGCGGCAGGTACAGGCGGCCAATGGCGGCGTCCTCGTCCACGTCGCGCAGGATATTCGTGAGCTGCAGGGCACTGCCAAGATGATGGGCAAGCGCGAAGCCCGGCCCTTCTTCCATGCCAAAAACCTTGATGGAAAGCCGCCCCACCGCGCTGGCCACCCGGTCGCAATACAGATCGAGCGTGGCGAGATCAGGCGCGACAATGTCTTCCGCCACATCCATCGCCATGCCGTCCAGCACGGCGATGAAATCTTCCTGCCGCAGGCCATACTGGGTGACAATGCCCGACAGGAACTGCGCCTGCCCGGCGGGTTCGCCGCGATACAGCGCCGCGATGTCGTCGCGCCAGCCATCCAGCCTGCGGCGGCGTTCCTCGCGGGTGCCGACACCGTCATCGGCGATATCGTCCACCTTGCGGCAGAAGGCATAGATCGCAAACATCGCGTCGCGCTCGGCTTCCGGCATCAGCCGCATGGCGAGATAGAACGAGCTTTTGCTGGCCTTCTTCTTCACCGCCTTGGCCTGGGGCGCATCCAGTGTGCTGGTCATGTGCGCCTCACCCACGTCTTGATGTAAAAAGGCGATTGAAGGCGAACACCGGCAACCGGCCCAGGAACAGGCGCGCCACGTCCAGCTTGGAATGATGTACGGGTTCGGACAGCGGGTCGCGGCGCATCAGCTTGGCGTTCAGATCCTCGGCGAGGGTTTGAATGAGATCGACTTCCAAGGCAAGCCGTCCGTCCCGGATGCCACGGGCGAAAGGCCTGGCCCGGGCCAGCAATCCGGCGTTTTTCGCCGCCAGGCCGTGGATGACCGCCTTCAGCGCGGGGCAGGCCTGCGGCGCGGCCAGGTCTTCCACCCGGGCCCCGGCAGCGGCCAGCGTGTCTTCCGGCAGATAGACCCGGTTCAGCGTGCGGTAATCCTTGGCGCAATCCTGCAGGTGGTTGATGACCTGCAGCGCGGCACAGAGCGCGTCATTGGCAGACCAGAGGTCGCGACTTTCACCATGCACATCCAGCACGAAGCGCCCCACCGGCATGGCGGAATAGCGGCAATAGTCGATCAGGTCGTCCCAGTCGGCGGTGCGCAACTTGGTGCAGTCGCGGCGGAACGCTTCCAGCAGGTCGAAGGCATGCACGGTCGAAAGACCGCGTTCCGCCAGGCTGGCGCGCAGGCGCAACCCCTCGGGCGAAACGTCGTTCTCGCCGGCGAGGGTGGCGCGCATCTCTTCCAGCAGGCGCAGCTTCTCGTCCGGCGGCGTCGTCTCGTGGTCGGAGATATCGTCGGCGAAGCGGACGTATTTGTAGAACGCCATCACCGGCGGACGGAAGCGCGGCGCGATCAGCACCGAGGCGACGGGAAAATTCTCGCCCGTGTGATCCTTGCCGGACTGCAGCGCGTTGCCGCTCATGCCTGGCTCCGCGCATCGCTTTGCGCGCGGCCTTTCCACATGCCGCCCTTGCCGCGCCAATACTGAAGCGCGGAATCCAGCGTGAAGAAGGCATAGAAGGCGGCGATGATCGGCAAGGTAAAGGCCCAGAGCGGCGAGAGCCGGTAATAGCGCAGAATGGGTTGCATCATCGCCACCATGATGATGCAGGCGATCCAGCCCGCCATCTGTGACGGCCCGTTGGCGAATTGCGCCACGCCGGGCGGCGCCAGATAGACCAGCACCAGGCCAAGAAGCGTGCCCACAAGCTTCAGGATCGAATAATCCAGTTCAGCAAAGGCCGAGCGCGCCACCATGCGGCGGATTTCCGCCAGCGTCTCATAGGGGCGCAAGCTGACGGCGCGGCTGGAAAGGCCCAGCCAGATCGGGCCGCGCGTCTTCATCAACTTTCCGAGGCTGACATCGTCGATGATGTTGCGCCGGATGGCCTCGATGCCGCCCACTGTCTCCAGGTCTTTGCGACGCGCCAGCATGCAGCCGCCCGCAGCCGCGGCCAGTTTCTGCTTCGGATCATTCACTGCTCCGAAGGGATAGAGCATGGCGAAGAAAAAGACGAAGGCCGGGATCAGAAAATGCTCGACCAGCGTGCGTGCCGACAGCTTCGCCATTTGCGAGGTCAGCACCAGCCCGCCTGTTTCCGCCCGCGCCACCAGCCGGACCAGGTTGTCGGGGGCATGGCTGATATCGGCATCCGTGAACCAGATGAATTCCGGGGCACGCGCCTTCGCGGCGTCGAGGCCTTGGCTCATATCCCAGAGCTTGCCGGTCCAGCCCGGCGGACGCGGCGCGCCTGACAGCACGGTGACCGGCCCACCCAGCGCACGCGCGGCAATGGCGGTACCGTCATCACTTTGGTCATCCACCAGGATGATGTGGAAATCGCCGGGATAATTCTGCGCGATCAGGCTGCCTAGCGAACGGGCGATGACATCGGCCTCGTCACGCGCTGGCACCACAGCCACCACGGACGGCCACGTCATAGGTGCCAGCAGCTTGCTGTCGGCGTCACGCTCACGGAACAGCCAGAACATGCTGCGTCCGAACGCTAGGTACAGCCACACCAGCAACGGAATAATACCGAAGAGGAAGCCCGCAATATTGTGAATGGGCCAGGTCAGCAGGTCCATCATTTCAGATATCCGTTGCTGCCGAACCAGGCCAGCGCGTCTTCCAGTCCCCTGGCATAGGGCCTGGCGCCATAGCCCAGCTCGCGCTTCGCCTTCTCGGACGAAAAGAACATGCGATAGCGCGACATGCGCAGCGCGTCGGCCGTGAGGAACGGCTCCTTGCCGGTTATGCGGGCAACAGCCTCGGCTGCATACGCCAAGGGGAAAAGAGGCCCGCGCGGCAGCTTCACGCGCGGCGGCTTGCGCCCCACCATGTCGCCGATATCGCCCAGCATCGCCTGCAGCGGCACATCGGTGCCGCCCAGGATGTAGTTCTCGCCGATCTTGCCCTTTTCCAGCGCCAGGAAATGGCCTTCCGCCACGTCCTCGACATGCACCAGGTTGAGCCCCGTATCGAGGAAGGCGGGCATCTTGCCGTTCGCCATCTCGACGATGATGCGGCCGGTGGGCGTGGGCTTGATGTCGCGCGGGCCAATGGGCGTGGACGGAGACACAATCACGCAGGCAAGTCCCTCCTCCGCGATGCGGCGCTCCACTTCGCGCTCGGCCAGAAGCTTGGAAAGCTTATATGCGCCGATCACGCTTTGCGGCGTGTGGCGCGAGGTTTCGTCCACCGCTACGCCATTGACCGGCTTCAGCGCCGCGACCGAGGAGGTATAGACAATGCGCTCGACGCCCGTGGCCTGCGCTGCGCCCATCACGGCACGCGCGCCCTGCAGATTGTTGTTGGCGATCTCGTTTGGATCACGGGCCCAGAGCCGGTAATCGGCGGCGACATGGAAGAGATAGCGCACACCGTCCAGGGCGCTTGTCATCGATGCCGCGTCGCGCATGTCGCCGGTGACCGCTTCGACGTCCAGCCGGGCGACATTGGCGCGATTGGCGGCAGCGCGCATCAAAACCTTGACCTTGAAGCCACGTGCCACCGCAGCGCGGGCCACTGCGGCGCCGACAAAGCCCGATGCGCCGGTGACCAGCACCGTATCGGTCATGGCGCGCTCCGCAGGGCGGTGCGGCCTTCCACGGCTTGCCAGTAGATCAAGGCAGGCACGCCGAGAACAATCTCGCGGGCCCGTTTCAGCAGCGAGACGGCAATGCCGGCTTCGGCGGGCAGGCCGAACAATTGCGCCAGCGCGGCATAGCCGCCTTCCTGCACGCCGATGGCGGCAGGCACGAAGACGGCGATGGACCGCAGGGTGCAGAGCAACGCTTCCAGCGCCAGCGCATCAAGGAAGGAAATCTCGACACCTACCAGGTAAAAGGCGATCCATGTGCCGATGCCACTGCCGACCCAGGCCACCAGATGCCATGTGGCGGAGACCGCCAGTCGGCCCGGCGCTTCATAGATCTCGTGGATAGCGTCGCGGAAGGAAACACCGTGATCGGCGTTTGGGAAAAAGCGCAGCGCCAGCTTCTCGATGAAGGCGGAGCCGCGCTTTTGCAAAGCGATCAGGCCGATGATGCCGGGAATGCCCAGCAACAGCACGGCGGCCAGCGATTGCAGCAGCCAGCCCGACTCCACGATGCCGCCCAGATGCAGCACCGCGATGGTGACGCCGAATGCCAGGAAGGCGATCTGCGCCATGGCCTCGGTGGTGGCGTCAGCTGCGACGGAAGCCGAGGCATAGGCCCCATTCATGCCCTTCAGGATCATCAGCCGCGCGGCCGCGACCATCCCACCCACGGGTGAGAAGGGCGAAATATCGGCGATGGAGTCGCGCACCAGGCGCGCGATATAGAAGTGATGCAGGCTGCGGCGATGCTCCGGCGGCAATAGGGCGACCCAAGCCAGCGCCGCCGTGAGCAGGATCAGCGCCGCATAGAGGCAGAGCAGCGCCAGACCACCCAGCCCCGCCCGCGCCACCGCGCCCAGCACGGCGCCAAAGCCCACCGCCCAGATCACCCAGACGGCGGCGACAAGGCCTGCCAGCAGCGCGAGGAACACGCCCCACTTCATCGCCGATTGTCCTTTCCGTCAGGCCGGCAGCGGCTTGGCGCGGAAGCTCCACAAGCGCAGGGCGCCAAGCGCCGCTTCCGCCAGCTGCGGCAGGAAGCTAGGCTTCAGAAATTCGGCGTCGAAGGCATCCATGCGGCGGCGGTTTTCCGAATAGCAGTCTTCCAGGAAACGCCGGAAGGTGAAGCCGTCCAGGAAGACGCTCGCCTGGGTAGCGTTGAATTCCTTGCCATCATTCAGTTCGGCGCCACGTCGTGCGGTACCGACCATGCGGCCCAGGGCACGCATGTAATAGCGGAAATCGATCAGTGGCAGGACAGCGCGCGCGAGAATGCCCTTCTGCGCCTGCTGATAGGCCATCCAGTTGACGAAGAAGACGATGTGGCGCGTCTCCTCGTACATCAGAGTTTCGAAGATGGCGAACATCTCCTTGGGTAGAAACTGGCTCTGCATCGCGATCTTGAAGACACCGAAGCCCAGGAAGGAATCCATGCACTCACCAAAGCCGAAATCCTTGAACTTGGTTTCGACGTCGCCGTCGATAACTTCCAGCGGCCGTTCAGCGGCGTCGATGCCGTATTTCTCGATCATTACCCGGATCAGCTTGGCATGGCGCGCTTCCTCGAAACCCTGCAGCGCGATGGCTTCCTTCATCACCGGATCGGTGACGGTCTCGGTGAAGGCGGCGACGATGGCCCCGGCGCGGCGCTCGGTGTAGAAGACTTCTTCCCAGAACGGCACCGATTTCAGGCGCGCCAGCGCGGCTTCGTCCAGCACAGGCCAGGGGAGCGTATCGGGATCATAATCGGTATAGGTCTGCTTGAAGTGCGCACAGAACGCATCGCGATGTTCGAGGGAACCGATTTTCATGACAGGCTCTTTTCTGCGGGTGCCATCAGCACCGTGGTCTGGAAGAAGGGATGCCAGCTGCGCGAGACCAGCGCCAGGCGCGGCGAACGGCAGAAGGCGCGATCGATGCGGCGCGACAGGCGTGTGGCCTTGTCCCAGCCGCCGGCGAACAGGTGATTGCTGAGCACGCACAGGCCACCCGGCGCCAGCAGGCCAGCAACCTGTTCGGCCACCGCATCCAGCCCCGCATCATCGGTGCGGGGCAGGTAATAGAGCGTGTCCATGATGGTGACGAGATCGAAGCGGCCTTCAATGCCTTCCGGCAAGGCGGCGATGTCACCCTGCTGGAAGCCCAGATTGGCAGTGCCGCCATGGCGCTTGCGGGCATGTGCGACGGCGGTCTGCGCCACATCCACGCCCAGGACGTAATCGGAACGCGCCGCCAGCAGCAGCGACAGGGCGCCCAGGCCGCAGCCCAGATCGAGTGCCCGCCCATACCGTCGCCCCGGCGGCAGCAATGACATCACGGTATTGTATTTGCGGGCCTGATAGCTGTAGCGCGGATTGAATGATTCCCACGGATCGTCGCACTCGCCATAGATCGCCTCGAAGGCGGCGTTGCGGCTGCTGGCCGATTCCAGCTGGGCGATGCGCGCGTCGGTCTTGCCGCCCACGATCAGCATCCAAAAATCCTGCGGCCGCAGGGCGTAGCCCTTGGCAAAGTCCCACCGCCCCTGTGCCGAGGCCGATGCGCGTTCGGGATGCGGCCCCGCTTCCATCAAGCCGCCTTCTTCTTGGGACCGATGAACTTGAGGGCGATCCGCGCCATGAAGGGCACGAAGCGCGGCCGCTTGAGCCGGACATCATAGGGCGCCAGGCGTCGGTCATTCTCTTCGAGGCAGACCGCAACAAGCCCGCCGACATCGAGATCGGAGCCCAGAGCCTCGGCGCCATTGACGGTGAAGTTGGCGTCCTGTTCGCCATGTCCGACATCCTTGGCGATACCGATGCGCTCATAAATCAGGAATATCCAGACGGCGAGAACCTTCAATTCAAAATAGGGGCGGCGCCAGAACGGCATGTTGCGGCGATGCCAGGCGATCCAGTTGACGAAAAACAGGATGTGGCGGGCCTCCTCGTTCACCACCGGATCGAAGGTCTGCACCAGCTCGGGCGGGAAATAACCCGTGTCCTTCGCCGCCTTGAACAGGCCGAAGGCGAAGAAGCTGTCGATGCATTCGCTGTAGCCGGTGACCATGAAGGCCCATTCCGGGTCTTTCGGACGCGCCGGCACCGGCTCTGGCGCCAGCGTGACGCCATACGCCTCGACCAGGTTGGCCAGCACATGACGATGGCGGCGCTCTTCAAAACCGTTCAGCTCGATGGCCTTGCGCAGCAGCGGATCGGGCACGCCCTCGGCATAGGTGCAGACATTCATGCCCGCATTGTTCTCGGTCTGCACCGCGATGTCCCAGATCGGCAGCGACGTGATGCGCTTTTCCGCTTCCGGTTCCAGCTTGGGCCAATCCAGTACTGCGGGGCGATAGGGGTCAAATGTGTCGAGCAGCGTCTTGCAGAACAGGCGCTTGTGTTCGTCCGAGCCATATTTGATCGGGCCGCCGCCCGGCCAGGTGCCGGTGTCGCGGGAAAGATCGGGCGGGGTGGCGAAAACGTGCGTGCTCATGCTGGGCCTTAATGTATCGGAAAGTCGCAAAAGCCGCCAAGACAGATATCCCCGCCTTGCGTTGCCGCAATGACAGCCGGATCCAGCAGGGCGGCGCGTTCCTCCGCATAGCGGTAGCCGGGGGCCGAGCCCGGATAGGCCCCGGTAGCGGGATGCAGGTAGATTTCCGACAGGCCTTCCGGGAGATTTTCGAGAATCCCCTTCAGGCGCGCGCCCGTCATCGCACCGGACCAGGCTAGGCCGAACACGGCATCGGGGGAAACAATGCCCGCCCTGGCGAAACGGCGGCGCAATCCCTGCGCGAAGGGCCGTGTGAGGGCTGCGACAGAAGAGCCCTTGTAGGGCTCGATCCTGGCCAGCGTCACGGCGGGCTCCAGCGGCACCCGCGCCGCCTTCAGTCCGAAATCGCGGCCAATGGACAGCATCAATGCCGCGATGGTGGGGTGCAGGTGGAAATGCTTGTGGGCGTTGACATGGTCCAGCGCCAGCCCGGTGGCGCGGAAGGCGGCAAACTGGGCCGCAATCTCTTCCGCCAGCTGTCGTTTAACATGGGGCAGGAAGAACATCGCCGCGCCCGCCCGCGCCATGTCGGTGCGGAAATTGCCGTGCACGTCGACAAGATCGGGCACCTGCGAAACCGGTAGCACCGGCGCGCCTTCCACCAGTACCAGATGCAGCCCGACGCGCAGAGACGGGGCAGCTTTCGCCCGCGCCACCGCGTCGGCAGCCGCCGGCGCCGCTACCATCAGGCTGGTGGCGGTGAGGATGCCCTTGGCATGCGCCTCCAGCACCGCGTCGTTGACTTCGCGCGCGGCGCCGAAGTCATCGGCCGTGACGACAAGGCGCTTCAAATCACGCGGCGTTCTGGTTCTGGCGATCGCGCAGGAACTGGAAGAACTCTACGCCTTCACGCAGGCGACGCTTCATCATGCCTTCCTGCGTCACCATTTCCTTGACAATCGAGCCGATCTTGCTCGGGCGGAAATAGAACTGGCGATAGAAGGTCTCCAGCGAGTCGAAGATTTCCTTGTGGCTCAAATGCGGATAGTGGAGCGGCGCGATCTGGATACCGTCATCGGTCACCAGTTCGGCATTGGCGGCATCGAGCCAGCCATTCTGCACCGCCTGATTGTAGAGGAAGGTGCCCGGATAGGGCGCGGCCAGCGAGATCTGCACGGTGTGCGGGTTGATGCGCTTGGCGAATTCGCGGGTCTCGCGCATCGTCTCCAGCGTCTCGCCCGGCAGTCCCAGGATGAAGGTGCCGTGAATCTGGATGCCCAGCGCGTGGCAGTCCTTGGTGAACTGCTCGGCAACCTCGATGCGCATGCCCTTCTTGATGTTGTGCAGGATCTGCTGGTTGCCGGATTCATACCCGACCAGCAGCAGGCGCAGGCCACCTTCCTTGAGCTTCTTCAGCGAGGCGTAGGGCACATTCGCCTTGGCGTTGCAGGCCCAGGAGATGCCCAGCTTGCCCAGCTCGGCGGCAATGGCTTCGGCGCGCGGCAGGTCGTCGGTGAAGGTGTCGTCGTCGAAGAAGAACTCCTTGGTCTGCGGGAAGGCCTTCATCGCCCACTTGATCTCCTCGACCACATGGCTGACCGAACGCGTGCGATAATTGTGGCCGCCCACGGTCTGGGGCCAGAGGCAGAAGGTGCAGCGCGACTTGCAGCCACGGCCGGTATAGATCGAGATATAGGGGTGCTTGAGATAGCCGATGAAGTACTTCTCCATCTCCAGATCGCGCTTGTAGATCGGCGTCACCCAGGGCAGCGAGTCCATGTTCTCGATGATGGGGCGGTCAGCATTGTGCGTGATGACGCCCTGCTTGTTGCGGTACGAGATGCCCTTGATGTCGGCCCAGGGCTGATCGTCGGCAACATCCTTGATGGTGAAATCGAACTCGTTGCGGGCGACGAAATCGACAGCCGGCGCCTTGATCATCGAGCCTTCGGCATCGACGGCGACCTTGGCGCCGATCAGGCCGGCCTTCAGGCTGGGATTGGCAGCCTTCAGCGCCTCGATCACCTTCACGTCGGAGGCGAAGGACGGGACCGAGGTGTGCGCCACCACCAGGTCGAAATCCTTGGCCTGGGCCACGACCTCGGCAAGTTGGGTGTTGTGCGGCGGCGCGTCGATCAGCTTGGAATTCTCCACCAGCGCGGCAGGCTGGGCCAGCCAGGTGGGATACCAGAAGCTCTTGATCTCGCGCTTGGCCTGGTAGCGCGAGCCGGCGCCGCCATCAAAGCCATCGAACGAGGGAGCCTGCAGAAAGAGCGTGCGCATAGACATTCAGATAGTCCTTCAGTTCACGGATTGGGTCATGGCGCCTGATGGCGCAATATCGAAACGGGCGCCGCGCCAATGCACCGTCTCACCGAACAGTGCTTGTACGAAAACGGCGAAGCTCAGCAGGTCGCGCAGCGGCAACAGCCAGAAGGGCCCGGCATAGGTGCCGAAGAGGCCGTCGATGCGGTGCTTGAGCAGCAGCCGCGCGCTCAAGGTGGCCGCCATCGCGGCAAGGCTGACGGGCGCAAAGCCCAGCGCCAGCAACGACAGCACCGCGAACGCAAAACCAAACGTGACGATGCTGCCCAGATTTCCCGCCGGGTCGATGCGGTGGATGGTATGGCGCCAGCGCCGCTCGTGGCGGAACAGGTCCATGAAGGTCGGCTCGACGGCGGTGTGCGCCACGCCCAGCGCCGGCATCGCGAGCGTATGGCCCATGGCGCGCACGGCGCGGCCGATCTCGTAATCATCGGCCAGGCAGTCGGCAAAGGCCGCAAAGCCACCGACATCGTCCAGCGTCTTGCGGCGCAGGGCGATGGTGGAGCCGAAACAGGGAGACGCCAGGCCCAGCGCGGTACCGACCACGACATTGGGCAGGAAGTCGTAAGAGGTGCCCATCGCCGCCAGCTTCGACCACAGGCTGTTGTCGCCCTTCACCACTTCGCCAGTGTAGAGACAGGTGACGATGCCAACGCCGGGGCGCTGCAGCGCCGCCGTGACCTGCGCCAGCCAGTGCGGCTGTACCGCGATGTCGCTGTCGGCCAGCACCAGCGTGTCGTGCTTGGCCACCGCCATGATGCTGATGAGGTTGGAGACCTTGGCGTTGGCGCCCTGGCTCACCACCTCGACCGCCATCGCGGTATCGAGCTGCGGATACTTGGCCTGCAACGCCTGCACCACCGCCACGGCGGGATCAGCGTCGTCATGGACGCCGAACACGATCTGCACCGCGCCGGGATAATTCTGCAGGCAGAAGCTTTCCAGGTTTTCGAACAGGCCGGGCTCGCAGCGATAGAGCGGCTTGAGGATCGTCACCGGCAGATGCACGGCGGGGACATTCGCTTCCGCAGCCATGAAACGGCGCACGCAGAGGACGGCGAAGACGGCATAGGCCGCGCCCAGCAACGCCAAGCCTGCCAGCGCCCAGCCGATCATGGTGAAAAGAAACGCCATCACTTCTTTCCGGGCCCCCACCCGCTATTCGTCACCTTATTAGTTATTCGCACCCGCAGCGCCAAGCGTTGATTTGGACACAGTTTGCGACAATCAATTACTTAAATATCTGATTCTATTAGATTTATTGAAACTCCAAGGTTCCGTTCGAGGCAAGTACTAGCCCCAGGGTCGAAAAAAGGCGGGATTTCGCAGATGCGAAGCCGTAATGAAGACGCGCCCTAACGTCCTTGGACCAATGATTACGCTACAGATCGGCGATGTGACGATCCCCGGCCGGGTGCTGGCCGCACCCATGACCGGCGTCACCGACCTGCCCGCCCGCCGCATCGCGGTAGCGGAGGGCGCCCCCTATGTTGCCACTGAAATGGTGGCCTGTGATGCCTTTGCCCGGGGGCGGCCCGATGTGGTCCGTCGCGCGGCTGGCGAGGACCTGCCCCTGCGCGTGATCCAGCTGGTGGGCCGCGATCCACAATGGGTGGCGGCGGGCGCCAAGCTGGCCGAGCAGGCCGGCGCCGACATCATCGATCTCAATTTCGGCTGCCCCTGCAAGGAAGTGACAGGGGCACTGTCGGGCTCCGCCCTGATGCGCGAGCCGGAACTGGCTGGCCGCATCATCGCTGCGGCGGTAGAGGCCACCTCGCGGCCCGTGACGCTGAAAATGCGGCTAGGCTGGGACGAAAACAGCCGCAATGCGCCGGAAATCGCAGCGCAGGCGCAAGCCCTGGGCGTGCAGGCCATCACCGTCCATGCGCGCACGCGCAACCAGTTCTACAAGGGCAATGCCGACTGGCGCGCCGTGGCAGCGGTGCGCGCCGCCACCAGCCTGCCCCTGATCGTGAATGGCGACATCATCAACGCCGCCACGGCGCGCGAAGCGATGGCCCTTTCCGGCGCCGATGGCGTGATGATCGGGCGCGGTGCCTATGGCCGCCCCTGGGCGATGGCTGCGATCAACCGCAGCCTGAATGACCCCGAAGGCGGTATGGAATCAGAACCCGGCCTCACGCACCGGCTGGATGTAGCGCTTCAACATTTCAGTGACACGCTCAAATTCTACGGCGATGTGCTGGGCCTGAAAATATTCCGCAAGCACCTGGGCTGGTATGTCGAACAGGCATTTATGCCTGCCGATGCCGCCCAAAGACGGGCCGCGAAGGCCCGATTGTGTCAAATCGACAATGCGACAACCGTCGAATCGTCACTCATCGCACTTTGGTCGGATTTGCCCCTTCCAATGTCCGCACCGGTGACTATTTAAGGGCTGCGAAAGAGCCGTATTTTGCTGACATTGTCAGCTTCTTGAACGAACACCTTTGGGGGATTTCATGCGCCGGTTCCTGATCGTTGGCACGCTGGGCGCCGCCCTGCTCGCAGGTTGCGGTGAACAGGGCGGTCCGCCGCCGCAGATGCCGCCGGCTTCGGTCGGCGTGTTGACCATCGCCGAGCAGGCGGTGTCGCTGGCGAACGAACTGCCCGGGCGCACCAGTCCCTTCGCAATCTCCGAAGTGCGGCCGCAGATCTCCGGCATCGTCACGCGCCGCCTTTTCACCGAGGGCTCCAACGTCCGCGCCGGCCAGCCGCTCTACCAGATTGATCCCGCGCCCTATCGCGCCGTACTGGACAGCGCCGAGGCAACCCTGGGCTCTTCGCGCGCCAAGGCCGAGCGCTATGCCACCCTGCTGAAGCAGAACGCCATCAGCGCCCAGGACAATGACGACGCCCAGGCGGCCTATAAGCTGGCCCAGGCGACGGTGCAGAGCGCCCGCATCAACATGAACTTCACCCGCATCGCCGCGCCGATCAGCGGCCGCATCGGCGCTTCGGCCGTGACGGAAGGCGCGCTGGTAACGGCGCAGCAGGCGCAGGCGCTGGCCACCATCTCCACCCTCGATCCGATCTATGTCGATATCGACCAGTCGAGCAACGAGCTGATCGCACTGCAGCGCGCCGTGAGCCAGGGCGGCGTCGATTCCAAGAGCCCCGCGACGGCGGCGGTGACGCTGAAGTTCGATGACGGCACCAGCTATTCCCATGAAGGCAAGCTGCAGTTCACCGATGTGACGGTCGATCCCTCCACCGGCGCGGTGCGCCTGCGCGCGATATTCCCCAACAAGGAAGGCCTGCTGCTGCCCGGGCTCTACGTCCGCGCCGTGGTCACGCAGGGCATCGACACGCGCGGCATCCTGATCCCGCAGAATGCGGTGGGCCGCGACACCAAGGGTGATCCCACCGTGATGGTGGTGGACGCCAAGAACCTTGCCCGCCTGCGCCCGATCAAGACCGGCCGTGCCGTGGGCAATCAGTGGCAGGTGACCGAAGGCCTGAAGGTCGGTGACAAGGTGATCGTGGAGGGCCTGGCCAAGGTACAGCCCGACATGCCCGTGGCGCCGCAGGAAATCGCGAAGAAGTAGGGCGAAAACACATGGGTTTCTCCCGCTTCTTCATCGACCGCCCGGTCTTTGCCTGGGTCATCGCGATCGTCACCATGCTGGCGGGCGGCATCGCCGCGCTGTCACTGCCGATCGAGCAATATCCCGACATCGCGCCGCCCGCGATCAGCATCAACGCCTTCTATCCCGGCGCCGATGCCCAGTCGCTGCAGAACTCCGTCACCCAGGTGATCGAACAGCAGCTCAACGGCCTGGACAATTTGCTCTACTTCTCCGCCTCCTCCACAGCGGATGGCGCGGCGACCATCACCGCCACCTTCGCGGCGGGCACCGATCCCGACATCGCCCAGGTGCAGGTGCAGAACAAGGTGCAGTCGGCGGTGCCGCTGCTGCCGGCCGCCGTGCAACAGCTCGGCGTGCGCGTCCAGAAGGCCCAGTCCAACTTTCTGATCGTGGTCGCGGTCTATGACGACACGGGCCGCTACAACAATGTCGACATTTCCGACTTCATCACCTCGCGCATGCAGGACCCGATCGGCCGCGCGTCCGGCGTCGGATCGACCCAGGTATTCGGCGGCCAGTACGCCATACGCATCTGGCTCGACCCCTACAAGCTGAAGAATTTCGGCCTGCAGCCATCGGACGTCACGGCGGCGGTGCAGACCCAGAACGTGCAGGTCTCGGCCGGCCAGATCGGCGCCCAGCCGACGGTGAAGGACCAGGCGATCAACGCCACCGTCACCGCCCAGTCGCGCCTGCAAACACCGCAGCAGTTCCGCGACATCATCCTCAAGACCTCCACCAGCGGCGCCGTCGTCAAGCTGGGCGATGTCGCCCGCATCGAGCTGGGCGCGGAAAGCTATGACCTGACCAGCCTGTTCAACGGCATGCCCGCCGCCGGTGTGGCGGTGATGCTGGCGCCAGGCGCCAACGCGCTGACCACTGTCGCCGCCGTCAAGGAGCGCGCCGAAGCCCTGCGCACCGCACTGCCGCCGGGCATGAAGATGAGCTATCCGGTGGACAACACCGACTTCATCCGCCTGTCGATCGAAGACGTCATCAAGACGCTGATCGAGGCGATCATCCTGGTCGTGCTGGTGATGTTCCTGTTCCTGCAGAACTGGCGTGCCACGCTGATTCCCGCCGTGGCGGTGCCGGTGGTGCTGCTGGGTACCTTCGGCATCCTGGCCATGTTCGGCTACACCATCAATACGCTGACCCTGTTCGCGCTGGTGCTGGTGATCGGCCTGCTGGTCGATGACGCCATCGTCGTGGTCGAGAATGTCGAGCGCATCATGCACGAGGAGCATCTTCCGCCCCGCGAGGCCACCCTCAAGAGCATGGAAGAAATCACCGGCGCCCTGATCGGCATCGGCCTGGTGCTGACGGCGGTGTTCCTGCCCATGGCCTTCTTCGGCGGCTCCACGGGCGTGATCTACCGCCAATTCTCCGTCACCATCGTCGCGGCCATGGTGCTGTCCATCCTGGTGGCGCTGATCCTGTCGCCGGCCCTGTGCGCCACGCTGCTCAAGCCCGTCGAGGAAGAGCAGAAGGCGATGGCCAAGCGCTGGTTCGGCTGGTTCAACAACGGCTTTGACAGTTTCCGCAACTGGTATGGCCGCTGGCTGGCACGCTTCCTCAAGCACGCCTGGATCACAATGGCGGGGTTCGCCGCCATCGTGGCGGTGATGGCGCTGCTGTTCGTGCGCCTGCCCACCGGCTTCCTGCCCGACGAGGACCAGGGCTTCATCTTCAACCTGATCACCCTGCCCGCCGGCACCACCCAGCCCAAGACGCTGGAAGTGGCGCAGCAGGTGGCCAAGCACTACCTCGGCCAGGAAAAGGACAGTGTCGACTTCGTGTTCGCCGTGGCTGGCTTCTCCTATGCCGGCTCGGGCCAGAACACCGGCATGGCCTTCACCCGCCTGAAGGATTGGAGCGAACGCAAGGGCGCGCAGACCCGCGCCCCCGCCATCGCCCAGCGCGCCAACATGAACTTCTTCTTCAACATCCGCGACGCCCAGGTCTATGCCCTGGTGCCGCCGTCGGTGCAGGCGCTGGGCAACGCCACCGGCTTCGACATCCAGATGCAGGATCGCGGCAATGTCGGCCATGCCGGCCTGATCGCGGCCCGCAACCAGCTCCTGGGCCTTGCGGCGCAGGACCCCATGCTGGCTGGCGTGCGCCCCAACAGCCTGGACGATACGCCCCAGCTGCATATCGATATTGACCAGGCCAAGGCCGGTACGCTGGGCGTGCGCCTGGCGGACATCAACCAGACCCTCAGCGCCGCCTGGGGCTCGAACTACATCAACGACTTTGTCGATCGTGGCCGCGTCAAGCGCGTCTACATGCAGGGCGATGCGCCCTATCGCATGACGCCGCAGGACCTGGACCGCTGGCATGTGCGCGCCACCAATGGCGCGATGGTGCCGTTCTCGTCCTTCGCCACGGCGCGCTGGACGATCGGACCGGCGGCGCTCAACCGCTACAACGGCCTGCCCTCGATCCAGATCCAGGGCGCGGGCGCGCCCGGCGTCAGCTCGGGCACTGCGCTGAAGGAGCTCGACAAGCTGTTCCAGCAACTGCCCAAGGAAGTGGGCTACGAACTGACCGGCCTCTCCTTCGAGGAGCAGGCGGCCGGTTCGCAGGCACCGCTGCTCTATGGCCTCTCCATCCTGGTCATCTATCTCTGCCTCGCCGCCCTGTATGAAAGCTGGGCAATACCGATGTCGGTAATGCTGGTGATCCCGCTGGGCGTGATCGGCGCCCTGCTCGCCACCTACGCGCGCGGCCTGTTCAACGACATCTACTTCCAGGTCGGCCTACTCACCACCATCGGACTGTCGGCCAAGAACGCCATCCTGATCGTGGAGTTCGCGGTGGATGCCGAAAAGCGCGGCGCCACGGCCTGGGACGCGGCGATGGAAGCGGCGCGCCTGCGCCTGCGCCCCATCCTGATGACCTCGATCGCCTTCATCGCGGGCGTCATGCCGCTGGCGCTGGCGAACGGCGCGGGTGCCGGCAGCCAGAACGCCATCGGCACCGGCGTGACGGGCGGCATGATTTCCGCCACCATCCTCGCCATCTTCTTCGTGCCGGTGTTCTTCCTGCTGGTAAACACCAAGCTGCAGAAGCACAAGTAAACGCGATACAAGCGCAAAAAGGCCCGACTCCCGAAAGGAAGGCGGGCCTTTTCTTTGGCGTGACGGTCAGCCCGAATTGCGCAAGCCGGCCGAGACGCCGTTGATCGACATGTGAATGCCGCGATGGATTTCCTCGCTCTCGTCGCCTGCACGGCGGCGGCGCAGCAGGTTGATCTGCAAATGGCCAAGGGCATTGACGTAAGGCAGGCGCCGGTTGATCGATTCCGCCAGACTGGGATTCTTTTCCAGCACCTGCTTCTGCCCGCTGATCGCCAGCACCGCCGCATGGGTCGCATTCCATTCCGCCTCGATGCGGCCGAAAACGCTATCGGCCAGGGCGCGATCTTCCACCAGACCGGCATACTGCTTCGCCAGGGCCATGCTCGACTTGGCCAGCACCATTTCCATGTTGGCGATGGTGGTGCGGAAGAAGGGCGACACTTCGTAGATAGCCCGCAGCTTGTCGAGCCCGACCTGGTGCGCCGCTGTGCCAAAGCCGAACCAGCCCGGCAGCATCACGCGGGCCTGCGACCAGGAGAACACCCAGGGAATGGCCCGCAGGTCCTCGATGGCGCCCGACTTGCTGCGCGAGGCAGGGCGGCTGCCGATCTTGAGATCGGCGATTTCTGGCAGCGGCGTGGACTGGCGGAAATAGACTTCGAAGCCCGGCGTCTCATAGACCAGGCCGCGATAATGCTTGAAGGCCGCCAGGCTCAGCGCTGCAAGATCAGCGGCGCCCTGCGTGTCGGCGGCATCGCCACCCGGCTCGAGTTCGGCCAGCAGGTTGGCGACCACGATGGTTTCCAGGCTGGCGCGGCCCATATCGGGGTCGCCATACTTGCTCGACACCACTTCGCCCTGTTCGGTGATGCGCAGGCCCAGCGCCGAGGCGCCCTGCGGCAGCGCGCGGACCGCGTCATAGCTGGAACCGCCGCCGCGGCCCACCGCGCCGCCACGGCCATGGAAAAAGCGCATGCGAATGCCCGCCTCCTGCCCCAACGCCACCAGCCGGGCGATGCCCATGCGGATTTCCCAGTTGGAGGTGACATAACCGCCATCCTTGTTGCTGTCGGAATAGCCAATCATCACTTCTTGCAGATTGTCTTGTGCGCCCAGCATGGCGCGTACCAGCGGATGGGCGAAATATTTCCGCATTACCGTCTCGCTCTCGCGCAGGTCGGTCACGGTTTCGAACAGCGGCACGATGCGCAGGGACGCCCTGGGCGGATTGCCCGGCACAAGCAGCCCGGCCTCCTTCATCAGGATAGCGGTTTCCAGCATGTCAGAAACACTGGCCGCCTTGGAGATGACGTAGTTGGCCACTGCGCCATCGCCGAAGCGGCGCTTCAGCAAGGCGGCACGATCGGCGATCTCCAGCTCGCGCAGGGTTTCGGCGGTGTATTCGGCATACGGCGAACGCAGCGGGCGCGGGCTGGCAAGCTCGGTCAGCAGCACATTTACCCGCGCCTCTTCATCCAGGTCGAGATAGTTGGACACCACCTTGGCGGCCGCCAGCAGCTCGGCCACGGCGCGCTCATGCACGTCCGAATTCTGACGCACATCCATCGCCGCCAGATGGAAGCCAAACGCGCCCACCGCCTCGCGCAATTCTGTCAGGCGGCCTTCCGCCAGGTCGGCATCGCCATTCTCGCGCAGCGACTGGATGATCACGTCGAGGTCGGCAATGAAGGCTTCCGGCGTTTCATAGGCGGTCGCAACGAAGCGCGCCGGATTCTTGGGGCCGTCACCCAGCAGCGCGACACGGGTCGCAGCCATGCGGGCATAGCAGGTGATCAGGGCGCGGCGGTAGGGTTCGTCCGCTTGCTGCGCCGAGGTATGTTCCAGCGGCGCGCGCAGAGCCTTCAGCGCATCACTGGTGGAGACGAGGTCGTCGGAAACCGCCAGCTCCACACCCAGGCCGTGGATTTCCGTCAGATAATGGGTCAGCACCGCTTCGGACTGGTTGCGCACCGCATAGTCCAGCGTTTCCGCCGAGACGAAGGGATTGCCGTCGCGGTCGCCGCCCACCCAGGAACCGGGACGCAGGAAAGCCGCCGGCGTCTGCAGACCGAACAGCCGGGCCACCTTGCGCTGCACGATGGGGACCTGGCCGATGAAGGTGCTGCGGAAGACCGACAGCGCATTCTTGATCTCGTCGGTGACATGGATGCGGATGGAACGCAGCATGCGCGTCTGCCACAGGATGCGAATCTCGCGCTTCAGGCGCGCATCCACCTCTGCCTCGCACCAGGGCTGGCGCGCCTGCAACAGCGATGAGATGGCAGCATCGCGATCCAGGATGGATTTGCGCCGCACCTCGGTGGGATGGGCAGTGAGCACGGGCGCCAGCAGCGCCTCGCGCAGGAAGGCACGCGCCTTTGCGGCATCCACGCGTCCTGCCACTTCCTCCACCTGCACCGAACGCGCCTGTCGCGCTTCGGCGCGCAGGACATGATCGTCGGCGATATTGGCAAGCTGGGAGAAGATCGTGAAGGCCCGGATCAGCAGCAGCAGGTCATCCTCGGGCACCTCCGCGATGCGCCCGCCCAAGGCCGTAAGGCTGGCGCCGCTGCGATAGTCGCCGATGGACTGGCGCCGCACATCCTCGATCAAGCCCAGGGTGGCGGCCCCATGCTGCTCGCTGATCACTTCGCCCAGAAGGCGGCCCAGCAGACGGATGTCGGGAGGGCTCTTGAGCCCGGCGGTGGCGGCAGAAGGAGCGTTCATGGGTAGATTATTGCACCTGCGAAATCACCTGTCACCGGGGCACTGGGGCTGTCCGGAGCCAGGCCGCTGGGCTTAAGCTGCCGGCAACAACACAGACAATATGGGGAGAGACGACATGAAGAAGAGCTGGTTGATCCTGGCCGGACTGGCGCTGGCCGCCACACCCGCCATGGCACAGAACAAGCCACGCATTTTGAGCGTCGATCATCATACCAGCGTCGTCTCGGCCGCACCCGCAGCGCTGGGGCGAACCATGCAGCTATATCTGCGCGAGCGCATCCGTGCCGGCGCCAAGCCCGATCCCGCCAAGCTGGTGCTGTTCGTGCATGGCGCGGGTACCCCCGCCGAAGTCAGCTTTGACGTGCCATATTCCACCTATAGCTGGATGGCCTACCTAGCCGAGGCCGGCTACGACGTTTTCTCGGTGGACATGGAAGGCTATGGCCGTTCGCAACGTCCCGCCGCCTTCGCCGACAGGTGCAATCTTTCGGACGCACAGCGCGAACAACACAAGGCGCCCGCCGATTGCAAGCGCAGCCATGAAGGCGGCTCCACCTCGCTGGTCTCCGACTGGAACGACATCACCGCAGCGGTGAACTACATCACCCGCCTGCGCGGCGGCACGAAGGTTTCGCTGGTGGGCTGGTCGCAGGGCGGCCCGCGCACCGGCGGCTGGGCCGCGCTCAATCCGCAACGCGTCAACCGGCTGGTGGTGCTGGCGCCTGCCTATAACCGTGCCGCCGGTCAGTTGCCCGCAGCAGGCGCGGGTCGCGGCGCGGCGCCGAACATCGCCGCCTTCAACACCCAGAGCGAGGAAGAGTTCACCGCCAACTGGGACCGGCAGGCACCCTGCACTGGCCAGTATGAACCGGCGGCGAAGCAATCGGTGTGGCGCGAGATGCTGGCCTCCGATCCGGTCGGTGCGAAATGGACGCCCGCAGGTCGCCGCGCGCCTGTCACCGCTGCCAGCGCCAGCTGGACCACCGACTTGGTGCGCAACATGAAAATTCCCACCCTGATGGCGGTGGGCGTGCATGACGGCCAGGTCAACCCGCAGAATGTGCGCAACCTGTACGAGGATATCGGTGGCGATAAGGCCTTTGTGGAGCTGGCCTGCTCATCCCACAACGCCATGTGGGAAAAGAACCACCTGCTGCTCTTCGCGGCCTCGCGCGAGTGGCTCGACAAGGGAACCGTCAACGGTCAGAAAAACGTCATGCTGAAAATGGGAGAGTAAGCGTTATAGCTTTCACACCTTGCCCGGAGTTCCCATGACCAGAAATTTCTTCTGGTACGACGTCATGACCACCGACACGGCGGCAGCGACGAAATTCTATGTCGATGTGGTGGGCTGGGTGCCACAGCAGACGGGCACGCCTGGCTACACCGCTCTTTCCCTTGATGGTGTCGGCGTGGCGGGCCTGATGGCGGTGCCGGAAGACGCCGCCGCGATGGGCGCGCGGCCCGCCTGGATGGGCTACATCCATGTCGCCGATGTTCCCGCCATGATGGAAGCCATTCGCGCAGCGGGCGGCAAGATCTGGAAGGGGCCGGTGACGATCGAAGGTGTCATCACGTTCGCGGTCGTGTCCGACCCGCAAGGCGCGGGCTTCCTGATCGCCACGCCCCTGATCAAGGACGCGCCGCCGCGCCCCGCGCCCAAATCGCCCGGCACCATCGGCTGGCATGAACTCTACGCCACCGACTGGAACGCCGTATGGCCCTTCTATGAGAAGCTGTTCGGCTGGACCAAGACCACCGCCGTGAACATGGGGCCGATGGGCACCTAACAGCTTTTCTCGGCAGGCGACGGCGATATCGGCGGCATGATGAACCGCCCGGCGCAGGCGCCGATGGCCTATTGGAACTACTATATCGTCGTGCCTTCGGTCGAAGCGGCGGACAGGAAGATCGCGGCCGGCGGTGGCCAGATCGTGGTTCCGCCCATGCAGGTGCCGAGCGGCGGCTGGGTCCTGCAGGCGATGGACCCGCAAGGTGCTGTTTTTGCTCTGACTTCTGCACAGAAATAGCGCCGTCACGGCTTTTCGGCTAGAAGCGGGCGATGCGCGCCCTGCTCATTGCTGCCTTCCTGCTTTGCACCACGCCCGCCTTCGCGGCCGATCCCGCGCTCACGCCTGCGGCGAGCCAGGCCTATCTGACGAACAATGCGCGCCAGCCCGGTGTCAGCGTGCGGCCCAGCGGCCTGCAGGTGCGCATCCTGCGAACCGGTGTTGGCCGCCGCTTCACGCCCGGCGACGCGCTGCAGATCTATTACACGGCCAAGCTGATCAACGGCACGATGGTGGACGGCACCACGCCCGGTCTTCCCGCACCCATCGAACCGGCCCAAACACTGAAGGGCCTGGGCGAAGGCCTGGCCGCCATGCGTGAAGGCGACCGCTGGGAGCTGACGTTGCCGCCGTCGCTGGCCTTCGGCGCCAAGGGCGCCAACAGCGGCGCGGTGCCGCCGGACCAGGCAATGATCTTCGATGTCACCGTCGCGTCGGTCACGCCCGCCGCCCGCGCTGTGGCTGGTGGACCCAATAGCGGCTTCGGCGTCACCGCGCGCAATGGCGAGACCCGCGCCTTCTGGGCGATCCAGCCGTGACGCCGCATCGCTTTTCCGTCGCGCCGATGATGGACTGGACCGACAGCCCCTGCCGGGTGCTGCACCGGGCGCTGACACGCCATGCCCTGCTCTATACCGAGATGGTGACGGCCGAAGCGGTGCTGCATGGCGACCGCCAGCGCCTGCTGGGCTTCGAGCCTGCCGAGCATCCGCTGGCGCTGCAGACGGGCGGCAGCGATCCGGCCAGACTGGCCCAGACCGCGAAGATTGCCGAGGATTTCGGCTATGACGAAGTAAACCTGAATGTCGGCTGTCCGTCGGACCGGGTGCAGTCGGGCCGCTTCGGCGCCTGCCTGATGCGCGAACCCATGCTGGTGGCCGACTGCATGGCGGCGATGAAGAACGCGGTTGCCATCCCCGTGACCGTGAAGTGCCGCATCGGCGTCGACAACCAGGACCCGGAAGTGTCGCTGCGGGCGCTGGTGCAGGCATGCGCCGCCGCCGGCGTGACCCATTTCACCATCCATGCCCGCAAGGCCTGGCTGGAAGGCCTGTCGCCCAAGGAAAACCGCGATGTGCCGCCGCTGGATTACGACCTGGTCTATCGCGTCAAGCGCGAAAATCCGCACCTGACCATCAGCATCAATGGCGGCATCGAAACGCTGGAGCAGGCGCAAGCGCATCTGGCCCATGTCGATGGCGTGATGCTGGGCCGCGCCGCCTACCAGAACCCTGCCCTGCTGGCGCAGGTCGATGCCCACATCTTCGGTGGTGACGCCGTGGCGCTGGACGATGCGGTGGCGGTCTATTGCGAGCATGTGGAACGCGCACTGGCACGGGGCATGCGCCTGCACACGCTGGTCAAGCCGATGCTGGGCCTGTTCAACGGGCGGCCCGGCGCACGCCAGTTCCGCCGCCATCTCAGCGAGAATGCCGTGCGCGATGGCGCCGGCATCACCGTGTTGCGCGAGGCGCTGGCGCTGGTACGCCCGGCCCGCGCGGCTGCCTGATTACTTTATCGCCGGGTGGACGTAGCCCGGCTGCAAAACTTTCTTCGGATCAGGCCGCACGCTGAGATAGGTCACGTGATCGCCAATCGCTGTCCAACCATGCGCCACATTGGCAGGGATCACGATCACATCGCCGACATGCACCACGCGATTGACGGTCGGGCCATAGACCTGGCCGCTGCAGGACGGCCCGTTCAGCACCCGCGTCACATCGCTGTCAGGCGCAGACGGAGCGCCGTTCACGATCTGCCCGCCGGTGATCAGCGTGCCGGAGCCGGAGGTAACAATGTACGTCTCCACCGTGTCGGTATGGGAGATCATGCCGCGCTGGCCTGCGGCGGCACCAGCGGGTGCCGTAGCAAGACCACAGGTCGGCGCGCCGGCGGGCCGTGCTGCAGCGGCAGCAGAGGCATTGCCCTGTGAGGCCGCGCCAGCCGGGGTGGCACCGCGATGGACCACCGCGACCGAGAGCTGGTAGCTGCCCATGTCGAGGACGCGCAGCGTACGGTCCGTGGCGGTGCCCGATTTCAGCACCGCCTGGATCTGGTCGTTCATGATGTAGGTGGCGCTGTCGGTCTGCGCCAGGACAGCGGACGATGCCATGCAAAGAACCAGTGCGCCAAGAATGACCTTGTTCATGCCTGCCTCCCGTTATTTCGCGCCAGCTTACGCTGCCGCCGGGCAGAGGCAAGCGCGCTAGATTCTCTGATCGTATTCGCCTACTTCGGGGAATTTTCTCAGGCGGCCATCGATTTCGGCGAACATGGCCCGCATCTTTTCTTCCGAGACCGGGCTTTCCACCACCACCACCAGCGACGGCTTGTTGGAAGAGGCACGCACCAGGCCCCAGGTGCCGTCTTCCAGCGTCACGCGCACGCCGTTGACCGTCACCACGGAGAGAATCTTCTGGTCCAGCAGCGTTTCGCCCCTGGCGGCCAGGTCGGAATATTCCTTCACCAGCGCCTCGACCACCGCGTATTTCTTGTCGTCGGGACATTCCGGCCCCATGGTCGGCGAGCCCCAGGTCTTGGGCAGGTCATCGTAAAGTCCCGACAGCTTGGCGCCCGGCCCGGCGCGATCCAGCATCTGCAGCACGGCGATGCCCGCCACGATGCCGTCATCATACCCCTTGCCGATCGGCGCATTGAAGAAGAAATGACCCGACTTTTCGAAGCCCGCCAGCGCGTTCAACTCGCTGGTGCGGCGCTTGATGTAGGAGTGGCCGGTCTTCCAGTAATCGGTCTTGACGCCACGCTGCTTCAGAACCGGATCGGTGAGGTAAAGGCCCGTGGACTTCACATCCACCACGAATTGCGGATTGGGGAATTCCTTCGACAGGTCACGCGCCAGCATCACGCCGATCTTGTCGGCAAAAATCTCGCGGCCCTGGTCATCCACCACGCCGCAGCGGTCGCCGTCGCCGTCAAAACCCAGGCAGAGATCGGCGCCCGCTGCCTTCACCGCATCGCCCATCGCGTGCAGCATGTGCAGGTCTTCGGGATTGGGATTGTATTTGGGGAAGGTGAAATCCAGCTCATTGTCCATCGGGATCACTTCGGCCCCGATGCGGCGCAGCGCTTCGGGCGCAAAGGCGCCAGCCGTACCGTTGCCGGTGGCGGCCACGACCTTGATGGGGCGCGACAGCTTGATGCCCTTCGTCACGTCCTGCAGATAGGTCTCGCGCATGTCGGGCACGGCGATATACGAACCGCCCGCGCGTTCCTTCCACAGACCGCCCAGCACGATCTCTTTCAGGCGGTTCATCTCGTCCGGCCCGAAAGTCAGCGGGCGCTTGGCGCCCATCTTCACGCCGGTCCAGCCATTCTCGTTGTGACTGGCGGTCACCATCGCCACGGCGGGGCAATCCAGCGCGAACTGCGCGAAATAGGCCACCGGCGACAGCGCCAGGCCGATGTCATGCACCTCGCAGCCGGCGCTCAGCAGGCCCAGCGTCAACGCCTGCTTGATGGAAAGAGAATAGGACCGGAAGTCATGGCCGGTGACGACCTTCAGCGGCACGCCGATCTCGCCCAGATAGGTCCCCAGGCCCATGCCCAGCGCCGTGATGCCCAGCAGGTTGATGTCCTTGCCGAACAGCCAACGCGCGTCGTACTCGCGAAAGCCGTTGGCCGTCACCAGCGGCACATTCTCGTAATCGAGGGTGTTGGGCTTGAGGTCGGCGCGGGGCTTCTGCATGGCGGTCCTGCAAATGGGCTCTTGGGCGGGGTTTAGGGTGGGCGACGGCAAAGCGCAACCTTCAAACCACAGCGCGCCGTGCTAGGATCGGCCCCATGAAAAGGCATTCACAGCATGCGTGAAAATAGCGCGATTTCGGCGGATTTCTGGGCCGCCCTGCCCGCATTGCTGCCCGGCCGGGTCTGGCTGGTCGGTGGGGGGCCGGGCGATCCCGGCCTGATCACCGCCCTGGGCCTGAAGGCGCTGGCCGACGCCGATGTCATCCTGCACGACGCGCTGATCGATGAACGCCTGCTGGCGCTGGCCCGGCCCGACGCCGAGCGTATCTATGCTGGCAAGCGCGCCGGGGTAAAAAGCTGCAAGCAGGACGAGATCAGCGACACGCTGGTGGCGCTGGCGAAGGACGGCAAGCGCGTGCTGCGCCTGAAGGGCGGCGACCCTTTCGTGTTTGGGCGCGGCGGCGAAGAAGCGCAGGCCTTGGCGCGGGCGGGCGTGCCCTTTCGCATCGTGCCGGGCATCACTGCGGGTATCGGCGGCCTGGCCTATGCCGGTATTCCCGTGACGCATCGCGACACCAACCATGCCGTCACCTTCATCACCGGACATGGCAGCGACGGCAAGCTGCCGCATCTGGACTGGGGCCGCGTGGCGAAAAGCGCACCGACGCTGGTCTTCTACATGGGCCGGCGCTTCGCAGGCGAGATCGCCAGCGTGCTGATCGCGGGCGGGCGCGATGGCGATGAATCCGTCGCCATCGTCGCCAATGCGACGCGGCCCGACCAGAGCATGATTGTCACCACGCTGGCCGGACTGGCCGAGGCGGCGGAACGCAGCCCGGCACTTTCCATCATCGTGATCGGCGAGAATGTGAAGCTGGCGACAGAGCTCAACTGGCTTGCTGCGGCTTCGGCGTGAGCCGTTCTGGCAGTTCTGCCATGATGACAAGCTGTTCCGCCTCGCTCATATCGGGCCAGCGCTCGATTTCCTCCAGCGTGCGGCCACAGCCACGGCACAGGTCGCGCAGCGCGTCGTAGCCGCAAATTTTCACGCAGGGGCTCGGCATGGCCGGAATTATGGCCTTTTCGCTCGAAACCATACAACGACCTTAACCGCGGCTTAACAGCGTCGGAGCGACAATCCGGGCGAATTTCCGGAAGTCTCTCATGGCCAAGGCCGCGTTCCACAAGAACCAGCGTGTGTACGTCAAGCCGGTCGGCACCTGGGCGCTGATTGAACATGTCGTGCCGCATTGGGCCAAGGGCCTGGATGAACCGATCCGTGTTCACTACGACGTCGGCCTGGGCCGCGAATTCACGGCCGACGAACTGGTGAGCGAAGAGCCGATGGGCGACAAGATCACCGCCGCCAACGAAGCCTGGCGCGTGGTCCGCGCCCGCAACAAGTGGCAACCCGCCGAGGATTGCGCCCGCCATCCGGTGCCGGGCACCTATCCGGTGGTGATCACCGGCAAGGAAGACTGGGGTGGCTGGCGCGTGCCGGGCGCCGAGTATGATCTGGACCCCAGCAAGGTCGAGGAACAGGCGCGGCTGATCGCCAGCGCGCCCAAGCTGGCCGCCTTCGCGGGCGGGCTGGTGGACTGGGTGCGCAAGTCGGGCGAGGACATGCCCGATTCACTGGCCGAACTGGCGCACCAGGCGCAGGACATCCTGTCCCACGTCAAGGGACAGGGCTGAGCGCCCTTCGCCGATACACCAGCACAAAACAAAGCAGCATTGCGATCACGGCCACCGGAATGAATGTCAGCTCGGCGAGCTGGCGCGCGGCGACCGGCGCAAACCAGAGCAAGGCCAGAAGCGAAGCCTCGTAGGGCGCAAATTTTTCCGCTTGCCCTTCCGCCACAAGCAACGCGATGACCGGCGCCAGCAGCATCAAATCGTAATCCAGGCCATAGGGCGTCGCCAGCAGCGCGCCCAGGCAGAGCGCTGCGCCCTTGTATCCCTGCGGCGCCTGGCTGCGCCAAAGCCGAACCAGTCCGATCATCACCAGTCCCATGACGGCAAGCTGTGCGCCATAGGCCAGCGCGATGGAACCGCCCCACAGGCGCACCCAGGCGAACACACTCTGGATCTTGTGGAAGCCGGTGCCGCCCTGCTCCAGCACGACCGTGCGGGTGAAATGCGCCGATTCCAGAAAGGCGGGCCAGACCTGGGACCCGAACAAGGCCGTGGTCAACGCCGCCAGCGCCAGGACGGTCGTCGTGGCGCTGGCGATGACGCGCCAGCGCCCAGTCGCCGCGAGCACGATGGGGATGAACAGGCCGAATTGCGGCTTGTAGGCCAGCAGTCCAAACAGGCATCCTGCCAGCAACGGCCTGCTGTCCAGGAACGCCAGCGCGCCAGCGAACAAAGCCGCCGTGAGAAAACCATTATGGCCATGTGTGAGATTGACGAACACTGCCGTGAATCCCAGCGCCAGCAATAGCCAGAGTGGGTCGTTCGCCAGCGCTGGCGTGGCGCTGGTCCGCAGCAGCAGCAGGGTCGCGCCCTGCCACAGGATCAGCGCGGGAATTTAAGGAAGCTGCGCCAGCGCGCCGGCGATCAGCAGAAAAAAGGGCGGGTAGTGCCAGCCGAAGAATTCCGTCTTGGGCCCGAATATCGCCTGCTCTGCCTGATACTGGCGCACCATATCGAACGGCGCGGTGGCGTCGCCCTGCCCCGCCGCCACGCCCGCCGCATAGACATTGGAGAAATCCGTGCCCAGAGGGCGGCCGGCGTAATCGCTGAGCCCCTGCGCCGTGAAACCCAGATAGAGAATCGCGGCACAGAAACCCGCGATCATCAACACCGCCCAGGCGGTCATGCGCCCGCGCGTCAGGAAGCGGCCGTCACGAATCCGACTGAAGAAGCTGTGCACCAATGCCCTGGTCTGAGTCCCACAGTCCGACATTGGGGCTTCCCCGCAAGCCACTCAAGGCCGTCCACCCGGATTTGCCGGTGCCAAGCCGGGCATGGCCGCGTTATAAGAGCGCCCCCGCCGCCACCAGCGAGTCTCCATGCGTACCGAAGAACCCCGCACCATCCATCTTGCCGATTATCACGCGCCCGATTTCCGCATCGAGACGGTGACACTGGATTTCACGCTCGATCCGCAGGCGACGAAGGTCGCATCGAAGCTCGTGATCGTTCGCAAGGGAGACGCCGCCGCGCCGCTGCGGCTGGATGGCGAAGCGCAGAAACTGCTTTCGGTAACACTGGACGGGCGCGCCCTGTCGCAGGGCGACTACCTGCTCGACGACAAGAGCCTGACCATCGCTGCGGTGCCCGATAAATTCACCCTGGAGATCGTCAGCGAGATCGCGCCCGCCGCCAACACGGCACTGGAAGGACTGTACCAGTCGGGCGGCATTTTCTGCACCCAGTGCGAGCCGGAAGGCTTTCGCCGCATCACCTATTTCATCGACCGGCCCGACAATCTCTCCGTTTTCACGGTGCGGATCGAAGCCGACCGCCAGCAATACCCGGTGCTGCTCTCCAACGGCAATCGCGTCGAAGCCGGGCCGTTGCCGGGCGGGCGTCACTTCGCGCGCTGGCACGACCCCTTCCCCAAGCCGTCCTATCTGTTCGCGCTGGTGGCGGGCGATCTGGGCAGCATCCATGACAGCTTCACCAGCATGACGGGCCGCTCCATCGCACTGGAAATCTTCGTCGAGCACGGCAACGAACCCCGCGCCCATTACGCCATGGGCGCTCTGAAGCGGTCGATGAAATGGGATGAAGAGGCCTATGGCCGCGAATACGACCTCGACATCTTCATGATCGTCGCCGTCAGCGCCTTCAACATGGGCGCGATGGAGAACAAGGGCCTCAACATCTTCAACGACAAGGTGTTGTTGGCCTCGCCGGAGACAGCCACCGACGACGATTATGCCCGCATCGAAAGCGTGGTGGCGCACGAGTATTTCCACAACTGGACCGGCAACCGCATCACCTGCCGCGACTGGTTCCAGCTTTCGCTGAAAGAGGGTCTTACCGTCTTCCGTGACCAGAGCTTTTCCGGCGATGTTCGCAGCCACGGAGTCCAGCGCATCCAGGATGTGCGCAGCCTGCGCGGCCGCCAGTTCCCCGAGGATGCCGGTCCGCTGGCGCATCCGGTGCAGCCGCAGAGCTATATCGAGATCAACAATTTCTACACCTCGACCATCTACGAGAAGGGCTCCGAGGTCATCGGCATGCTCAAGACGCTGGTCGGCGACGAAGGCTACCGCAAAGCCACCGACCTGTATTTCGCGCGTCATGACGGTGAAGCCACCACCATCGAGACCTGGGTGAAGTGCTTAGAGGATGCCTGCGGCCGTGACCTGACCCAGTTTCGCCGCTGGTACGCCCAGGCCGGCACGCCGGTGGTGGAAGCGCGCGGCGCCTATGATGCCACCGCGAAGACCTACACGCTGGAGCTGACCCAGTCGCTCGCGCCCACACCGGGCCAGCCGGAAAAGCTGCCGCTGCACATCCCCGTGCGCATGGGCCTGGTGGGCCAGACCGGCGCGCACCTGCCATTGACGCTGGATGGCGAGAACCTGACCGGCCCGGAAACGCGCGTGCTGGAACTGACCGATGCCTTCCAGCGCTTCGTTTTCACCGGCGTGGCGGAAGAAGCGATGCTGTCGCTGGGGCGCAACTTCTCGGCCCCCGCAATCTTCAGGACGGCGCACACCCGCCACGATCGCGCCGTGATGATGGGCAGCGACAGCGATGCCTTCAATCGCTGGGAAGCGGGCCAGATCCTGGCAGCGGAGATCATGCTCGATGTCGCGGCACCCGGCACCAGCGGCGACAGCGCAGCTTACGTCGCCGCCATTGGCGACGTGCTGCGCCACGCCGAAGACGATCCCGCCTTCGCCGCCCAGATGCTGATGCCGCCCACCGAAAGTGAACTGGCGGCCAAGCGTACGCCGGTCGATCCCGACGCCATTCATGCTGCGCGCATGGCGCTGGTGCGGGCGGTTGCCAATGCGCATGGCAAGCGGTTCGCCGAACTCTACGAAGCCAGCCAGGGCGAGGCCGGGCAATACAGCCCCGACGCGAAATCGGCAGGCCGCCGCGCCCTGCGCAACGCCTGCCTGCGCTACCTCACGGCGGAAGACGATGAAGCCTCGGCGGGCCTGGCCGACGCGCATTACCGTACCGCCACCAACATGACGGACATGATCGTGGGACTGGCCGCTCTCACCCGCATGGAGACGCCACGGCGCGACGCCGCCTTCACCCACTTCCATGACCGCTTCAAATCCGACCCGCTGGTGATGGACAAGTGGATGGGCCTGCAGGCAGGCTCGATCCTGCCCGAAACCGTGCTGGCGGTGCGCGTACTGATGAAGCACCCCGCCTTCGACATCCGCAATCCCAACCGGGTGCGCGCCCTGATCGGCGCCTTTTCGGTCAATCACCTGCGCTTCCACGGCGCGGATGGCGGCGGCTATGCCCTGGTGGGCGCGGTAATCCGCCAGCTCGACCCCATCAACCCGCAGGTCTCGGCGCGGCTGGCTGGCAGCTTCGAAAGCTGGCGGCGCTATGATGCGAAGCGCCAGGGGCTGATGCGGGCTGAGCTGGAAGCGATCAAGGCCCTGCCCGGCATTTCGCCCAATCTCTTCGAAATCGTCTCGAAGATGCTTGGCTAGCCATTCGCAGGGATACCCCGTGACTCGCGCAGGCCCATAATCTGCAAAACGAATCAGGGCTTTGTGGCCCTGGGGCGCGGCTTGGGGATGGCAATGAGGCATGTTTGGCAGTTCACGGCGGGGGCGCTGACCGGCGCTATCCTGCTATGCGCTGCTCCAGCCCAGGCCCAGGGTCCCGGCTTCGAGATCGTCAGCAACGGCCCGGCGCTGGAATTGCGCTTTCGCGGCGTGCCCCTCAAGAGCGTGCGGGCCGACGATAACCAGAACGCGCTCTCGCTCGATTTCAACCAGCCCGTCGATCCGGCGATCTTCGACGCCCTGGTCCGCCAGCTGCCGCAATGGGTCGGCATGGCCTACACCACCTATGACAATGGCGTGATCCGCGCCACGCGGCCCGTCACCTTCCTCACCCGCCAGGAGACAGATGGCTTCTCCCTGCGGATGCAGCCGCGCAGCGGTGCGCCTGCCACGGCGCAGATGGCGCCCCCACCTGTCGCACCCCAGCAACTGCCCGGTCCGGTGATGGCGCCCTATCCGCAGGCGCCGCAGCCTTATCCGCCCCAGCCAGGCTATCCGCCCCAGCCCGGTTACCCGCCGCAGCCGCAGGGTGGCGCGTAGCCGCCGGTGCCATTCGCGCCCTACGAAACCTATGGCGCCGCCCGCAATTATTACGGCCTGCGCTATGCGTCACGCCGCGCTGACCCGATGTGGGAGAAGGCCTTTAACCGCGCCGCGATGCGTTCGAACTCCGACGCGGGCTTTGGCGTGGAGATCAAAAATTTCAAGAATAATGACCGCATCCTGGCCAGCCGCGCCCATGTGAAAGTGGCGGTCGGCAGCGGCATCGCCCTGCTAGGCAGCATCACCGACGTGGATTCCGAAGCCGCAGTCGTGCGCACCGCGACCGGCACCTTCGCCATCGACAAGCGCAATGCCCTGACCGGCTCGGCCGGCGTCTCGCTGGAGATGGGCCCCGACACCGAACTGACGCTGGAAGTCCTGCTCGGCAACGGCACGGCGGGCGGCAAGCTGGGTGTCTATGGCGGCAGCCCCGACGGCTTCCTGTCAGCAAACCTAATCTATCACCAGCCGCTGCTGACCACGGCGGAAGCCATCCTGAACAAGGGCAGCACCGACGGGATCGAGATTTCCGCCGCCAGCCGCCTGGGCTGGGGCCTGTGGGGCAGCCTGGAAGGCCGCTACACCAATTACGGCACCGCCACCGCCAAGGACGCGGTGCAGACCGAAGGCTGGGACGGCAACCTGCGCTGGGACTATGACCTGGGCGGGCTGTCGGCGGGCCTGAGCTATGACGGACATGGCGAATACCGCGTCGCCTACAAGACGCTGACCGGCACCGTGCCCTCGCCCTATGTGCCGCTATCCATCCGCAACATGGAGACGCATGCCGCCACCGGCGCGCTCTCCTCGACGCTCTGGGATGGGCTCTGGTTCGATCTCTATGGCGGCTATGTCTATGACCGCTACGCCAAGACCAGCGGCGGCCTGTATGGCCTGTCGATCCGCTATACGCCGGTGCCGGGCCTGGACTTCGAGCTGGGCGCGCGTCGCTCCAACGTCTCGATGACGCAGGGCATGACCGGCGGCGAGACCAGCGCTAGCCTGTCCATGACGCTGGGCTTTGGCGGGGCGCCGCGCACCGGCCAGTTCGCCCTCTGGTAGTTCAAACCGCTTGATAAGCTGCGGCTCCCGCCATTAGCCTGAAGTGGCTTTCGGCGGAGTATCCTCATGCGTCTATCGGTCCTGGCCACCAGCATCGGCATTTTCGCGGCGGCTGCGGTGGGCGGCTATTTCCTCTGGACGCCGAAGGGCAAAGCACCGGGCGGCACGGTGACGCTGTTCCAGTGGGAGGATTACACCGGCGCCGCCTTCCTCGCCGACTATGAGAAGACGTATCGCGAGAAACCCCAGACCGCCATTTTTGCCGACGAGGACGAGGCCTTCGCCAAGATGCGCGCCGGCTTCAAGCCGGACGTGATGGGCCCCTGCTATTATGAATTCCCGCGCTGGCAGGAAGCGGGCCTGCTCAAGCCCATCGACACCAGCAAGCTCAAGAACTGGAACAAGATCTCCGCCACCCTGCGCAACCTGCCGGGGATCGACGCCGGCAACGGCAAGGTCTGGTTCGTGCCGCATTACTGGGGCAACACCTCACTCACCGTCCGCACCGACCTGGCACCGGAATACGCCGCGTCGAACAGCTGGGAGATCCTGTTCGATCCCAAATACAAGGGCCGCGTCTCCGTACTGGACGGCGTCGATGACGTCATTCCCTTCATCGCCCACATGATCGGCGTCGATGCCTACAACATGGACGAGGCGGGCTGGCAAAAGGTCCAGACCAAGCTGAAGCAGTTGATGCCGCAACTGCGCTTTGTCTCCTCCGACGACACGGCGCTGGCGCAGAGCCTGGCCTCGGGTGAACTGGTGGCGGCGATGAGCTGGCGCACCACGTTCGCGGGCCTGCACAAGGAGGGCAAGCCCGTCACCTATCTGGAGCCCAAGGGCGGCATGTTCACCTATGTCTGCGGCCTGGTGATGCATGCCGACACCAAGAACGAGGAAAAGGCGCTGGCGCTGATCGACTCCTCCATCAGCGACGCGGCGGCACGCCATAGCATCGAGGATATCGGCGACGAGCCCGCCAACGAGGCGGCGCTGAAGCAGGTGCCCGACGCAGTATTCGCGAATCTGCGCCTGTCGCGCGATGTCGAATCCTTCCTCAAGAGCGGCATCTTCCAGCGCCGCTTGAAGGACAAGGAAAAGCTCGTCAACGCCTGGACCGAGATGCGCGCCGGCGTGGCCGAAGCGCAGAAATAGATCAGCGCGATTTCAAGACGAAGTGCGCTGCGAATCGTCCGGCGCGACCTGAAACGCAAGGCACCGGTTCGGCATCCTCGCTGCAGAGATAAAGCCCCGGCACCCGCGTCACGGCGCGGGTGAAGGCGGGCGCCAGCAATTGCGCCAGGCTGGCGCGCGGGCGGCGCTTGGGTGGCGTCACCGTCACGCCGCTCAGCGCGCCCGCCAGTCCCGGCATGGCGCGCGACAGCGTCTTGACCAGTTTCGCCGCCAGCGGCGCCTGCAAGGCCGCCCAGCCCTGTGGTGGCAACACCGGCATCAGCGGCAGGCTCACCACCAGTGCACGCGGGGTCTCGGCCAGCACTGCGAAGGGCAGCAACGGCGGCAAGCGCCCGGCACGGGCGGCTTCATGGGCGTCGGCGTAATCCTCCGGCAACAGCGCGGCGACACAGCGGCCCGCTTGCAGCGTTGGCGGCAGCGCCACGCCATCGCCCAGCGTGAAGACGATCCGCGCCTCGCCCACCGCGCTGTCTTCCGGCGGCCGTTCCAGCCCCGCCAGCCGCTCACCCTGCCCGCGCGGCAGGCTGGAAAGAACGGCGCGGGCGCTGATGCGCTCGCCATCCTCCAGCCGTACGCCTGCCGCCTGGCCGCGCGACACCAGGATCTCGGCAACGGCCATGCCCAGCTGCAGTTGCGCGCCGCAGGCGCGGCGACTCGAAATGACGCGCCAGGAAATCCGCCGCGCCCGTGACACATTCCCGCGCAAAGCGGCGGCGCGCACCCGGCTGCCACAAAAGATCAGCGGCGCGGCCTTCGTGCCGCGGCTCGGCCCACCAGCCGGCCAGCGCCTGGGCGCGCGCCTGCAGCTCTGCCTGGAATGGCCCCCAGGCTTCGGCATCGCTTTCACTGATGGCCGCGATAGCGCGGGCGGCGGCACGGCGGTCGCGCGGCAAGGTCAGCGGCGGCTCTTCATCGTCCCAGCCGGTAAGGCCAAGATCGCGGGTGCGGAAACTGAGACCATGCTGCGCCAGCTTCAGGTCGGCGATCATCGCCTGGTCGAGCGCAAAGAGCAGGCCGCGCGGCTCCGGCGGCGCCAGCTGCTTTTCCACCACCAGCACCCGCGCGCCACTGCGCGCCAGGTAACTCGCCGCCGCCAGGCCGCCGACGGTCGCGCCGATCACCACAAAATCGAAATCGCGGCTCATTGAGCCGCTCCCAGATCCGTCATCACCGCCACGGCGGCGGCGATGCCCGCCGCGCCCAGCCCCAGGGGACCGGCGGCGCTGGAAGGACCGACAAGGTAGAGCCGCGTCACGGGCGTGCGCGGGCCGGGGCGGAAGGCCAGCATCTGGTCGGGCGCCAGCATGCCGCCGTCCAGATCGCCGCCGGTGAGGCCGAGCGCCTCTTCGATATCCGGCGGCACGATGGTCGCCGCTGCGATCATCCGGGGCAGGCCCAGCGGCTGCAGCCGTTCCAGCGCCCGCGACAGCAGCAGCGCGCGCGTGCGCCTTCCATCCGCCAGGCGCCGGTGTCGCGCAGCAGGCCGGGTGCCAGGTCGCTCCAGCGGAACAGGCTGAGAAAGGTGCGCTTGAAATCGAGGGTGGAGATGACGGCGCGCGCTTCCAGCCGGCCGTCACCCGTTACCACGGCTGCAGCGCGGCCTTCGCGCAGGACGATCTCGGAGACTTCCTGGCCGTGGCGCAGTTCGACGCCCAGCGCGTTCGCCCGCGCCTCCAATGCCGCGCCGATAGCCCCCAGGCCGCCCTGACGGGCGCGGACCTGCGGCGCGGCGAAGAGGCTGAGCGCGCTGCCCGCCAGTTCCGGATCGGTGGCGCGGCCCGCCAGCGCCGTGCGCCAGTCGCCCTGGCCACTATGGGCGCGCAGGTCGGCGATGCTCTGGTCCGCCCAGTCACTGCCGGGCCAGGGCCGCGCCGCCGATGGCAGCGCCGCCTTCACCTTCTCCACCAGACCGCGCGGCGGCAGCACCACGGCTTCGGCCAGCACACGGGCAAAGGCGCGGGCGCGGCGCTGGACGATGTCGGCACCCACCGGCGCGAAATCCTCGGTCAGGCCGTCGGGCAGGCCCAACAGCGGCAGCGCCAGCGGCGGCGGCGCGGCCACCGTGTCGGCGTAAGGGCTGGCGGTAAATCCGGGTGCAAATTCGGAGGTGACGCAGCGGCCGCCGGCATGCGCGGCGCGCTCCAGCACCACCACCTTGCGGCCGGCGCGCGCCAGCATCGACGCGGCGGCAAGGCCGTCAGCGCCGGCGCCGATGATCGCCACGTCATATCGCAAAGTCATGGTCCTGCGGTCCTTGCAGGACAATACGCGCAAGCAAAAAGGGCGGAAACGATGTTTCCGCCCTTTAAGTTAATTTGCGCGCTCTCCGGCACGGGATCGGCGCGAACACCGTGCCCTCAGGCACGGCAGGCGGCCGATCCAGGAACCGTTCCGGCGGGCACGCTGGGCATTCGCACGTCTGGCGTGCGTTCGCCCGGCGGGCGTCTTAAACGACGCCGCGCTTGTGCTCGCCGACCACGACGCGGCCGGGGTTGAAGGCGCGCTTGAAGACTTCGATCGCCTTGCGGGGGTCGGCATCGCCGCACATGAAGACGTCGAAGGCCGCGAAGCCCTTCTCCGGCCAGGTGTGGACGCTGATATGGCTTTCCGCCAGCACGGCCACGCCAGAGATGCCGCCGCCTTCCTCGAAGGTGTGGAGGTGGATGTGCAGCAGGGTGGCGCCGGCTTCGTTGACGGCGTCGATCAGGGCGGCCTCGATGCGGTCGCGCTCGTTCAGGCCGGTGGCTTCCCACAGGTCGATGATGACGTGGCTGCCGGCATAGGAGATGCCGTTCTTGTTGATGAAGTGGTCCTTCATGTCGTCATTTGAAGGCGTGACGACAACCGGACGCGGCGCCTTGGCGGCGGCGCGGGGTTTGATTTCTTTTTGCGGATTCGCCGCAACCAAATTGAGTCGAGCCATGAGACACCTACCCGTCTTAGAGTTGACACCCACGCCTTGGTCTTGCGGACTTCCGGACGCGCCTTAAAGAAGAAAGCGACGGACGGGGGTCACCCATTCGTCGCTTCGTCCGGCTTTTTTTCTCGCCGGGTCGAAATGGGAGATAGGGCCTGCTGCCCCCCCATGCAAGAAAAAAATCCCCCCTCGGCAATTTTTTTTCCCCGCTGTGTCTGAGCGCCACGCTCCGGCGCTGTGGACAAGCGGCGCCATGACGGCGCGCACGACGCGGAAAGGCCCGCCAAATCGACACTAGACGCGCGCGCGACACGCGCTGAGGTAGACAGGAAGGCGCGCGGGCCGTAAGAGGCGTTTCCTCGCCCACCGGCAGCCTTTGGCGCTGTCACAATCGCTAAGGAAACGTTATGGCCCGTCCCCAGCCCCAGCCTGCCAAGACCAAGCGCCAGCACAAGGCGTCCGATGACAGCCAGGTGGAGCGTCTCCACCGCGGTTACGCCCAGTCCATGGAGATCACCAAGGTGCTGGCGGACGAGCAGAGCCAGTTCCAGCACATCCGCATCTTCGACACCGTCGCCAATGGCCGGGTGATGACCCTGGACGACATCGTCCAGATCACCAGCCGCGACGAGAGCGCCTATGCCGACATGCTCACCCATCTGCCCATGCTGGAGCATGGCAAGGTCGAGCGGGTGATGATCGTGGGCGGCGGCGATCTTTCCATCGCTGACGAGGCCCTCAAGCACAAGAATGTGAAAGAGGTCGTGCTGGTCGATATCGACGGCCGGGTGATCGAGCTGTGCCAGCGGCATTTCGGCGATGTCAACGCCAAGGCCTTCAAGGACAGGCGCATGGTGATCGAGGCGGCGGACGCCTTCGAATATCTGGGCCGCAAATCGTCGAAGAATCGCTTCGACCTGATCATCGCCGACCGTCCCGATCCGGTCGGTCCCGGCAAGGCGCTGTTTGGCGAGACCTTCTATGACCGCGTCAAGAATGCATTGCGTCCCGGCGGCTATGCCACCTTCCAGACCGGCGTGCCCTTCTACCAGCCCTGGGAGATCACCGAGGCGCTGCAGGAGCTGAAGCGCTTCTTCCCCAAGTGCGGCCTCTATCTCACCGTCGTGCCGACCTATATCGGCGGCTTCATGGCCCTTTCCTGGGCCACCAAGGGCGGCAAGGCGCTGGGTACCCCGGCCGGGATCAAGAAGGCGGCGGGCGCCTACAAGCGGTCCAAGCTGAAGTGCGAATATTACAACCCGCAGGTCCATGCGGCCGCGTTCGCCCTGCCGAACTGGATCGCCAAGCTGGTTCCCTAAGTTCGCCCCTCCGCCCTTCCCGCGTGCTGTGCTAGGTCACAGCATGTTTGAAAAGCGCGCCCTGCAATCTGCCGTTGCCATCGCCGGCCTGGTGCCCCTGACCGCTGGCGCGCTGGGCGTGCTCGAACCCGGCATGCTGGGTCTTTATGGCGGCGCCAATGCCATCGCCCATGCCGCCTATCTCAGCGGTCTTCTTCTGGGCATAGGGCTCGCCTACTGGTCGCTGTTGCCCGACCTGGAGAAGCGTGGCGGCGCCTTCACACTGCTGACCGCCATCGTGGTGGCGGGCGGACTGGCCCGGCTCTACGCCGCCTTCCGGCTGGGCAGCCTGGCGCCGGGCATCGCCCTGCCGCTGCTGATGGAGCTGTGGGTGACGCCGCTGCTGTGGCGCTGGCAGCGCCGCGTCGCCCGGCGCAGCCGCTAGAAACAAAAAAGCCCCGGACTCGCATCCGGGGCTTTTGCTTTCCGAAACACCGCCCCGCCTCCCCTTGCGCGCAGCGCTTAAGGGGAGGTGGCCGTAGCACGCTCGCAAGCGTGCTACGGCCGAAGAGGTGAATTAATGCCGGATGGTCAGGCCGATACCGAACACGCGCGGATCGCCCACAAAGCCGGTCAGGTTGTTGAAGTCGATCGCGCCCTGGACGTTCGCCTTGTCGGTGATGTTCTGGGCATAGGCATAGAGATCGTAATTGCCGCTGGGCCAAGTGTAGCCGATCTTCAGATCGCCCTGGTAGTTTCCGTTCGCGTTGAACTCACGCGAGGTATAGAGGAAGAAGTTGGTGTAACCCTGCACCCACCAGCTCGTGTTGAAGAACAGCGCGTCGCCGCCGGACAGCGGGGAGCTGTAGTTGGCCGTGAGCGAGAGCAGGAAGTCCGGCGCCTGCGGGAACGGGTTGTTGTTGATCTGCGCGAAGCCGCCGACCACCGGGTCGGTGACGGTGCACTGGGCACAGATGCCCGACCGCAGACCCGCATCGCGGATGGCCGTGTGGGTCCAGCTGGCGCCCAGGTTGACGGTGAGGTTGTTCATCGGCAGCCAGGTGACATCCGCTTCGGCGCCATAGGCTTCGCCGCCACGGGCATTCAGCAGGATGATGGAGTTGCCCACCGCCGCGCCGCCGACGGCGGAGAACTGCATGTTGTGGACGTAGTACTGGAAGCCGCTGAGGTTGACGCGCAGAGTGTCGGTCAGGTCGCTCTTGATGCCGGCTTCATACGACAGCACGTTTTCCGACCGGGCGGTGGAGAAGCCGCTACCAAAGGCCAGGTTACGGCCCTGGATCGAGGGCGCGCGGAAGCCGGGGGCGGCGCGGGCATACAGATTGGTGCTGTCCATCAGCTCATACATCACGCTGGCATCCCAGCTGACGAAGTTGCCGCCCAGCTTGACCAGGGGCTGCTTGCCGGTCGGGAAGATCAGCGGACCGGCGGCGGTCATGCTCTTGACGTCGCTGGTCCAGCGCACACCACCGGTGAAGGTGAAGGCATCCAGCTTTTAGCTGGCCTGGCCGAACAGGGCGAAGGAGACGTTGCCCTGGTGCACCGTGGTCTTCGGCACGAAGCCGGGATCGGTGCTGTTGTCGAAATCATTCGAGAAGTAGAAACCGCCAACCTGCCAGGTCAGCGGGCTCGACGCGTCATCGCTGGCGAGGTGAATTTCCTGCGTGAACTGGTGCAGATTGTCGAGGCCGTCCTTGGTGTCCGACGGGAAGGGAATGAAGCCCGGGCCGCTGACCATGTTGCCGCCATCGATGTCGCCGCGGCTGTAGCCGTGGGTGGTCTCGTAGCCGGTGATCGAGGTCAGCTTCACGCCCGGGAGCACGTTCCAGGCCAGGGTGAGGCCGCCACCGACGCCGTTATAGGCGGCCGGGTTGTTGGCGCCGCCATCGAACGCCACCTTGTTGTAGACATAGTTGGCGTTGAGGTCGTTGCTGCCCTTGGTGAAGATGTTGGCACGGAAGATCGCGGCCGTGCCCGAGAAGGAGCGGCCATGTACATTGAGCAGGGCCGAGAAATCGTCGCTGGGCTGCCACAGCAGCTGCACACGGCCAGCACGGTCTTCGTACCCGCCCAGGGCGCTCTTCTGACCGGTGAAACTGTTGTCGATATAGTCGGAACGGTTCTGCCACAGGCCCGAGAAGCGAACGGACAGCGTATCGGTCAGGCCGACGCCATAGGCGCCTTCGACATTGGCGGTGTCCAGCGCGCCATAGGAGCCGGTGAGATAATAGCTCGGGTCCTGGGTCGGCTTGGCGGTGGTGAAGGAGATGATGCCGGCGGTGGTGTTGCGGCCGAACAGCGTGCCCTGCGGGCCGCGCGCGATTTCGATGTTCTGCAGGTCAAACAGGGGCTGGCTCTTCAGCACCACGTTTTCCTGCACGATGCCGTCCATGATGATCGAGACCGGCTGGCTGGCGGCCAGGTCGAAATCGGCATTGCCCAGGCCACGGATATAGAAGCGCGGCGCGACGCGGCCGTTCGAGGATTCGGCGTAGAGGCTGGGGACATGGTTGGCGATCGCCTTCACGTCCTGGCCCGACTGGAAGATCATGTCCAGGCGCTCACCGGCCAGGGTCGAGGTCGAGACCGGCACGTCCTGCTGGTTCTCGGAGCGACGGTCGACCGTGACCATCACCGTCTCCAGCTCCTGCGCCATCGCCGTCTGGGCCAGCGCAATGAGTGAGGCGCAGCCCATCAGGATGGCGGCGCTCTTGGAGAGATTGTTGGATTTCATGTGTCGTAACCCTCGAAATTGGCGCGGCACGATGCCGGCGCTTGGCGGCCCCTTGCGGGGCCTTCAGTGGCGCGCCCTTGGGCACGCCTTACTTCTGGGCGGAGCCTCGTCCAGGGGATCATTTCAAATCAACGAGAATTGCTGCAGCGCAACATTGTGACCCCATTTTTGGGCCACCTGTGACGAAAAGATGACGGTTGCGGCAGTTTCCAGGGGCTTTTCTTTCTGAGGCTGACCGCCCATCTTTGGGCGGAATCAGCAGGAAAATCGCACAGATGGCTTTGATTGGCCCCGGTGGCCGCCCCGTCACCTCCCAGCCCGCCCAGAATGCCGCCGCCGCCGGCCCGGCCAGTCCCTGGATCAAGGATTCGGGCTTGCAGACCTTCGCCGCCGACGTGCTGGAAGCCAGCCGGGAAGTCCCCGTGATCGTGGATTTCTGGGCCCCGTGGTGCGGCCCCTGCAAACAGCTTGGCCCGGCGCTGGAAAAGGCGGTCACCGAGGCAAACGGCGCGGTGAAGCTGGTGAAGATCGACATCGACCAGAATCCGGAGATCGCGCAGCAGTTGCGCATCCAGTCCATTCCCACCGTCTATGCCTTCAAGAATGGCCAGCCGGTGGACGGTTTCCAGGGCGCGCTGCCCGACAGCCAGGTGAAGCAGTTTGTTGCCGGGCTGACCGGCGCAGGTCACGGCCACGGTCATGGCGGCCCCGAGCACACGGCCGAAGTCCTTGCGATGGCGGCAGAAGCGGTGGCCGCAGGCGACATGGCGACCGCAGCGCATGCCTATGGCCATGTGCTGCAGGACGAGCCGGGCCATCCGGCCGCCGTCGCCGGGCTGGCGCGCTGCTACCTGCTGGGCGGCGACGCCGAGCGCGCAAAAACAACGCTGCAACTGGTGCGCCCCGATGGCACCAACGACGACGCCATCCGCGCGGTGGAAGCCGAGCTGAAACTGCTGGAGAGCGCCGCCGCCGCGCCCGTACCGGGCGCGCATGCCGAACTGGAAGCCAAGCTGGCCGCCGACCCCAATGATCACCAGGCCCGCCATGACCTGGCATTGGCGCTGGATGCCAGCGGCGACCGCGACCGCGCCATCGCCGAACTGCTGGAGCTGGTAAAGCGCGACCGCAAATGGAACGAGGATGCGGGCCGCAAGCAACTGGTGACCTTGTTCGAGGCGATGGGCCCGGCCGATCCGCGCACCATCGAGGCACGGCGCAAGCTCTCTTCTCTCCTGTTCGCATGAGGCTGGCGGCGGCGCTCCTGGTGCTGGCGCTGGGCAGCGAAGCCGTCGCGCAACCGCGCGCCATCGTGCCGCTGACGCCGCAGCAGCAATTGCTGGCGGCCGACCGCAATTTCGCGAAGCTGTCGGAGTCGCGTGGCCGCGCCTATGCCTTCCTTGCCATGGCGACGAACAATGCCCGCCTGTTCGGCGCGGGCGGCGCGCCCGCCATCTATGGCCGCGCCCAGGCTTTCCGGGCGCTGTCACGGGGCCAGAACAGCCGCATGCGCTGGGCGCCCGCCGCGTCGGGCCTTTCCGGCGATGGCGGCATGGGCTGGACCGATGGCCGCTGGGAAATCGTTGCGGGCGGGACCGTTGTGAACAGCGGCCACTACCTCACCGTCTGGACCAAGGACCGGCGCGGCGCCTGGAAAGTGCAGAACCACATGAACACGGGCGATCCGGCGAAAAAGTGATATAGTCCGGCCATGCTCGCACCCTTTCACAGTTTCACCGACCTGCCCGCGCACCTGCCGCTGTTCCCGCTCACCGGCGTGGTGCTGCTGCCGCGCGGGGCGTTGCCGCTGAACATTTTCGAGCCGCGCTATCTCAAGATGGTGGACGATGCGCTGAAGGGCGACCGCCTGATCGGCATCATCCAGCCTTCGCAAGACCCGGACCGCGTCCTCAAGCCCAATCTTTCCGCCGTGGGCGCTGCGGGCCGCATCGTCTCGTTCCGCGAGACCGACGATAATCGCTATCTCATGACCCTGTCGGGGCTCTGCCGCTTTCGCCTCACCAGCGAAGTGGCGGGCGATACACCCTATCGCCTCGGCGCCTGCGACTTTTCGAGCTTCGCGGGCGACCTGGCGGAAAGCGGCGACGAGAATGACTTTCCCCGCGACCGGCTGATGGCGGCGCTGAAGGATTATCTCAACAACCACGACCTGAAGGCGGACTGGAAGAGCGTGATGAACGCGCCGCCCGAAGCGCTGGTCAATGCGCTGGCGATGATGTGCCCCTTCGAGCCGGCGGAAAAGCAGGCCTTGCTGGAAGCGCCCGGCTTCGGCGATCGCGCTTCCACGCTGGTGGCGCTGCTGGAAATGGCGCGCAACTTTGGCGGCCCGCAGACCATCAATTGACATGAACGCCGATCCCAAGCTGCTGGAAATCCTGGTCTGCCCACTGACGCGGACGCGCCTCACTTATGACCGCGACAGGCAGGAGCTGGTGTCGAAGGCTGCCGGGCTGGCCTTTCCCATCCGCGATGGCGTGCCGGTGATGCTGGCGAACCAGGCCCGGACGCTGACCGACGCCGAACGGACATGAATTCCATCTGGCCGACCGAACTGCGCCTCAACCCGGCGCGCGACATCCTGACCATCGCGTTCGACAATGGCGAAAGCTTCGCGCTGGCCGCCGAATATCTGCGGGTGGAGAGCCCTTCTGCCGAAGTGCGCGGTCATGGCGGCGGACCCAGGCAGCTCGTGCGCGGCAAGGAAAATATCAAGATCAAGGCGCTGGAGCCGGTGGGCAATTATGCCGTGCGCATCATCTTCGATGATGGCCATGACAGCGGCCTTTATAGCTGGGACTATCTGGGCAAGCTGGGCCGCGAGCAGGCTTAAGCATCCACGCCAACAGCTTCAGGAACGCTGTCATACCCGTCCCTGGTTAAACACTCGGCCAGTTCGCTCTTGATGCGCGCCACCAGTCCCGGCCCCTCGAACACCAGCGCCGAGTAAAGCTGCACCAGGCTCGCGCCCGCGCGGATCTTGGCATAGGCGTCCGCGCCGCTGGCGATGCCGCCCGCACCGATCAGCGTGAGCTTGTTGCCGACACGCTGGCGCACGCCCTTCAGGATTTTCGTCGATGGCACCAGCAGCGGCGCGCCCGACAGGCCGCCGGTTTCGCCCGCATGCATGCTTTGCAGCAGCGGCCGCGCGATGGTGGTGTTGGAGACAATCAGCCCATCAATGCCCGACATCAGCGCCACGGCGGCGATCTCGTCCAGCGCGGCGTCATCAAGATCGGGCGCGATCTTCACCAGCACCGGCTTGATCGCGGCCCCGCGCGCGTCTTGCACCGTGCCGATCAGGCGCGTCAGTTCTTCCTTGTTCTGCAAGCCGCGCAGGCCCGGCGTGTTGGGCGAGGAGATGTTCACCGTCACATAGTCGGCCAGCGCCGCCAGCGCGGCAAAGGCGGTGCGATAATCGGCGATGCGGTCGGTGCTGTCCTTGTTGGCACCGATATTGATGCCGACAATGCCCGAACCGGTGCGGCGCTGCAGGTTCGCCGCCGCCAGCGCCATGCCGCCATTGTTGAAGCCCATGCGGTTGATGACGGCGCGGTCTTGCGCCAGGCGAAACAGGCGCGGGCGCGGATTGCCGGCTTGTGGCCGCGGCGTGACCGTGCCGCATTCGACGAAGCCGAAGCCCAGCTTGCCCATTGCATCGGGCACGGCGGCATTCTTGTCGAAGCCCGCCGCCAGCCCCACCGGGTTGGGGAAGGACAGACCCAGCGCCTGCACCCGCAGCATGGGCGGATCGCCCAGCCGGCGGGCGGGCAATGGCACCTTGCCCAACAGCGCCAGGGTCAGGTCATGGGCGGTTTCCGCCGGCAGGCGGCGCAGCAGGGAAGCCCCGAAATTCAGCATTTTACCTGTTACCCCAACCAGAGGATGCATTACCCTGCCTAGATTGCCCTCTAGACGGGTGTATAGGCATGGCCTATAAGCCCACCTAGGAATAATAGCCGAAATCCGGACTGATTTCTTAAAATAGTTAACGCGGCGCCGATGCTGACACACCTGCAAATCTGGCGCGCCCTCGACGCGCTTGCCGCGCGGCATAACATGTCGCCATCGGGTTTGGCCAAGCTTGCCGGACTGGACCCCACCACCTTCAACAAGTCCAAGCGCGGTGCCGCCACCGGCAAGCTGCGCTGGCCCTCGACCGAGAGCATCGCCAAGGTGCTGGGTGCCACCGGCGCCAGCCTGGAGGATTTTGTCGCCCTGGTGACCGAGTCGCCGACGCGGCGCAGCCGGCTGGTGCCGCTGATCGGCATGGCCCAGGCGGGCAACCACGGCTATTTCGACGATGCGGGTTTTCCGGCCGGCAGCGGCTGGGAGGAAATCGCCTTTCCCGAACTGGCCGACGAGCATTGCTATGCGCTGGAGATCACCGGCGATTCCATGCTGCCGGTCTATCGCGACGGCGACCGCATCATCGTGGCGCCGTCGGGCAATCTGCGGCGCGGCGACCGCGTCGTGGTCAAGACCCATGCCGGCGAAGTGATGGCCAAGCAACTGGGCCGCATGACGGCGCAGCGCATCGAGCTGAAGAGCTTCAATCCGGCGTTTGAAGACCGGGCCTTTGCGTTGAGCGACGTGGGCTTCGTGCATCGGATCATCTGGGCGAGTCAGTAAAACGCCCTTGTCATGGCCCGCAAAAGCGGGCCACCCAGATGACGTCTACGCCCAACTTTCAAGCATCGCGTTATTCCACCTGGATGGCCCACGGTAAGTGGGCCATGACAATGCGCATTGCGGGCGCGCGTCTGCGCGACCCGCGAAACAGGCGCGGGGGAAGGCACGGCATCACCGCGAGGCGGCCAGTTAGTTTCGTCCGCTCCTTTTCAGAGCGGCAACGCCCGTTGGGGCGTCAGTTTATGCCTCACGGCAACGTCACGCCCGGCGATTTTGGGCCGCTTCAAGCTCCGCCAGTGTTCTATCCAGAACCGTCCACTGGACGGTTCCGCCGGATTGCCCTCGGGCAACACGGACACTCAGGATCGTCTCCTGCCTGGTTTAGTACGGCGTGCATCACGCCGGGCCTCCAGGGATTCAAGAAGCGACCTCGTGGCCCACCCGGATTCGTCACCTCCGGTGCAGTTCACGACGCCGTCCCGACCCACGTTGCAGACGTCCGGAACGTCCCCCGCACGGGTCAGGCAATGCGAAAGTTAGGCGTGATTTTGAAAAGCGAAAGATGGGGATAGCGATATCAGGCGGCTATCCACGCGGGGCGCGTTGAAGCGGTTGCAGAATTGCCGCGCAAATCCCCGGGCTGTCGCCGGGTCATGACATGTGGGGTCAGGCGCGCAAAGCCCGACGCTTACGCCGCGTCGTGCCACACAGCCAGTTCGTTCCCGTTGGGATCGGCAAAGTGAAAGCGCGAGCCGCCGGGGAATGAGAAGGTCTCGCGGACGATCCGGCCCCCGGCTGCTTTCACCCGGCGTTCGGCATCCGCCAGGTCATACACGTAAAAGACAACCAATGGCCCCGTGCGTTCCACGGAGGCGGCGCGCTGAAATCCACCCGTCAGACGTCCATCCTCAAAGCTGGTGTAATCGGGGCCATAGTCCGTGAAGGCCCAACCAAAAACATCCTGATAAAATGACTTGGTGGCTTCGAGGTCCGTTGCCGGAAACTCGATATAGTCCACGGTGCAATCGCGCTTCATTTCTCTTCCCCTGTGTCACGGCCCTGAGCAAAGGCCTTAAGGATAGCCTGAAACGTCTGCACCCGTGCATCAAAGCGCACGGGTGCGGACGGCAGGCGGTATCAGCGCAGGATGCCGGCGGAGGATTTCCACAGCACGAAGATCGCGACGCAGACAACTGCCACCGCGAAGCTGCGGGAGAGCATCCCGCGCTTTTGCGACAGGCGGACGGAAAGCCTGACCCCGGCCAGGCCGCCCACGATGCCGCCACTCACGAAGACGGCTGCGATCCGCCAGTCCACCAATCCGGCCAGGGCATAGCTTGCGGCGGTGGTCATGCCGAACGCGCCCACCGAGACCAGTGACGACCCCACCGCATTGATGGCGACCATCCCGCTGCCCAGCATGATCGCGGGCACGATGAGGAAGCCGCCGCCAATGCCGAAGAAGCCCGACAGGAAGCCGACGATCAATCCGGCGCCCGCCAGGCGCAGCGCGATGTCCCGGTTGATATGCACCAGCGGATCGCCGCCGGCGGCGCGGCCGCCGAACATGCCCGCCGCCACCCCCAGCATGACCAGCCCGAACAGGAACAGCAGATGGCCGCCATCAACCTTCTGTCCCAGATACGTGCCCAATGCCGCACCCGTCATGCCCGCAAGGGCGAACATGGTGGCGCAGGGCCATTTCACGGTTCCGGCGCGCGCGTGGGAAATCAGGTTGGCGAAGGCATTGGCCGACACGGCCAGGGCGCTGGTGCCGATGGCAACATGCGTGTCCTTCACCCCCACCACATAGACCAGCAGCGGCACCGCCAGGATCGAACCGCCGCCGCCCAGCAGGCCCAGCGCGAAGCCGACCAGCGTGCCCGACCCGAAGGAGAGCAGATCGGCCCATGCCATCAGGCGGGCTTCCGGTTCCAGGGCATGACGCCCAGCAGCTTGGCCATGCCGCACCAGCCGGAAACACCGGCAAAGATGAGACCGGCGCCCACGAAAGCCGACAGGGCGATGAAGAGCGGCGAAACCAGCCAGGCGAGCAGCAGGCCGAGCACGATCAGCGCGCCCGCCGCGATCTGAACCTGCCGTTGCAGCACGATGGGCTTGGAGCGGTCGATGGTGGTGGCGTTGCCCGCAGCCTTCCAGCCCGAGAGACCGCCCTGAAGGATATAGGCCTCGGGCGCGCCGCAGGCCAGCAGACGCTCGGCATTGTCACAGGTGCGCTTGCCGCTCTGGCAATGGAAGATGAGTGCGGGCGCGGCCTGGCCGCGAAGCGCGGCGGCGTCGAAGCTGGACAGCGAATGCAGCCGCGCGCCGGGAATGGATTCGCGCGTATGCTCCATCGGCTCGCGGATATCGACCAGGATGGCCGCGCCGCTGTCGAGCCTGCGCCGGGCTTCGGCGGGCGTAATCATGGGAAGGGTCATCTGTATTACCTCTTGCAATAGATGTCGTGCAGCACGCCCAGGATGCGGGCCGCATCCGGGTCAAAAATGCGATAGAAGATCGAGACGCCCTCGCGGCGCGTCGTCACCAGGCCCTCGTCGCGGAGCCGGGACAAATGCTGCGACAGGGCCGACTGGCTGAGGCCGGAACGTTCCACCAGTTCACCGGCGGTGCGCTCGCCCCCCACCAGGTCGCACAGCACCCGCAGCCGCGCCTCGTGCGAGAGCGCCGCCATCATGGCGGCGGCGGCGGCGGCATGCTTGCGCATCGCTTTCAGGTCTTTGGCCGAAATTGTGTCCATATTCCCCGTCCTTCGGGACTTGATATATTAGATGTCTCTAATATATACAAGCGGCGATGGAGAAAAAATCATGAAGCCCGCAATTCAGGTATTTTTCGACGAGCAGACCTTCACCATCACCTACCTAGTGAGCGATCCGGCGACGCGGCGCGCCGTCATCATCGACCCGGTGCTGGACTATGATCCGAAGAAGGCCCGCACGGCGACACACTCCGCCGACCGCGTGCTGGACGCCGTGAAGGCGGGCGGCCTGACCGTGGACTGGATCCTGGAAACCCATGCCCATGCCGATCACCTGTCGGCGGCGGTCCATCTCAAGGCGGCCACGGGCGCAAAAGTCGCGATCGGCGAACACATCAAGGATGTGCAGAAAGTGTTCGCGCCGATCTTCGACGCGAAGGATGTACATGGCGACGGCGCCCAGTTCGACCACCTGCTGAAGGATGGGGAGGTGCTGGCGGCCGGCGGACTTGCCATCGAAGTGATGCGCACACCCGGACACACGCCCGGCTGCGTCAGCTATCAGGTGGATGACCATGTCTTTGTCGGCGACACGCTGTTCATGCCCGATTACGGCACCGCGCGGACGGATTTTCCCGGCGGCGATGCCCACGCCCTGTACCACTCCATCAAGCGCATCCTGGCGCTGCCGCCGGAAACGCAGCTGTGGATGTGCCACGACTACAAGCCGCCCGGCCGTGACAGCTATCTGTGGCATTCCACGGTCGGCGAACAGCGGGCGCACAATGTGCACATCCATGACGGGATCACGGAAGAACAGTTCGTGGCGACCCGTGTGGCGCGGGACAAGACGCTGGCGGCGCCGGTTCTGCTGTTGCCCGCCGTGCAGGTGAATATCCGGGCCGGGCAAATCCCGCCCAAGGATGCGAACGGCCAGGTCTATCTCAGGCTGCCGGTGGACAGGCTTTAAGGATAGCCCTGATATTTGCGCACCAGCGCGTCGAAGCGCGCGCGGTCGCCCGGCAGGGCCGACTTCAGCTGTGTTGCGCGGGCCTGCATGGCGCGCTCGTAAGCCGTGGCGGGGGCGGCCTGCAGCGTCGCATCGAGTTCGGCGGTGAGGCGGGCGCGATAGCTGTCGGGATCAAAGCCCGCCAGCGTCAACGCCACCTGGTAGCGCACCGCGACATTGCCCGGCGCGAGGCGCACGGCGCGGTCGAACAGCGTCAGCCCCTGTTCCAGCGTTGCGCCATAGAGACGCCGCGCCAGGAAGGGGCCGCCCGCATTGACCACTTCGACATTCCAGCCGCCCAGCGCTGCGACGGCATAGGGATTGTCGGGCTCGGCGGCGATGGCGGCGTCGAGCGCATCCTTGGCCTGCCCCGGCATGTTCGCCAGCCGCGCCCGGATCAGGCCGATGATGCGCGCCTGGTAGCCCAGCGACGCCGCCAGCCAGGCCTGGCCATCAGCAAGCTGGGGATCGGCGGCGATGGCGGCGCGCGCCAGCGTTTCGGCGCGCTTGAGGCAATCCAGGCACGGCGCACCCTGCAAGGCGGCATCGCCCAGCGCGGCGCGCGCCGCCAGCGCATAACCGGCGGCGCTGTGCGACGCCTCGCCGGCGCGGATCGCGTCTTCATAGCGGCCGCGCGCATACAAATCGTAGAGCGCAGGCGGAACCGGGGTCGCGGCGGATACGGGCAGCGTCAGCAGCAGCAGCGCGATGGCCCAGTGTTTCATGGCGTCGTTACCGCTTGCCAGCCTCATCCTTCGACAGGCTCAGGATGAGGCGTGTTTTCCTCGCCCTCATGGTGAGCTTGTCGAACCATGCGGACGAGCTGCAACAGCTTCATCCCTGTACGAACGCGCCGGCCAGCGCCTTGCGGATCATGGCGGCGGTTTCCTGCGTGCCGAACAGGGCGGCAAAGGACCCGAAGCGCGGGCCCGCGCTCTGCCCGAACAGCACTTCGTACAGCGCCGCGAACCAGGCGCGCAGGGGATCGAAGCCGTGCGCCTTGCCGATCTCGTACACGACGTTCTGCACGGTGACGGCGTCACGCTCGCCGGCCATCGCATCCAGCCGGTTCGCCAGGTCTTCCAGCGCGGCGCGTTCCTTGTCGTCGGGCAGGCGGTATGTCTTGGCCGGTTTTACAAAGTCCTCGTAATAGGCCAGCGCATAGCCCGCCAGCCTGTCGAGGCCGGGATTGGCGTCCGGCGACGCGCCCGGCGCATAGTCGCGGATATTGCCCCACAGCACGTCGCGCGTGTGCGCGTTCGAGGCGCTGACCAGATTGAGCAGCAGCGCGAAGCTGACCGGATAGCGTTCGTCCGGCGGCGCCCCGGCATGGATGTGCCAGACCGGGTTTTCCAGCCGCTGCTCTTCGCTGGTCTCGTTGGCATGATAAGACTCCAGCAGGCCGATATATTCGTCCACCGCCTTGGGTATCACGTCGAAATAGAGCCGCTTGGCGGTGCGCGGCTTGCTGAACATGAACAGGGCGAGGGATTCCGGCGAGCCGTATTTCAGCCAGTCCTCGATCGAGATGCCGTTGCCCTTGGACTTGGAAATCTTCTGGCCGGTATCATCGAGGAACATCTCGTACATGTACTGGTCGGGCGGCGTGCCGCCCGCGATCTTGCAGATGGCGCTGTAGAGCGGCGCCTGGCTCAAATGATCCTTGCCGTACATCTCATAGTCCACGCCCAGCGCCGCCCAGCGCATGCCCATGTCGGGCTTCCATTGCAGCTTGCAATGGCCGCCAGTGACGGGAACCGTTTCCAGCGTGCCGTCTTCTTCGACATAGGTGATGGTGCCCCGGGCGACATCGCGGTCCACCACCTTGGCCAGCAGCACCTTGCCGGAGCGGGGTGAAACCGGAAGAAACGGCGAATAGGTTTCCTGCCGCTCCTCGCCCAGGGTGGGCAGCATCACCTTCATCACCTCGTCATACTTCGCCAGAATCTTCAGCAGGGTTTCGTCGAAGCGGCCCGCGCGGTAGGTGGCGGTCGAGGACCAGAATTCGTAGCGAAAGCCGAAACTGTCCAGGAACGAGCGCAGCCGCGCATTCATGTGCGCGCCAAAGCTCTCATGGGTGCCGAAGGGATCGGGAATGGCGGTGAGCGGCTTGCCCAGGCTGGCGGCGATCATCGCCTGGTTGGGCAAATTGTCCGGCACCTTGCGCAGCCCGTCCATGTCGTCGCTGAAAGCGATCAGGTGGGTGGGCACATCGCTGAGGGTTTCGAACGCCTTGCGCACCCAGGAGGTGCGCGCCACTTCGCCAAAGGTGCCGATATGCGGCAGGCCCGACGGGCCATAGCCGGTCTCGAACAGCACCTGTGCGACGGTTTCGCCCCGGGCCTTGCGCGCCTCGACGCGCGCCACCAGGCGCCGGGCCTCCTCGAAAGGCCAGGCCTTGGCTTCAAATGCCTGCTCGCGCAACGTTTTCACGGCAAAATTCATCCTTCGTTAAGGGGCAGCTTAAGCCATTTGAAAGGGCGCGAAAGCTAGGATTTTGGCAGGGACAGCGTCAATGACCGGGAAAGACCCTGTAGGCCACGAGGAATCGCGCGCGGTGTTCGCCGGGCGCATCGATATCCTCTATGCGCTCGGCCGGCATTACCTCTCCCTGCCCTTCGGCGTCCTGTGTGTGCCCGCGACGCTGCTGGCCGGTGCGATGCCGGGCGCCCTGCCCTTCACGCCGCTGCTGATCCAGATGGCGGTCGTGATCGCCGCCGAACAGCTCACCACCGCCTATCGCAAGCGCCATGAGCGCGGCGAGCATCCCGACGATCCCGCTTACTGGGCGCGGCGCTATACTTTCGTCTCGGCCATCGCGGGCGCCACCTGGGGCCTGGGCGCGCTGTTCTGGTTCGTCTGGGGCTCCTTCCCGGCCCAGGCCTATCTGGCGCTGGCCTTCCTGGGCATGACCGCGACGGAGTTCATCGCCCGCTCCGCCCATCGCCCCGCCTTTGCCGCACACACCATCTGTTCGCTCGGCCCGCTGGTCGGGCTGCTGCTGTTGCAGGGCGGCCTTTATGCCGCCATGACCGCCATGCTGGTGATCCTGTTCGCGGCGGTGCTGATCAGCTATTGCAACTGGATGGCGAAGCTGCTGGACGAAAGCGTCCAGCTTCGCAACGAGAATTCCGACCTGGTGGTGCGCCTGTCGCGCGAAAAGGGCGAAGCCATCATCGCCCGCGACAGCGCCGAGGCCAGCGCGCTGGCCAAGTCGTCCTTCATCGCCAACATCAGCCACGAACTGCGCACGCCGCTGAACGCGCTGCTGGGCATGGCGCAATTGCTGGAACGCGCCGAGCTGCCCAAGCAGCAGGCCGACCATGTCAAGGTGATGCTGGAAGCGGGCCGTGGCCTGCAGACCCTGCTGGACGACGTCATCGCGCTGACCCGCGACGATGCCGAGCAACTAGAAGACGAGGATTGCGATCCGCTCCAGACCGCCCGCGCCGTGGTGCGCCTGCTGCAGCCGCGCGCCTGGGAAAAGCGCCTGCGCCTGTCGCTCACCGCAGCGGGCAACCTGCCGCGCGTTGCCGCCGATCCGCGCCGCGTCCGCCAGGTGCTGCTCAAGCTGCGCGACAATGCGCTGAAATTCACCGATCGTGGCCTGGTCGAAGTGCGGCTGGACGAGATGCGCGACGAGACGGGCGGGTGCTTTGTCCGCTTCACCGTCGCCGATACCGGCCTGGGCGTGGCGGCAGAAACGGCGCACCTGCTCTTCAGCCCCTTCACGCCGGGCGACAATAGCTTTGCCCGCGCCCAGCAGGGTGCGGGGCTGGGCCTGGCCGTGGCCAAGCGCATCGTCTCGCAGGCCGGCGGCGCGATCGGCTTCGAGAGCGTGCCCGGCGAAGGGGCGCAGTTCTTCTTCACGCTGCCAGTCTCCGGCATCGCGACGCTGTCGGCACCGTTCGGCAGCTCGGGCGAGACCAGCCAGCCGCCGCCATCGGGCCTGGCCCTGCTGCTGCATTCCACCGTGCCGGGCGTCACTGCCGGTCTTGCCAACCTGCTAGAGCCGTTCGGCAACAGCATCACCGTTGCGCCGACGCTGGCCGACGCCATCGCGCAGGCGGGCAAGAATCGCTGTATGGCGCGCTGGCCCAGTTCATGGCGCGGCCCGAGGATGGGACGGCAAAGGAAGCGCGCGCGCCGGAGCGCGTCGCCGCCATCGATGCGCTGGCCTTCTCGACGCTGGAGAAATCGGTCGGCATCAAGTCGCTGGTCGATATCCTGCAATGCTACATCGTCACCGCCGAGCAGCTCACCAACGCGCTGGGGCAAGCCTGTGCCGAGGAGAAATGGGACGAGGCGGCGCGCCTGGCCCAGGACATTGTCGGCGCGGCGGGCGGGCTGGGCCTCACCGCCGTCACCCAGGCGGCGCGTCTGTTCGCGCAGAAAACCCGCTAAGGCGAAGATCACCATGCCTTGCGCAACGCGGCGCAGATGGTGATGGGCGAGCATCTGCGCGCGAAGCAGGCGGTGACGCATCTTTATCCGGACGTAGCCTGATTTTTATTTGGTCGCGCGGCCAACGCAAAAGTCTGCAACTTTTGCTGGCCGTCGCTCCGCTGCGGTGCCTAAGATACGCCGCTCATGTCCTTCCCCCTTATCGAGTCGCTCCCGGCGCTGGTTCCCGCGCCACCCGGCGCTGCCGTCCTTGAAGACGGCAAGGCGCGCCGCGCCGCGCTGCGCGATGCCCGCGCCATTCTTGAAGGCGGTGACGTATTGGTCGCCCATGCCGGTTTCACGGCGGGGCGGCTGGGCACCAAAGGCGCAACCGCACCTTATGATGTGATCGAACTGTTCGCCTTTGTGCGGCCCGGCCAGGCCTTTGTGCCATCGGCGGGCGGCATGGCGCGGGTGCTGGGGCTGGGCTTTGCCCGCACGCCTGAAGAGAGCGCGGCGCTGCTGCCGCAGATCGCGCGGCACCTGCTGCGCGAAGTGGAAAACGCATCATCCGACGCGAAGGCCGCGATGGCGCCACTGGTTGGCACGCTGGCGCGGGCGGGCTGGCGCTGGGCCGGGCTGCTGCAGGCCCTTGTTGGCGAGGTGCCGCATGGCTCGCCCATCGCCGGGCTGGAAGTGTGGCGCGGCCTGGCCGCGTGGGAAGACGAAGCGGCGCCGGGCCAGCCGGGATCGCAACCGGTCACGCCCGACGAAGCCGCGACGCGGCTGGCGCGGCTGGTCAGCGAAGCGCGGCCCGAGCAGGAAGCCTATTCCCGGGCCGCGACCTATGCCTTTGGGCCGCGCGAGGTGGTGGGCGCGCCGAAAGTGGCGCTGCTGGAAGCGGGCACCGGCACCGGCAAGACGCTGGGCTATCTTGCCCCCGCCAGCGTCTGGGCGGAGAAGAACGGCCCGGGCCTGTGGATCAGCACCTACACCCGCAACCTGCAGCGCCAGATCGTGCAGGAGATCGCGCGGCTCTATCCCGATCCCATCGAGCGCGCGCAAAAAGCCGTCGTGCGCAAGGGCCGCGAGAATTATCTCTGCCTGCTGAACTTTGAAGAGGCGGCCAAGCGCACGGCGCTGGCACCGGGCCCACGCAGCATCGCGCTGGGGTTGATCGCGCGCTGGGCGACATCGGGTAGCGATGGCGACATTTCCGGCGCCGGCTTTCCTGCCTTCCTCGCGTCTGCCATGCCGCTCTCGACCGTCACCGACCGGCGCGGCGAATGCATCTATGCCGCCTGCGCCCATTACCGGCAGTGCTTCATCGAAAAAGTGGTGCGCAAGGCGCGCACCGCCCCCATCGTCATCGCCAACCATGCGCTGGTGATTGCGCAAGCATCGCAGGACTGGCTGGCGACGGATGAAACCACGGATTCCCCGGAACCCGAGAATGGCAGACGGCTGCGCTATGTCTTCGACGAGGGCCATCATCTGTTCGACGCCGCCGATAGCGGTTTTGCCGCCCTGCTGTCGGGCCGCGAGATGTCCGAACTGCGCCGCTGGGTGCGTGGCCCCGAAGCGCGCACCCGCAGCCGCATGCGCGGGCTGGAAGAACGGCTGAAGGATCTGATCGCCGATGACGAAGCGGCGCGCCACGCGCTGGAAGAGGCCGTGCAGGCATCGTGTGCGCTGGCGGGCGAAGGCTGGACGCAGCGGCTCTCCAGTCCGCGCGGGCCGGGCGAAGTCTTTCTGGCGCTGGCCTATCAGCATGTGCGCGCCCGCAGCGGCGAGGCCGACAATTTCTACACCCTCGAAGCCGAACCCCATCCCATGCCGGAGGATCTGGCGGAGGCGGTGCGCGGCCTGGCGCGCGCCCTGAAGCGGCTGGCCGATCCCTTGAGCCACCTGGCGCATCTGCTGCGCAAGAAGATGGCCGACAAGACCGCCGATATCGAACCTTATACCCGCGCCCGTCTCGATGCCGCCGCGCGCGGGCTGGACCGCCGTGCCAAGCGCATCCTGCCTGCCTGGATGGCGATGCTGGAGACGCTGGAGACCGGCGAGCTGAATGACGAATTCATCGACTGGTTCGAACTCAAGCGCGAGGATGGCCGTGACAGCGATATCGGGCTGGAGCGGCACTGGATCGACCCCACCATCCCGCTGGCGGCCGAAGTCTTCGCGCCCGCGCATGGCGCGCTGGTGACATCGGCAACGCTGCGCGATTCCAGTGCCGACGACTGGACGGCGGCCGAAATCCGCACCGGTGCGGGCCACCTGCTGGAGCCGCCGCGCCGCGCCATGTTCGGCTCGCCCTTCGACTATGCCAGGCAGGCGCGCATCTTCGTGGTCAATGATCTGCCGCGCCGCGAGCCCGAGGCGCTGGCGGCGGCGATGCGCGAACTGTTTCTTGCCAGCGGTGGCGGCGCGCTGGGGCTGTTCACGGCGGTGCGCGCCCTGAAGGACACCGCCAGCCGCATCACCGAACCCCTGGCGCTGGCAGGCCTGCCGCTCTACGCCCAGCATATCGACCGGCTCGATACCGGCGCGCTGGTCGACCTGTTCCGCGCCGAGGAGAATGCCTGCCTGCTGGGCACCGATGCGCTGCGCGATGGCGTCGATGTCCCGGGGCGCAGCTTGCGGCTGGTCGTGTTCGACAAGGTGCCCTGGCCCAAGCCGACCATCCTGCACAAGGCGCGGCGGGCCCGTTTCGGCAAGGGCTATGACGACCTCATCACCCGCTTCCGGCTCAAGCAGGCCTTTGGCCGCCTGATCCGGGGGCCACAGGATCATGGCTGCTTCGTGATCCTGGAAGGGGCGACGCCGTCACGGCTTCTGAACGGGTTGCCACCGGATGCGCCGGTCAAGCGCGCCGGGCTGGCCGAGGTGATTGGGGATATCCGGATGTTCCTGGGGCCAAATGCTATCTCTGGCGAGAGCAGCCCTCTTATAACCTCCTGATGGCCCAACCCAGCCCGATTCCGGACAGCCCTTTTGGCCGCCATGCCAGCGGCATCATGCCCAGCCATGTGCTGGAGCGGCTGATCGCTGATGGCCGCGAAGTAATCCCCGCCGAGCCGCTGGTGCCGGGCCAGCTCCAGCCCGCCAGCCTCGATCTGCGGCTGGGCGCCAAGGCGTGGCGGGTGCGCGCCAGCTTCCTGCCCGGCCCCAATGCGACGGTCGCCGACCGCCTGCCCTCGGTCTTCATGCACGAGATCGACTTGACCAACGGCGCGGTGCTGGAGACGGACTGCGTCTATATCGTGCCGCTGCTGGAAAGCGCCGCTCTCAGCCCCGGCATTTGCGGTGCGGCGAACCCGAAGAGTTCGACCGGGCGCATTGATGTCTTTGTCCGGCTGATCACCGACCATGCCGCCGCCTTCGACCGCATAGCGCCGGGCTATTGCGGCCCGCTCTTTGCCGAGATCAGCCCGCGCACCTTCCCGGTGCTGGTGCGCAAGGGTTCGCGCCTGAACCAGCTTCGCCTGCGCCACGGCGCGCCCACCTCCAGCGATGCGGCGCTGAAGGAACTACATTTGCGCAGCCCGCTCACCGACACCACGCCGACCATCGATGGCGGCCTGTGTCTTTCGATCGACCTGAAGAGCGCCGACCCGCAGAGCGGCCGCATCGGCTGGCGCGCCAAGCGCCATACCGGGCTGATCGATGTCGACAAGCCGGGCCTGCTCGATCCGTGGCAGTTCTGGGACCCCATCATGGCCGACCCCGGCGGCTGCCTGGTGCTGGACCCGGACGAATTCTACATCCTGGCCAGCCGCGAACGCGTCGCCATTCCGCTGGACCATGCCGCCGAGATGGAGCCCTTCAACCCGCTGGTGGGCGAGTTCCGCGTTCACTATGCCGGCTTCTTCGATCCCGGTTTCGGCGTGGAAACGGGCAAGCCCCCGACGGCCCGCGCCGTGCTGGAAGTGCGTTCGCGCGAGGTGCCTTTCATCCTGGAACATGGCCAGGTGATCGGGCGTCTGGTGTTCGAACGGCTGACCGATCCGCCGCCAACCTCGTATGGCGAAGGGCTGGGGTCCAATTACCAGCGCCAGGGCCTGAAGCTTTCCAAGCACTTCCGCGCGCCCTGACAATCTGGAACGGTTCCATTTCTCCGGGGACGGACCATTTGCCTGGTTCCGCAGATGTTGCGGGAAACACACAGCCCCCTTGAAAAAGCAATTCTGTCACAAGCAAACCGCATAACCCGGTTGCGTCTGATTGCCGCTACGGCACAGTTAGGGCGTTGCGGACGGACGGTTTGGGGAAACCCCGCAGTGTTTGGGTCGACACCTTCAAATTGAAGGAGGGCCTGAAGGTCCAATTCAAGGGGGCAGAAGTGAGGCGGCTACGGCGCAAATGTGCCGGCCGCCTCATGTTCTTTCAGGGCTCTTTTTCGCGCGCACCAGATCGGCGATCCCGAACGGCAGGTAATAGAGACCGAGCGAGAGCATGCCGATGCCCACCAGTTGCGGGATGTACCAGGGCCAGGGCGCCAACACGCTGAGCAGGTTCTGGCCCAGCGGCTTGGCGCGCAGGAAGCCGTAATTGACCGCCAGCAACCAGTCGATCAGACCGGCCGCCGCCAGATAGACGAGGCTTCCCAGCGCCACGCGCGGCAGCGAGCGCAAGGCCGGGCGCAGGCGCGTGCCCAGCGTCAGATAAAGCAGCGACGCGATCACGCCGCCATGCTGGATGAAAAAAGCGAAATAGGCCGCGTCGGGAAAATCATAATAGACGGTGGGCGTGATCAGCCCCTGCAGCGTGCCGCCCAAGCCCCAGAAATAGCCCAGCTCATAGGCAAGCTGGTGGCGCGTCACCAGTGCGACCATCAGCGCGATCTGGGCCCAGTCGCACAGATGCATCGGCAGCGAGCGGTCGAGCGCCAGGTCGCCACGCAGTGCCCCCAGCCCGTACCAGAAGATCCAGCCGCCCAGCAGCAGCAAGGCCAGGCCGATGCGGGTCATGCGGTCTGCCGGTGGACCCAGATGCTCATGCCACGCGACCAGCGCCAGCGCGAGGGGCACCAGCAGCGTGCAGGCGATGGCCACGAGGTGCGGCGTTCCGAACGGGACGAATTGCGGCGACACGCGGCCTCCAGCGAGAGCGAGCACATCCTAGGGGAGCCACGAACAAGGCGCGAGGAATTTTCGGGTCTGGCTAGGAGCGTCGCGCGCAGCGTGCGCAAGGCACGTGAGCACGCGCGACAACGCCAGGGCCGAAAAGAACCGCGCCGCGGCTAAGTGCGATCCCGCCCGTTGTTGCGCCAGCGGGCGACAATGGCATCGAGGCCCTCGCGATCCATGTTGGGCGTCTTCCAGCCCTTGGAGAAGCTGGCATGGCCGCTGCGCGGCACCACGCGCTTGCCGATATCGTCGAAGCGCACCCGCATCGGCATCGAGACGCCCTGCCCCAGCACCAGCGCCTCGCGGTCGCCCAGCAGCGGCAGGAACTCGATCAGGTCGGCCATGCCTTCATAGGTGGAGCCGCGAATGACTTCCTGGTCGCGCTCGCTGGAGAGGCGCAACACGATGGCGGTGCCGCATTGCGAGACGATGGTGGCGTCCAGTTCGCTGGGGCGCTGCGTCACCAGCGCCAGCGACAGGCCATATTTGCGGCCTTCCTTGGCGATGCGCGACAGGGCATGGCGGGTGGGGACGAATTTCTGGCTGTCGGCGGGGGCGTAGCGATGCGCTTCCTCGCAGACCAGCAGCATGGGCAGGCCGCCCTTGGACCACACCGCCAGGTCGAAGGCCAGGCGCGAGATCACCGAGATCACCACGTCGAGAATTTCCGGCGGCACGGTGGACAGGTCGATGACGCTGATCGGGCGGCCTTCGGCGGGGACGCGGAACAGGCGCGCCAGCACATCGCCCATCGTGTCCTGCACCGACAGGCTGCCGAACATGAAATTGTAGCGCTGGTCGGAGACCAGCTTTTCGATGCGGGTGCGCAGGCGTCGATAGGGCAGCATCAGCTGCGAACGCTCCAGGCGGCCAAGCTGCTCGTCGATGAAGGCGATCACGTCCGACATGCGGAACGGCGTCGGCGTATCGACGGTGATGACATGGCTGTCGGCGCTCTTGCGCGCGACCAGTGCGCCGGAGCGGCTGGTGGCGCTGTCGCTGTAACGCTTCTTGGCGAAGACCACGCCTTCGGCCAGGATCTCGACCTCGGCATCGTGATGGGCGTCGCGGCTGACCAGCGCCGCCGTCATTTCCGGGAAGTCGAGCATCCAGAACGGCAGGTGGAAATTGTCCAGGCTGATGGGCTCGACCAGGCCGCCGAACGAAGCGGCATATTCATTGTGCACATCCAGGATCACGACATGGGCATGGTTATGCTCGGCCAGCAGGCGCTGCAGCACGCAGGTCAGCGCCGAGGACTTGCCCGAGCCGGTGGAGCCCACCACCAGGAAATGCTTGGAGAGCAGGTCGTCGATCAGCAGCCGCGCCGGCACGCTGGCATCCTGGAACAGGCTGCCGATCTTGATGCTGGCGGCCTGGGGCGGGGCATAGACGCGGGTCAGATCATGCTTGTCGGCCAAGAGCACGCCATCGCCCAGGCTGGGCAGCGCCGAGACGCCGCGCCGGAAGGTCAGGCGCTTGCCCGGATCCATCGCCACTTCGCCCATCAGATTGATCTCGATCAGGCCGGCCGGTACTTCGCCTTCGCTGGCCGTCATGGGCGCGCTGATGGCGGCGACGATGCCCATCACCGCCGAGACCGGCGTCATGACTTTCACCAGCCCACCGATCTGGACGCGGCTGTCGGCGCCGGTGATGGCGTCCTGGCGTTCCAGCAGGGCGACGGCACGGCTGCCCGAGACCGAGACGATATGGGCCAGGCGGATTGGCGGCGCCGCCGGCATGCCGCGACGCTCGCGGAAGTTCGGCGTGGCGCCCACAGACGCTGGCGCGGCGATATTGGAGGTGGGGCGGTCGATATGCAGCGTGCCGCCATGCAGACGGGCCAGGCCCAGCGCCAGCGGCAGGCCCAGGCCCACGCCTTCCTGGGTGCGGGCGCGGCTGGTATCCACCTGCATGAAAGGCTTGAGCGCCAGCATGATCGCTTCATGGGTCATACCGATGCCGGTATCGGCGATGGCGATGGTGACGCCGCCATCGGCGATGGGCCGCGCCATCAGCAGCACGCGGCCACCGGACGCAGTAAACTTGGAAGCGTTGGAAAGCAGATTGACCAGAATCTGGCGCACGCGCTTGTGATCGATATCGACCTCGCGCAGCGAACGGTCGAGGCGGACATCGAGCAACTGCTTCTTGGCATCGAAGTCCGGCTTGACCTGCTCTGCCGCCGCCGCCGCGACATCGGCGATGGCGACAGGGGCCTTGGTCAGCGCCAGGCTGCCGGATTCCAGTTTCGACATGTCGAGCACGTCGCTGACCACGTCGAGCAGGCCGCGGCCCGCCTTGGCGATATGGCCGGCATACTCGGCATTGTCGGCGGCGCTGACAGCGCCGGGTTCGCGCATCATGTCGGAGAAGCCGATGATGGCGTTGAGCGGCGTGCGCAGCTCATGGCTCATGGCGCCGAGGAAGGCGGATTTGGAGCGCGCGTTGAGTTCGGCTTCCTGGCGCCCGGCGCGGATCGCCATTTCGGTTTGCCTGCGCAGCATCATCTCGCCGAGGGTTTCGGAATACCTCGCAAGCAGGCTGTTTTTCTGGCGCTTGGCGGCGCGCGAAAGCGCGCCAGGTCCCTGCATCAACACGACGAAAACCCCGGCAATACGGGCCAGATTAACGCCCAAGGGGTTCAGGCCCGGTTAAGGCCCGGGCCGGCAACTGCAACTTTTGGTAGAAAAGCCCCGTTTCTAGCGGCTTCCTGCAGCCTGCGGTGCGGAAATCGGCATCAGCCGCGCCTCTTCCGGCTTGGGCTTGGGTCCCGCCGCCGTCAGGACGCTGCCCCGGGCATTCTGGAAGGGATAGCTGCGCGCCACGTTGAGGATGACGCTGGCAAAGGTGTCGCCATCGGCCTTCACCCTGGCGACGATGTCTTCCACCGCCGGGCGGTCGAAGCCCTGGATGCCGCGACCCAGCGCATAGGACAGCATCTTGCGCACGAAGGCGCGGCGGAAATCATCCTTGCGCGCCGCCAGCATCTGGCGGAACTCGACCGGGCCACCGAACTTCTTGCCGTCGATCTCACCCGAGGCATCAACGGGATCGCCATTGTCGGTCAGGCGCCAGGCGCCGGTGCCGGAATAATTCTCCAGCGCGAAGCCATACGGGTCCATGCGGGCATGACAGCCGGCGCAGGAGGGGAAATTGCGATGCTGCTCGAAGATCTGGCGCACCGTGCCCTTGAGCTGGGTGTTGGTGTCGAGCGCCAGCGACGGCACGTTGGGCGGCGGCGGTGGAATCTTCTGGTTGAACAGGTTTTCCAGGATGAACTTGCCGCGCACCACGGGCGAGGTGCGCATGCCGTCGGCCAGCGGCTTGGAGGTCAGGGTCAGGATCGAAGCCTGGGTCATGACGCCGCCGCGCTGCGCCGTGTCCACCGCCACCTTGCGGAATTCCGGACCGGTGACGTTCGGGATGCCATACAGCTTGGCCAGGCGTTCATCGACAAAAGTGTAGTCCGACGCCAGCAGATCGGTGATCGGCCGGTTGTTGGTGACGATGTAGTTGAAATAATTCTCGGTCTCGGCCCGCATTGAGGCCAGCAGGGCCTTGTCCACGTTGGGCGTCGCTTCCAGGCCGCGAATTTCCAGCCACTGGCCCAGGAAATCCCGGGTCAGCGAGATGCCCTTGGGATCGCTGAGCATCCGCTTCACCTGGGTTTCCAGGTTCTGCTTCAGCGTGCCCGCCTTGGCCGCCTCGAACAGCGCATCATCCGGCATCGAGCTCCAGAGGAAATAGGAGAGCCGGTTGGCGAGCTGGTAGTCGTTCAGCGCGAAGATCGCGCCCTTGCCGTCGGCGGCTGCGTTGCTTTCCATGCGGAAGAGGAAATCGGGCGACATCGTCGCGGCGCGGATCGCCAGCGACATGGCGCGATCGATGGATTCATCCGACAGGCCGTCATGGGTGAAGGCCATGTTGACGAACTTCATCAGGCCCGCGATCTCGGCATCGCTCACCGGGCGGCGGAAGGCGCGCGGCGCGAAGGCCAGCAGGTTGACGCGCACCTTCTCCATCGGATTGGCGTAGTCGGTCTTGAAATCCTTGCTGGGATCGTTGAGGCGCGAGGTGCTGCCGGCAAGGCTGGAAAATTGCACCTTGGGCTTCTCGACATCGGTGCGCGGCTTCATCGCCAGGGCGCTGGCCTTCTCGGCGGCATCGAGATAGCGCTCGATCAGGATCGGCGACAGCGTCAGCGTGTCGGCATTGTTGTCGAAGCTTTCGCCGCGCTCATCGGCGGGGAAGTCGGCGGCGGCGTTGTAGGACGCGGGCAGGTAGAGCAGGTCGCGCAGCGTGTTGGCATATTCGCGGTTGTTGAGGCGGCGCACGATGAAGGGGCCCGGATCGGGCTTGATGCTGGCCAGCACGCGATTGTTGATGAAGTCGACCAGCAGGGTGCGTTCCGCGTCGGTCGGCTTGTTGGTGCTGGTGGCGGGCGGCATGTGCCGGGTGGAGAGTTCGGTCGCCACCTTGGTCCAGAGTTCGTCATTGCCGGCGCTGGCGATAGCTTCGGCGTCATCCTTGAAACGCAGCAAGACATCACCGCGCGGCGCTGCGCCGCTGTGGCAGGCGCCGCAATATTTGGCGAGGACGGCAGTGTGGGCATTGCTGGCGGGCGCGGCGGCAGCCGTCGCAGCGGCAGGTGCGGATTCGCCCAGCGCCACCTGGGTGACGGGTTTCGCAGCGGCGGGCGCATCTTCGGCAACCGCAAAGCTGTGAAAGCAGAGCAGGGAAATCATTCCCGCCGCCGTCAAACCCAATGTCCTGATCAGGCCGTTCACGCATCTCTCCCGCCGGGACCGCTCTGCGGCGGTGCCGTTATCGTTTGCAGGTTACATAGCATGGGTTTGGCCCAAGGAAAATGTCTGACAAATGTGGACAAGCTCAGGTAATCGCTAGGGAAACCTGGCCCAGCACGCCAAAATCACCCTGCACCCGGTCGCCCGGCACGATTTCCACCGGTTTGACGCAGGTGCCGGTGGTGACCACCTCGCCCGCCTTCAGCGTCAGGCCGTGGCGGGACAATTCATTGGCCAGCCAGGCCAGGGCAAGCCGCGGATCGCCCAGCACATTGGCGCCGGCGCCTTCGCCCGCGATCCTGCCGCCGATCATCGCCCGCACGGCATGCGCCGCCAGATCGTGCGTCCGCCACCGGGCGGTGGCGGCCGGGCCCAGGACGAATTTGTGGGCGCAGGCATTGTCGGCCACCAGTTGCGCCACGCCCACGCGGGTGACGTCGGTGTAGCGCGTATCGGGAAGTTCGATGGCGGGATGCAGCGTGGCGACGGCGTCCATCACTTCGTCCACAAGATAGGGCGCCGCGCGCGGCGGCAGGTCGCGGGCCATGCGGAAGGCGAACTCCATCTCCGCCAGCCGCATATGGCTGCCACCGATGACGAAGGTGCCGCCATCTGCGATGACGCGCTCGGCCAGCAGCCGCCCGGCGATGGGGCCATCGACATTGATGTGCGCCTGCCCCGCCGCGCTGGTGGCGGCAATCTTCCAGCCGAACAAAGGCTGCTGCGTCTGTTCCTCGATGAAGGCCTGGATGCGATAGCCTTCGGCGCGATCTGCCGGGCGCAAGGCATCCGGCAGGGCGTCGATCAGCGTCTCGTCCCGCCAATGGCGATGCAGCAAGGCGCTGGCGGCGCGCAGGTCGGTGTGGCTCAGGGTCATGCCGCTTCTTAACGCGGCCTCAGCCACGCGGCCAGATCATCTTCACTTTCAGCCCGCCCAGCTCCGAGCGTTTCAGCCCGATGCTGCCGCCCCGCGCCTCCACCAGGTCGCGCGCAATCGCCAGCCCCAGGCCATGACCGGGCCCGGTTTCGTCCAGCCGCCGCCCCCGGATCAGCGCCTCTTCCGCCTGCCAGTCCTGCAGGCCCGGGCCGTCATCCTCGACCAGGAGGCAGACGCTGGCGGCATCGGCGGCGGCGATGGCGGCGAGGCCGGCTTCACCCATGATCTGCCGCAATGGAATCTGCGCTGGGGCGCGGAGCTGGATGCCGTCAGCCACGGGACGGATTATCGCATCGACGAAGTCACCCGCACCCACAATCCCAGCCGGCTGGAAGTCTTCGCCGAGTACAAGCCCAGCACCGCATGGACCGTGCGCATCTATGGCATGAACCTGCAGTATAATTTCGGGCTGTAGGTCTGGGCCACATTTGTCTGAGGATTGCGCCTGGCCCAGCTTGGCGTCATCCTCACGCCAAAATGAGGACGCCCATGCTGAACCGCATTCTCGCCGCCGCACTCGCCTTGTCACTCGCGCCTGCCCCGCTGCTGGCGCAGGAGCCGCCGCCAGTGGCCCCGCGCGGCGTGGTCGCGCCCGACCAGAACCTGCCGCCCTATATCAAGAAGCTGACCAGCTTTGGCGAACGGGCCGAATTCTCGCTCGACAGCAAGAAGGTGCTGTTTGTCGCCAAGACTTTCGGCGACGTGCTGGAATACGACATCGCCAGCGGCCAGATCCGCAACCTGACCTCGCACTTTCCCAACTATGGCTTCACCCGGGCGCTCTATCTGGCGAACGGCCATATCCTGCTGGCGGGGCCGACGGAGTATGACCTGAAGGACCCGGCCAAGGCCCGCGCCAATTGCTGGATGTTCGTGCTCGATCCCGCCTCGGGCAAGCCGCCCATGCCGTTGAACATGAAGGCGGCGGAAGGGCCGGTGCCGTCGCGCACCCGCCTGCACATCGCCTGGTCGCAGCGTGCCGCCGCCTTCCCGGGCGAAATGGCGCCCGGTTCCTCGCGCATGCTGGAAGCCGACATCGTCTATGACAATGGCGTGCCGCGCCTGGCCAACCAGCGCACCATCATCACCAGCGCCGAGCTGCCCTTCAAGGCGACGCTGGAGCCGCAGAACTTCATGCCCGGCAACGAGAACCAGCTCACCTTCAGCATGTATGACTACAACCAGACCGACGCGTTCGGCATCGACCTGACCACCAAGACGCTGACCAACTATTCCAATGCGCCGGTGGTCTATGACGAGCCGGAGGGCATTTTCCCGGACGGCAAGTTCACCACGGTGGAATCGGATCATCACAATCCCGCCGGCACCGGCTTCGACCGCGCCGACATCTACAAGCTGTCGCTGGACGGCAAGAGCACGATGACGCGCCTGACCTGTTTCGCCAACGTGCCGACCTATCGCGCCTCGAACCCCGTCATCAGCGATGACGGCCGGTATATGGCGTTCCAGATGGGCCGGTCTGGCGTGGCGGCGGGCACCGGCTGGGGCATCTTCCTGTACGATCTGCAGGCGGCGGGCCCCAGCCCGAAATGCTGACCGCAGGACGGATGCAATCCTGACCGAAAAGCAATGCTTTCATAGCTTGAGAGCCCGGGCGCGGAGCAAATTGCCAGCCGCCATCCCTTGCGCCTCTATGGCCGCCAAGCTTCGACACGAAGCAGGCATGGGGAAGGAAAAGCAATGCAACAACACAGGCTGGCGGCCGGTATCGCGGCCATTGTCCTGGCTTCGATTGCAACCGGCTGGGCGCAGCCCGCTGCGCCGGCGGGACGCGGCGGCGGCAATGCCGCGCAGGCCGGCATCCCGGTCTATACTTTCAAGCCGACCGATCTCACCTATCACGCGCCGATGAAGCCGGTCTGGCACATCGCCGACATCATCGCCGCGCACAAGGGCCAGACCGACTGGGCGCAGCCGGTGGTGAAGGATGCCTGGTTCAACATCCAGTACATCTCGCTGGGTGCGGGCAAGAAAACGCCCGTGAGCTTCCAGGGCGACACTGCGATCCTGTTCATCGTCCATTCGGGCCGGGTGCGTTTCACCTTCAAGGATTTTCCCGCCATCGAAGCGGGCGAGGACGGGCTGGTATCGATCCCGGCGCGCACGCCCTATGCCATCGAGACGATCAGCAGCACGCCGTCGATCCGCTTTGAAGTGCGCAACGTGATGGCGGGCACGCTCTTCCCGGTGGCCGACAACGCCACGCCGCCGCCCGCGCCGCCCGGCTACACCACCGTCCGGGTCGATTGCCGCTGCCAGCTCGCCTCGGTCAAGGACCAGAAGCCGCAATATTTCGATTATGGCGGCTGGGCCAAGGCCAATCCCGATGTGCAGCGCGCGCCCGGCATGCCCAAGGCGCCCGGCCAGTTCTACATGGACGGGCTGATGTTCCTCTATACCGGGCGCAGCACGACCGGCGTGCCGCTGCCGCCGCCCAACGTGGTCGGGCATTTCCACACTGGCCAGGCGGAATGGTGGTACGTGCTGGAAGGCAACATGGCCACCCGCATCGAAGGCCAGGGCGATGTCTATGGCAATCACGGCGACATCATCTATTCGCCGCAGGGCGCCTATCACCAGACCATCATGCTCGGAAAGCCCAGCACGCGCACGCCCGCAGGCACGACCGGCGTGATGGACTCGGCGATATCGCTGGTGCCGCCCGGCGCGGGTGGCGGCGAATAGCAGGCATGACGCTTCATGCGGCGGGCCCTGGCCCGAAATGCCAGGGCGCCAGGCGCGGATATATTGGAAGAAGAGTTGGAGCGGGCGAAGGGAATCGAACCCTCGTCAGTAGCTTGGGAAGCTACAGCTCTACCATTGAGCTACGCCCGCATAGCGGCGCTTATAACGCGCAAAAGAACGCTTTGGAAGCTGCCTTGCTGTCCGCCCTGTGCCAGAAGCAGCCGTAAGACGCTGCGACAATTCCCTGCCAGCGCGTTTCCTATGAGAATTCTACGAGGCTAACGCGCTTCCATAATCATGCGCGTCAGTTGCTGCCGCAAGGAACGGCCGGTGAGCGCCAAAGCGACATTGGCATAGCCTTCTGCGAGCAGTTGCGCCTGCAGCGTCTCAATACTCGACACGTCGCCGCTTTTTGCCACCTGAAAGGCGCGTTCGATAACCCCGGGACTCGCGTTAGAGCTCAAGAAGCGTCCGCCCTGCTCCAAAGTCCCGTCTTGATATTGAATTTCAGCTTTCCGGCTGCCCGCATCCGCATCAACAGGTCTTGCAGGGCATCGGTTGTCTTGCTGCTGGGATCGAGCAATCGCTGAATGGCGTAGACAGCAAGGGGCTTAGTCAGCGCGCCCAGAACATCGTCTTCAGTCGTCATTATCGAAAAACTTCCATGCTTGATCTGACCAGCGCAGCGGCTGTTTTATTGCCGCGTGCGCCGCCGTCAGTGGCCGTGTGCCTGCTTGATGTAGTCGGATACGCGTGCAGCATCAAGTTCGCCCCGCGCGACGGCCGCGCGAACCGCGCAATCCGGCTCGGCGTCATGCCGGCAATTGCGAAACCGGCATTGCAAGGCCAGGCCTTCGATATCCTCGAAGGTGCCCTCGGCGCCTTCCGTGGCGTCCCAGGTTTCCAGCCCCCGGAGGCCCGGCGTGTCGATAATGGCCCCGTCTTGCGGCCGGACGAGCAACTGACGGCTGGTTGTCGTGTGCCGCCCGCGACCATCAAAATCGCGAACCGCCTGGGTTGCCTGCGCGTCGCGGCCGAGCAACTGGTTGGTCAAGGTCGATTTACCGACACCGGACGAGCCGATGAGCGCGACGGTGCGATTGCCCGTGAAATACTGTTCCAGGACCTGAAGGCTTTCCCGGGCGCGCGCGCTGATCAGATGCACGGGCGAGTGTTGACCGAGCGCGGCGATCTCGCCACCCAATCCGGTAGCGTTGTTCTGCAGATCCGCTTTGTTCACCAGCATGACAGGCGCGGCGCCGCCCTGTTGCACCAGGGCACAATAGCGTTTCATGCGCGGCAGGTTGAAGTCGCCACCCATAGACGTCACGATAAACACGACATCGATATTCGCCGCCAAAAGCTGCGGGTCGGGTTTTCCCGAGGCCTTGCGAATTAAGGCGCTTGTCCGGGGCAATACGGCCTCGATCGTCGCCGGGCTATCGCCACCGGCAAGGGCCGCCACCACGAAGTCACCAACGCCCGGCAAGTCTGAGCGCTGAGCCACCGTGTTGCGCAATCGCCCGGTGGTGCCTGCGGAGAATTCCGCCTCTGCCGTCGCGATCCTGTAGTGACTGCGATGCTCTGCAACGACACGTGCCGGCACCAGGCCCGCGCCGGCATGGACCTCGAACGTCTCTTGCCATCGCGCATTCCAGCCTAATGCTGCGATGGGCATCTATCAGTCTCTGACATCTACTCTCCGGACCGGCGCACAGGCCGCGCTTTTCATCGAGGCGCCATAGCGCGCATATCATCCGGTTCTATTTGCGCGAACGGGTCGCGGCCTTTTGGGCAATCACAAGCGCCTTGGCGTGCGCCTCGCTTGCCAAAGTATGCTTGCGGACTGCGGCATGGTGAGAGGATGTCCCGGTGGCAAGTTTCATTTCCTTGTGGGCCGCCGCACGCTCCGCTGCGCGCTTGTCCACTTCGATCTCTTCAGAACTCTTATCGGCCATTTCCATTTCCTTCCAAGTGAGACAGACGCCGTCGTTTTCACGGTGTTCCGCCCTGCTTGTATCCGTTGCCACAACTTTTAGCGAACGGGCGGGCGCGGGGTCAGGTCACCACTGCGTATAAGAGCCATCCGGCCGCTGGTTCAGCAGCATCCCCGCGCGATACACGTTGTATTCCCCGATCTTCTTTAGCTTGGTTACATCCACTTCGACGCCAAGGCCGGGACGCTCGTTGGGCCACATTTTGCCGTTCTTGAAGTCATACGCCTTCGGCAAATAAGGCCAGGTGCGGCTGCCATTGCCCAATATTTCCATCAGCGCCGGAACCGAACAGGCGGTAAGGCAATGCACCAGCGCCGCTTCTGCGATGGGGCTCGTGAAATGTGGAATCATGCCGACATAGTGCGTCTCCGCCATGCCGATCACCTTCATGTATTCGGTGATGCCGCCGACGTTGGGCAGGGAGGTGCGGACATAGTCAATCAGATGATTTTCAACCAGGCGATTGATGTCCCACTTGTAGCCAAGCTGTTCGCCCATCGCGATGGGCACGCGGGTGCGCTCGCGCAAGGTTTTATAGGCGTCGATGTTTTCGCTGCGGATCAGGTCTTCGATGAAATAGGGCTGGAGGTCCGCCTGCTCGATCATGGTGCACAGCCGGATGGCATCTGGCGGATCAAATTCGGTGTGGAAGTCCAGCGCCCAACCGCCGTCGCCCGCGCCCTTTTGCATCGCCAGGCAGTCGTTATACATCCGGCGCACCAGGGCAAAGCGGTCCACTTCCCGGCCCCCGCCCACATCCGTGGCGTGCCGATAGACCCGAAAGCCGGCTTCGCGACAGGCGCGCGCGGTTTCTTCGATGGTCGCACCTTGCGAGGGGCGCGGGAAGGCTGTCGAATAACATTCGATGTAGTTGCGGGACTTGCCGCTGAGCAGTTGATAGAGCGGCACGCTGAGAGCCTTGCCCTTCAGGTCCCATAGCGCGAGATCAAGCCCGCCCAGGGAATGGAGCTTCTCGCGGCCCGCCGTGTAGTGCATGCCGCGCATCATGCGCTGCCAATGCGAGTCTATGCGGAACGGGTCCAGCCCGATCATCATCGCGGCGCATTCTTCCATCGTGCGCGGTTCGCCACCTTCGCCGATGCCCCGCAGCCCGGATTCGGTTTCGATGATGACGACGTTGGTGGATTGGTTGACCATCGGCTGGCCACCGCGCCCGCCGGCATCGACGGCGTTGCCGTAATAATGAACCGCCTTGATCTTGTCCTGCGGAAGCCCAAGCGCATCGGCGCCCGGTGGCAGCATAAGCCCTGTGCCTGCTGCGCTTAACCCTGCCAAAAGGCTGCGTCGATTCAAGAACTGCATCATGCCCCCCCGTGCAATCTTCTCATTGGATCGCCCACTGGGCGTCATATCAATCTAAGCGCATTTCCCGCCAAAAAGCGCGCCAGCAAAGGCAAAAATACGCACCAGCGGGCGTCAAAGCATAATTTGGACAAACTTTTTCGCGGCAAGATGAGGTTCTATGGGCACGGCACACTACAAGCCGCAACAAAAATGCCCAGGGGGAAACCATGAAAATTGTATACAAGATCACGCCGATGCTTGCCGGACTGGCATTGGCGGGCGCCGCCATCGCCCAGCCTGCCGATTCCATCGACGCGCATATTGCAACGGCGCGCACCGCCGCCGGGGCGGATTATCGCAACACCCTGCTCAATCTTTGCCCACTCTTTGCGCCCGCGCAGCCGGGTGCCGGGCGCGGCGCGCCTGGCCGTGGCGCCGGTGGCGCGCCTGCCACGCCGGATCGTGCCGGTTGGTATGCGCCGCCGTTCAAGATTTTTGACAATCTCTATTGGCTGGGGTCGCGGCAGTTCTCGTCCTGGGCGCTGACCACGAGTGCGGGCATCATCATCATCGACACCAACTTCGCCTATACGACACAGGCCGAGATCGTGGATGGTTTGACCAAGCTTGGCCTGAACCCGAAGGACATCAAGTACGTCATCCTGAGCCACGCCCATGGCGACCATGACCAGGGCGCGGCGGATCTTCAGAAGCTGTCCGGGGCGCAGGTCGTCATGGGCGCGGCGGACTGGGACATGACGCTTGCCCGCAAGGAATATCCCGGCGGCATTCCCACCAAGGGCATCTCGGTCGGGGCGCAGGGTCACAAGCTGACCCTGGGCGACACCACGGTCGATATCTACGCGACGCCCGGCCACACCGACGGCACGCTCTCTTACATATTCCCGGTGAAGGACGGCGGCCGCCCGGTCATGGCAGCCTATTCCGGCGGCACACTGACCGGCGCGTTTGGTACCAACGGCGCGCGCTGGGATGAGTATGTGGCATCGCAGAAGAAGATCGCCGCAGCGGCAGCCGCCGCCAATGCACAGGTCATTCTTTCCAACCACAGCGAGTATGACGGCGCCTATACCAAGGCCCGCCTTATCGCGGCGCCGCGTCAGGCGGGGGAAACACATCCCTTCATCGTCGGCCAGGCCAGTGTGCAGCGCTATTTCACCGTCATGCAGGAATGTGCGATTGCGGCAAAGCTGCGCAATGGCGCCAAATAACCTCGATACGGGTCTAAAGAAAACCTGTTGCTGAGATAGTTTCTCTGCGTACGACAGGCCCTGCGGGAAACCGCAGGGCTTTTTCGTGTGCCCAGAGTGATGTCCCATTCTCGCTGCCCACGCGGAAGAGGAACTGCCCCCCAAATTGAAAAAGGCGCCCCGTTCCCGGAACGCCTTTCTCCATCAGAGCGGCCCAATCGACAGGGCCGTTATTTTGCGAGCAGCTTGTTCTTGACCAGGCCCACAACCACCTGCAGGACGATGCAGCCACTTATGACCCTGCCAAGGCTTTCTTCAGCAGCGGCAAAAGCAAGGCATGCAAGTGTGGCCTCTGAAGCTTCGACACCGCCCAACCTGACCGCTTCAGGAAACTGAAAATCCACCCAGGCAAAACCCAGCGTCGTGGGTGTGACGTCATCCAAGTTGGTTGCGCTGAAAAAGTTGCACCGGCCCGGGCCGTCTCTTGGCAGGCCACCATCGGCATCGGGACGGCGGTTTTGCCCCAATCTTCCCTTGCGTGTAGAGGATGGCCTAATATCCCGCCGCCTCCCGGAAACAAGAAAAATCATGCTGGAACAAGCCATCGCCCTGCACACCCAGGGCCGTCTCCCCGAAGCCGAACAGGCCTATCGCGCCATCCTGGCGCGCGATCCCGAAAACGCCGAAGTCGGCCATATGCTGGGAACGCTGGCGCTCGATGCCGGGCTGCCGCAGGCCGCCGTGCCGATCCTGGAGCGGGCGGTGATGCTGCGCCCGAACAGTCCCGCCTTCCATGTTGGCCTGGGCGCCGGCTATGCCCAGACCGGACGCCGCGAAGAGGCGATGCGCAGCTTCGACCGCGCCCTGGCGCTGGACAGCACCTTCCTGCAGGCGCATTTCCAGCGCGGCCTTGCCCTGATGGAGACCGATCCCGCCGCCGCGCTGGCCAGCTTCGCCAGCGCGCTGGCCGTGCAGCCGGATTTTGGCCCGGCCCACAATACCAGCGCCATTGTCCTGACCCATCTGCGGCGTTTCGACGAAGCGGCGGAAAGCTTTGCGCGGGCGCTGGCGCTGGCGCCGGAAAACCCGATGGCCCACAGCAACTATGGCGCCGCGCTGGTGCGGCTGGGCCGCCATGCGGATGCGGTGCCGCATCTGGAAGCGGCGGTGGCGCTGGCGCCGGACAATGGCGAACTGCATTACAATCTGGGCGGCCCGCTGATGTTCCTGGGCCGGGGACAGGAAGCCCTCGACGCCTATGACCAGGCGGTGGCGCTGGCGCCCAATCTTGCCGACGCCCATGTCAATCGCGGCGTGGTGCTGACGCACCTGGGCCGCGCCGATGACGCGCTGGCCAGCTTCGACCGCGCCATCGCGCTGGCGCCGGGCCTGAAGAGCGCCCATATCGGCCGCAGCGGCGCGCTGGTGGGCGGCAATCGCATCGCAGAAGCGCTGGCCTATAACCGCGAACTTGCCAAGAACCCCGATTTTCGCGGCGAGGCGGAATTCCACAGCGCCTTCCTGGCACTGCAGAGCGGCGACTGGGAAAATGGCTGGAAGTTCTACGAAGCCCGCCGCATCAAGGATGATCCCACGGTGCTGCCGGTCTATCCGCAGCCGGAATGGCTGGGCGAAGGCGCGCTGGACGGCAAGACGCTGTATGTCCATGCCGAGCAGGGCCTGGGCGACACCATCCAGTTCTGCCGCTACCTGGCGCTGGCACAGGCGCGCGGCGCCACGGTGATTTTCTCGCCGCAGGACAAGCTGGCGCGGCTGATGCAGGGCCTTGCCAGCCCGGTGGCGACGCTGCCCTGCGAGACCGCGCCGGCGCAGTTCGACCTGCACACGCCGCTGATGAGTATGGCGCTGGCCTTCGGCACGCGGCCCGACACGGTGCCGGTGCAGATCCCGTATCTGCATGCCGAAGCCGCGCTGGTGGAAAAGTGGCAGCAGCGCATCGGCAGCGACGGCTTCCGCATCGGCATCTGCTGGACCGGCAGCGCTAACACCGGCATGGGCATCGACCGTTCCTATCCGTTGCGGGCGCTGGCGCCGCTGGCCGCCATTCCCGGCGTGCGCCTGATCTCGCTGCAGAAGCTGGACGGCCTGGACAAGCTTGCCGATCTGCCCACGGGCATGACGGTCGAAACCCTGGGCGAAGATTTCGACGCCGGTGACAATGCTTTCGTCGATACGGCGGCGGCGATGCAGGCGGTCGATCTGGTCATCAGCTGCGACACCTCGGTGGCGCATCTGGCCGGGGCGCTGGGCCGGCCGTGCTGGACCGCCCTGAAGCACCATCCGGAATGGCGCTGGGCGCTGCACGACACGACGACGCCCTGGTATCCGAACATGGTCCTGTTCCGCCAGGCTGCGCCCGGCGACTGGGCCAGCGTTTTCGCCGCGATGGCGGACAGGCTGAAGGCCCAGCGCGCGTGAGCAGGACGCCGTGACATCTGCGGGCTTTATCGGCGGCGACTGGGGCACCACCCGCCTGCGGCTGTTCCTGTGCGATCGCGACGGTGGCGTGCTGGCGCGCCGCGATGGCCCCGGCGTGGCGGATGCGGGCGAACGCGCCGCAGAGATATTCGCAGAGCTGACCGCTGGCTGGGATGCGGCGCTGCCCGCCATTCTGTGCGGCATGGTGGGCTCGACCATCGGCTGGCGCGAAGCGGCTTACCTGCCCTGCCCCGTGGCGGCAGACGCCATCGCGCAAGGCGCGCTGCGCTTTGCTGCGGCCACGCGCGACATCGCCATCATTCCCGGCCTGTCCTGCCGCAATGCCATCGGCCTGTTCGATGTGATGCGGGGCGAGGAAACCCAGATCCTGGGCGCGCTGCGCCTGAAACAGGAACTGGCGCAGGGCCGTCACCTGTTCTGCCTGCCCGGCACCCATGCCAAGTGGGTGCTGGTGGAAGACGGCCATGTCGCCCACTTCCAGACCGCGCTGTCGGGCGAGCTTTTCGCGCTGCTGTCGGCGCACAGCGTGCTGGCGCGCGGCGCGGGCGCGGTGGATGGCGATCATCCTGCCTTTGCAGAAGGCCTGGGCCTAGCGCGCAAGCAGACACAGGCGGGCCTGCTGCACCTGCTGTTCAGCACCCGCAGCCGCCAGCTTGCGGGCGAGATCCCGAAGGCAGCAGCGGCCTCATACCTGTCCGGCCTGGTGATCGGTGAGGATGTGGCGGCGGCGTTGCGCCTGTTCGGCGGGCATGCCCGCGTCACGCTGGTCTGCGCACCCGAACTGGCCGCACTCTATGCCAAGGCACTGGCCGCGCATGGCGTGGGCAGCGACACCATCACGGGCGAAGACACCGCGCTGGCCGGTCTTGCCTTTGTCCACCAAGCCTTGTTGGGTGCGTAAATGACCGATGTCCTTGCCGAGCTTCCGCTGGTCGCCATCCTGCGCGGCGTCACGCCTGACCGCATTGAAAAAGTGGCGGGCGCCATCTTCGAGGCCGGTATCCGCGCCATCGAGGTGCCGCTGAACTCGCCCGACCCGTACAGGAGCATCGAGATCCTGGCGCAGAAGTTTTCCGGCGCGCTGACTGGCGCAGGCACCGTCACCAGCCCGGCCGAAGTGGACCGGGTCGCCGATGCGGGCGGCAGGCTGGCCGTGTCGCCGCATACCGACGCGGCGGTGATTGCGCATGCGGTGAAGAAGGGCCTGCATCCCATGCCCGGGGTGATGACGCCCAGCGAATGCTACATCGCGCTCAACGCAGGGGCGCGCGACCTGAAGCTTTTCCCGGCTGCCAGCCTGGGACCGGCGCATCTGGCCGCCATCAAGGTGATCCTACCGCCCCATGCCAAGCTTTATGCCGTGGGTGGGGCCAATCCGGGCAACATGGGCGAATGGCTGAAGGCAGGCGCGGCGGGCTTTGGCCTGGGCAGCGACCTGTTCAAGCCATCCTATGACGATGACGAGATCGCCCGGCGCGCCAAGGCGGCGGTCGCGGGTTACAGGGCGGCACGCGGCTAGACCGCGATGGGCGCCTTGATGGACGGATGCGCCTGGTAATTTTCCAGCGTGAAGTCTTCGAAGCTGAAAGCGAAGATATCCTTCACCTCCGGGTTCAGCCGCATGACCGGCAGCGGCAGCGGCGGACGCGACAACTGCTCCTTCGCCTGGTCGATGTGGTTCAGATAGAGATGCGCATCGCCCAGGCTGTGCACGAAGTCGCCGGGCTTGAGCCCCGTCACCTGCGCCACCATCAGCGTCAGCAAGGCGTATGAGGCGATGTTGAACGGCACGCCCAGGAAGATGTCGGCGCTGCGCTGGTAAAGCTGGCAACTCAGCCTGCCGTCCGCGACATAGAACTGGAACAGGCAGTGACAGGGCGGCAGCGCCATCTTTGGCACATCCGCCGGATTCCAGGCGGTGACGATCAGGCGGCGGGAATCGGGATTGCGCTTGATGTCGGCAATCAGGTTGCTGATCTGGTCGATGGTACCGCCATCTTTTGCGGGCCAGGAGCGCCACTGATGGCCATAGACCGGCCCAAGCTCGCCATTGGCATCGGCCCATTCATTCCAGATGCTGACGCCGCGTTCCTGCAGCCAGCGCACATTGGTCTCGCCGCGCAGAAACCAGAGCAGTTCATAAATGATCGATTTCAGGTGCAGCTTCTTGGTGGTGACCATCGGGAAACCCGCCGACAGGTCGAAGCGCATCTGGTGCCCGAAGATCGAGCGTGTGCCGGTGCCGGTGCGGTCATGCTTTTCCGCCCCCGTTTCCAGGGCAAGGCGAAGCAGGTCGAGATAAGGGCGCATTTTCGAAGGTTCCCGCGCCATGACGTCATCGATTCTGGCGCTCTTCTAAATTTAACCGCCAGCACCTATATTGTGAAGGTCATCCGGGTTCGCCCGGACGTCTATGGCGATAAACGGCTTCGTAATAAGCGGCTCGGACCCGGGGGCGGTACCCGGCGCCTCCACCATATGCCCATTTTTGAAGTGGGTATTTGTGGGGGCGAAACAGGATCGACGAACGTGTAAAGGCTGTCCTTTCTCCCGGTATGGTTCCGCCGTCATCGGGCTATTGTTTAGGTGCCAACGATAATGAAATGGCCCTCGCTGCCTAACTACGGTTAGCCAAGCGCGGTTTCGGGTGGTGTACCGGGCAACAGAAACACCACCCACTTCACCGCAAATGCTTGCGGTACACCACCCTGTTTTTGATGGCGCTCCGGCTCGCGCCTACGCGCGTGGGTGTACCGGGCAACCCTCCACGGTTTCTGTGGAATTATGAAAAATCCGGGCTTTTCGCCGCGTGCCCTGGGCGATTGACTTGGGCCTCGCGGCGCTTAGTCTTGGGCACCCATGGCAAAAGACTTTATCGGCTACCAGGCTTTGACGGATGCGGCGCTGCGCGGTGTCGTGCGCGAATCCCTGCGCCGTATCGAGAAGTCGGGCCTGATCGGCGCGCATCACTTCTATCTCACCTTCAAGACGCACGGCGATGGCGTGGACATCCCGGATTTCCTGAGGGAGCAGTATCCCGACGAGATGACCATCATCATCCAGCACCAATATTGGGCGCTGAAGGTGAAGGAAGATTATTTCGAAGTGACGCTGACCTTCAAGAAATTGCCCGCGCCGCTGCACATTCCCTTTGCCGCGCTGACCGCCTTCTTCGATCCGGGGGTGCAGTTTGGCTTGCAGTTCCGCAGCGAGGCCGAAGCCGCCAAGGCTGCCGTCACCGCACCGATGGTGGTGCCCGCCCCCATGGCCGAAAGCCCCGAAACCTCGGCCGATGACGCGCCCGACCCCGTGGTGCCTGCGGACAAGCCCCAGGCCGGCGAGGTCGTCAGCCTCGACTCTTTCCGCAAGAAATAGTACCCGGACGGACATTCCAATTTGCGGCGGTCCGGCTCATGCCTGACGCCGCCTTCCGGGGCTGTCCATGACCACA